>CACXGK010000221.1 GCA_902767115.1 uncultured Ruminococcus sp.
AGGAAGCTTACACCCTCCGTGGCGATATGCCGAACACCCCTGGCAAGATCATGATGAACACCTGGCCGGGCGTTTCTGACCCGAACAACAAGGACAATGTCATCGACTGGCTCAAGAAGTACGACGGCAAGACCCCGCTCTCTGCTCACTATCAGTGGGTAACCTACAACAACTAAGCGAACCTCGCTATTCCATTCTCCAAGCAAGTGCGCAGGCATTCAAACACCTGCGCACTTGCCATAAACCGCAAATTATAAGAATTTGCACGCTTTGAAAAAAAATATCTCGATACCCCTTGCAATTTGATTTCAACTATGGTATAATATTGATATTAAAAGGGGGTGTCCGTATGAAAGAGGAATCAGAAAAAATGATAGCTGAGCATCTGTTCTCGACCCGTGAAGAAAACTTTGTCCATTCTTCCTTTGACCAGGAAATCGCATTCTATGAAAGTATCTGTTCGGGCAACATTGAGCTTGTTCGTATGCTGGCTACACCTCTGTGCAGCGAGGGATACGGTATTCTGAGTAACGACTCTGTCCGGAATATGCAATACCATTTTGCGATTTCAGCCGCCATGATCGCCCGCTTCTGCATCCGCAGCGGTATGAGCCCGGAGGATGCATACCATCTGAGCGACATCTTTATCATGAAAGCCGACAAATGTCGTACCATCGCCGAAATCCATGCTGTTCATGCGGAAATGCTTGAGGGCTACACCCGTCAGATGTGCCGTGTCCGTAACAGCCGGATCTATTCCAAGCAGATCGTCAAGACGCTCGATTACATCAGCGACCATCTGCACAGCCGCATCATGCTCGAAGATGCCGCATCGCATCTGCATCTGAGTGCTGCGTATCTGTCCCGTCTGTTCAAGTCCGAGGTCGGTATGACCTTCATTGATTATGTCAATCAGAAGAAGATCGAATCCGCTGCCAATCTCCTGCGGTATTCCGAATACTCCACGCTGGAGATCAGCAACCTGCTGGCATTCAGCTCGCAGAGCTATTTCATCAAGATCTTCAAGAAATACATGAACATGACACCCGGCGACTACAAGGCCGCCTACCAGATGCCCGATTTCCAGAATCAGGCGATCTGATGCGAAAATCCTGCAAAAAAGCCCTTCCTCGTTTTGAGGAAGGGCTTTTCTATGTCTCAGCGGAAATCAGGTTGTATGACCATTGGTTGCTGCATCCATCCAGCCGGTCAGGTTCGGGATCGCAATGCGCATTGCTACGACCAGCACGAAGATGATGACAAAGCCGATGATGGAATTCTTCAGATGCTGCTTTGCCTTCTCACGCTCCTGCGGCTCCTCGGCACGGGAGAACTTGATGCCCAGGCTGATGCAGTAGACCGCACCGATCGCACCGACCAGCGGGATCAGCACGTTAAACACCTGGTTGACCAGTCCGACGATCGGCGTGGTGACCTCGGAAAGGTCTGCACTCGGATCATTTTCACTGGAGCCCTCTGCAAATGCGGTCAGCATTCCGGTGGTGCCAATGGATGCAAACATCATGATCCTTGCCATCCAATAGGCGATCTTCTTCTTGATTGTTGTCATAATAAGGTTCCTCCTTAAATTATAATGTGCGGTTGTTATGTTTCTCCTTCTCCGGATCACCGGCAGAAAGCGTATCCTGACGGGTGGGCGGTTCGGCTGTGATGCCAAGGCGCTTGGCACGCTCCTGACTGAGCTGCGCCGCAACCCTCACCATGTCCTCGATCTTTCTGGCAGGCGCACGGGGCATCTGCATGGAAAGCCCCATCAGTGCTGCTTCAATTCGTTTTTCATCCATTTGGTTCGACTCCTTATTCCGGGCACCTATGGGCTTTCCAAAGGTGCTGCTTTCTAACGGTTTGACGTCTTTCATAAGTAATACCCTGGTTTCATGCATTCGGTTGCATGAAACCCAAATATTTTTTCGGGACTTCCCTGCCGGTCTGCTACAAATCCTATGTAAGGTATCCCGTGGGTGCCATCTACCCATAATACCCCCGGACTGTGCGTTTGGTTGCATACATTTGCAAAAAAATGCATCCGCAGGGATGCAGGTACACATTTCCCCGAAATTCTGGGATTTTCCATACGTGAATTAATTATTTCGATGCAACCGAACAAGCAATCACAGGGTATTACTAATAGATGCCGCTCATGAGGGCGGTCTGACGATGAATACTTTAAGGAGAAACATACTATGCCAAAGAAAAATGAAAACCTGAATACCCAGGAAAATGCTCCGCAGCAGATCGTTCCGCAGGAGAATGCCCCCCAGCAGAACGCACCCCAGGTGCAGAACACTTCGGGACCCTATTTCTGAGCGGAACCTATTTGTACAGAGCCGGCTGCAAGACACCTCGTCAGCGCACAGAAAAACAAAAATCGCAGGCTCTATCCAAAGAACCTGCGATCATCTTGGTGCCGGTGGCGGGACTTGAACCCGCACGGTATCGCTACCAACGGATTTTGAGTCCGTCACGTCTGCCAATTCCATCACACCGGCAACATATTAAGTATACCATAATCCGGCGCAAATGTCAAGCTTTTTTTCACGGCGGCGCCGGAAACAGCACAAACGGGCTGAACCTCGTGATTCAGCCCGTTTGCATATCGATCAGGTCGCAGCATTCTGCGCCATATACTCCTCAAGACTGCCGGCATTCCCGGCACCTTTCTCCGCAAGGTAGATCAGGAGCTCGGATGCATCGGCGGCATTGAGCTTGCCGTCGAGATTCATGTCAAAATCGGCGCTGTAGACCGACGCAGAATACGCACCGGCATTTGCTGCTTTATCGAGGATATAGGCAGCATCGGCTGCATCAACCTTTTCGTCATAGTTCACATCCATGAACCACGTCCAGAGGCTTTCCGCACGCACACTCGTCTGCGCCGGCTGCATGGAACTCGTGATCAATCCCAGACTGCAAACCGCTTCATTGGGGAACGACATTCTGTACGCTGCGTCTGGGTCAATGTCGTTTTCAGCACAGTAGGCATCCCAGCGCTCGATCACACGATCCCGGATA
>CACXGK010000222.1 GCA_902767115.1 uncultured Ruminococcus sp.
CTTGCTCAAAACCGAGATGGAAATGCAGGGCAGCCTGCTCGTGCGCTGTGCAAAGGCGTGTGCGGTAGCAGCCGGCGGTGCGCTGGCGGTTGACCGGGAACAGTTTTCGGCGCTTGTGACGCAGGAGATCGAAAACGAACCGCTCATCACCGTCATCCGTGAGGAGCTGACCCGGCTGCCGGAGCGCAATGCGGTCATTGCAACAGGGCCCCTGACGTCCGATGCACTGTCTGCGGAGATCGAGAAGCTTTGCGGCGACCGCCTGAGCTTTTTTGATGCGGCGGCACCGGTCGTTTCGGCAGAAAGCCTCGATATGACAAAGGTCTTTGCGCAGTCCCGCTATGACAGGGGAGATGCCGACTACCTCAATTGCCCGATGAACAAGGAGGAATACGAAGCCTTCTGGAATGCTCTCGTGAACGCAGAAAAGGCGCCGCTGCATGAGCACGATAAGGCAGCATTCCGTGTGTATGAGGGCTGTATGCCGGTCGAGGTGCTCGCCTCTCGTGGGATGGATACCTTGCGATTCGGCCCCCTCAAACCCGTGGGCTTGCAGGATCCCCGGACGGGTCACCGCCCGTGGGCAGCGGTACAGCTCCGGCGTGAGAACCGGGAAGGGACAATGTTCAACCTCGTGGGATTCCAGACGAATCTGAAATTCGGCGAGCAGAAGCGTGTCTTTGGCATGATCCCAGGTCTTGAAAATGCGGAATTCCTGCGCTACGGTGTCATGCACCGCAATTTCTTTCTCGATTCCCCGAAGCTCCTTGATGCGGACTACTCCCTGCGTGGCAGCGAGAATCTGTTCTTTGCAGGGCAGATGACCGGCGTGGAGGGCTACATGGAATCTGCACAAAGCGGCATGGTCGCAGGGAAAAGTCTTGCAAACAAGCTCCTTGGCAAGCCGGCTTATATCCTGCCCCGTGGCACGATGATGGGTGAGCTGGCGGCGTATGTCAGTGCTGGCGGCGCTGCGGATTTCCAGCCGATGGGCGCCAATATGGGACTGCTCCCGCCCCCCGAAAACCGCATCCGTGGCAAGCAGGAACGCTATGAGTACGTCGCAAATCAGGCGATCGCACGGCTGAAAGCGGCGCTTGCTGAGAAGGCGTGATGGTGTGTATATCCCAAAATGGCTATGACACTTATGGATTTATTCGGAAAAAATCGTTACGAGAGGTGACTCTATGAAAATTATCATCGACGCATTCGGCGGCGACAACGCACCGGCAGAGGTCATCAAGGCGGCTCGTCAGGCAAAGGACGAGCTCGGCGTGGACATGATCCTCACCGGCGATGAACAGAAGATCAAAGCCTGCGCAGAAACGCTTGGCGTGCATATCGAAGATCTCGGAATTCTTCATGCTCCCGATATTTTCGACATTCATGCCCAGCCGACGACCCTCGTCAAGGAGGGCAAGGATACGTCGCTTGCAGTGGGCTTACAGGCAGTGCGTGACGGCAAGGGTGACGCTTTCGTCAGTGCCGGCAGCTCCGGCGGACTTGTGACCGGTGCGACCCTCATCACACGCCGCATCAAGGGCATCAAGCGCCCTGCCATGACAGCAATGCTCCCGACGGCAAAGAACAAGTTTATCCTGCTCGATGCAGGTGCCAATATCGAATGCCGCCCGGATATGATGGTGCAGTTTGCCCTCATGGGCAGCGCCTATATGAAGTGCGTCAAGGGCATCGAAAAGCCCCGGATCGGACTGCTCAACGTCGGCGCCGAGGACACCAAGGGGCGTGACCTGGAGATCGAGACCTATCGTCTGCTGAAGGAATCCCCCCTCCATTTCATTGGCAATGCCGAAGCAAGAGAATTGCCGCAGGGCGGATTTGATGTGGTCGTGGCGGACGGCTTTGCCGGGAATATGATCCTGAAATTGTACGAAGGCATGGGCGGTATGTTCCGGGATAAGCTCAAGGACTGGTTCTCCGGTGTCGGCAAGCTCGCAGCGCTGCTCATCCTTGGCAAGATCAAGGACTTCCGCAAGCAGATGGACTACAAGGAGGAGGGCGGCGGCATCATTTTGGGTGTGGCAAGCCCCGTCATCAAGGCGCACGGCAGCTCCGATGCAAAGGCGTTTTTCAATGCGATCCGTCAGGCAAAGAAATGCGTGGACGGTCATATGATCGATGAGATCGCACGCACTGTGGCAGAAATGAAGGAGGATGTATAATGGAAACGGAATTGACAGAATTAGAGAAACGAATTCAGTATACCTTTCAGAATGAGGAGCTCATCAACGAAGCCCTCTCACATTCATCCTATGCGAATGAAAAGAAAAAAGGCAGACACAGCAATGAACGCCTGGAATTCCTGGGCGACAGTGTGCTGTCTGTGGTCGTTTCGCAGTATTTGTTTGAGCATTACACAGAGCTCCCGGAGGGGGAGCTGACCAAGATCAGGGCGGCGCTGGTCTGCGAGAAATCGCTGCATAAATTCGCCCTGAAGATCGGTCTCGGCGACTTCCTTCTCCTCGGCAAGGGCGAGGAGCATACCGGCGGCAGAGAGCGTCCCTCGATCTTAGCGGACGCCTTTGAAGCGGTGATCGCTGCCATTTACCTCGACGGCGGTCTGGAAGCTGCCCGGACGCATATCCTGCGTTTCATCCCGAAGACCATTCCGCAGAACCATGCGGTGCTGTTCGGGGATTACAAGACCGCCTTGCAGGAGGTCATCCAGAAGAACCCGGAGGAGAAGATCGAGTACGTGCTCCGCAGCGAATCGGGGCCCGATCACAACAAGACCTTCGTGGTCGAGGTCTGCCTCAATTCCAATGTGATCGGTCACGGCGAAGGCAAGTCCAAGAAGGAAGCTGAGCAGCAGGCAGCTTGCGAAGCACTCTCCCTCATGGGATATGAAACATAAGAATATCGCCATTTTTGTGCCGCACGCAGGATGCCCGTACCAGTGTGCATTCTGCGACCAGCACACCATTACCTCGCAGACAGAGCTGCCGGACGGCGGGGATGTGGAGCGCATCTGCCGTGAGGCGTTTGCACAGATCGATGATCTGTCGGAAACTGAGATTGCCTTCTTTGGCGGCAGCTTTACGGCGATCCCACGGGCATATATGCTCGAACTTCTCGATGCTGCCAAGCCCTTTGCGGCACAGTGCAAGGGGCTGCGCATTTCCACCAGACCCGACTGCATCAGCAGGGAAGTCCTGGATATTTTGCGATCGTACCACGTCACAGCCATCGAGCTTGGTGCGCAGTCTTTGGACGATGCCGTGCTCCTTGCCAATGACCGGGGGCATACGGCTGCGGATGTGTTTGCGGCATCGGCGCTGATTCGGGAGTACGGCTTTGAGCTGGGGCTCCAGATCATGCCGGGGCTGTACGGTGCGGATGCTGTTTCCGACCAGAACACAGCGGAAGCTGTCTGCGGCATCCGACCGGATACCGTGCGCATTTATCCCGTGGTGATCTTGCAGGGTACAAGGCTTGGGGAGCTGTACACAGCCGGAATATACCGTCCCATTCCGTTTGCGGAGATGGTGCAGAGGGTGGCGGAGTGGTGTGTACTCTATCGTTCCCACGGCATCCGCATCATCAAGGTGGGACTGCACGCAAGCGAATTTGTCGGAAGCAAGGCGCTTGGCGGCTACTATCACCCGGCATTCCGGGAGCTGTGCGCAGCCTATGGATTCCGGGCAATGATCGAAGCCGGCATCACTGCATCACACAGGGAGAAACGGCAGATCACCGTTTTCGTCCACCCGACCTGCATCAGTCAGGCGGTCGGGCAGAAATGCTCGAATATTCGCTATTTTCATGAGAAATACGGCATTTCTCTGACCGTGGTCGGAGATGAAGCGATTAGCCCCTCTGCTGTGAGGATTGCGGAGGAAAGCTGCAAGGGAGGAAACGACGATGATCGAAAATGAAAGCTGTCTGTCGAAGGACGATCTGCGCTTTATCATGCGTGACACCAGACGGCAGCCGAGAGTGATTTTGTCACTCATCGTGCTGACTGTCGCAGGCGTAATGGCATTTGGCGGCGGTGTGCTGCTGCTGGTTCTGGGGCTTTTGTATCACAACTGGAGCCAATGGCTGATTATCATTGTTGGTATCCTGATGGGCGGATATGCGCTGATCTCCGTGATCTTCCGTACACCGCTCGCCGTTTCCAAGGCGATGAAGCAGCCGCAGTATCAGGCGCCACGGCATTTTCTGGCGGACGAGTCCGGCATCACGGTGGAAACACAGCTCAAGGGCTTGGAGGCGAAGAATGTATTTTCCTACGACCTGGCAGAGATGTACAAAGCGGAGGAAGGCGTCCTGTATGTGCGCATCAAGCTCGAAAAGAAGGGCTATTATTACCTGTGCATCCATGACGACGGCTACAAGCAGGGCGACCGTGCAGCGCTTGTCAGTCTGCTCGAATCCCACCACATTCCGCAGCAATAAGGAGACAGGATGGAGCACATCGGAACATGGCTGCTGGTACTGGCGCTGCTCATCCCCCTGGCATTTTTCCTGATCGTTGATACCAAAGGCGTTTTGATCGCAGTTCTGCGGATCATTGGCTTTCTGGTGCCGCCGGTCGTGCTGGGGATACTGTTTGGCGGACTGAGCGTGTTTGCGTTTTTCATCGGGGAATGCTTTCTGGTGCCGTGGCTTTTCTGCATCCGGGAGCTGCTCCGCTATTTTCGCATCCGGAAAACGGGCGTGAGGACGCAGGGACGATTCGCCGGATACATCGGCAGGGGAAAGGCGCCGAGGTTTCATTTTCCTTTGGAGGATGGCACGGCTGTAACGGAATCTGCCGGCTCCCTGCGCCGCTATTCCGCCGGCGATGCGGTCACGGTGCTGTATGCCCGAAACCATCCGGAGCGCTGCTATATCGAGCGTGACTCGATGGTAAGCTTTGCGGTGTATGCGATCATCTGGGCGGCTGCAGGTGCGGTGTATCTGTGGGTGCTGGTATACATCGGCGTGATCGGCGTCTGAGTCTCTGCCCACAGGGCAAATTTATCACAGAGGTTATAGAATGTACTTAAAATATCTCGAACTACAGGGCTTCAAGTCCTTTCCGGACAAGATACGCCTGAATTTTGACCAGGGTCTGACAGCCGTTGTCGGACCGAACGGCAGCGGAAAGAGCAATATCGGCGATTCCGTGCGCTGGGTTCTGGGCGAGCAATCCACTAAAAATCTGCGTGGCAATAAAATGGAGGACGTCATCTTCTCCGGTACCGTCGGCAGAAAGCCGATGGGCTTTGCGGCAGTCACCCTCGTCATCGACAACAGTGAGGGACGCCTGGAGGGGTACGGCGAGGAGGTCTCCGTCACCCGTAAGCTCTACCGCAGCGGTGACAGCGAATACAAGATCAACGGCAAGAACGTCCGCCTCAAGGACATCAATGAGCTGTTTATGGACACCGGTCTCGGACGTGACGGTTACTCCATCATCGGTCAGGGACGCATTGCGGAGATCGTGGGTGCGAAGTCCAATGACCGCCGTGAGATCTTTGAGGAGGCTGCCGGTATTTCCAAATTCCGCTACCGCAAGCTCGAAGCCGAGCGAAAGCTTGCACAGGCGCAGGATAATATGGAACGTCTGCACGACATTGTTTCCGAGCTTGAAGCCCGTGTGGGTCCCCTGAAACATCAGGCGGAAAAGGCGGAGAAATTCGTTGTGCTGGCGCAGGAACAGAAAACGCTGGAGATCTCCGTCTGGGTCGAGCAGTTAAAGCTCTTGCAGGCGAGATTGCAGGAACTGAGCGATAAGCTCCTCGTTGCCAGAAACGAATATGACGCCGCAGAGCGTGACATTGCTGCCGAGGAGGAGAAGATCGCTGCCAGCTATGCACTCATGCAGCAGTGCTCAGCGGATGCAGAGGATGCCCGTGTCAAGGTGCGTGCCCTGCGTGAGACCGCAGCACAGGCGAAATCCGACATTGCCGTCTGGAAGAACGACATCGTTCACAATGAGGAAGCCCTCAAGCTTTCGCAGTCCCGCCATGCGCAGGAATTGCAGGAGCAGAACGCCCTGATCTCCCGCTTGGAGGAAGCGGAAACGGCTGCACAGGAGAGTGAGCAGCGCTGCCGTGAGACAGCCGAGGCACTCGAAGCGGCACGCCTTGCTTTTGAGCAGATGGAGGAGCAGTTCCGTGCCGAGGACGAACGTTCCCGTGAGGCGGATGAAAAGCTGCACAAGCTCTATCTCGAACGCAGCGAATTGCAGTTCGGCATTCGCTCGGCGGAGGAAAAAGCGCAGCAGATCGCCGATGAGATCACCTCGCTCCAGAGTGCCGGCGAGGAGGATGCAAGAAAACTACAGGAAGCCGAGCAAGCCTACGAAGCTGCCCTGTCTGCCATGCAGGAGCGTCAGCAGGAGGTCAGCGCCCAGGAGCAGCGCATTGCCGAAAACCGCAGGACCTTGCAGGGCTTGCAGCAGAAGAAAGCACAGGCGGAGGATGCCTTTCGCAAGGCAAGCTTTGACCTGCGTGACAAGAAACAGCGCCACCGCATCCTGACCGACCTCGAAAACAGCATGGAGGGCTTCTCCGGCGCTGTCAAGGCGATCATGAAAAGCGTGCGAAACGGCGGTATCGGCGGCATCCACGGCAGCGTGGCACAGCTCATTCAGGTGGACAGCCGCTATGGAATTGCGATTGAGACAGCCCTGGGTGCCAGCGTGCAGCACCTGATCGTGGACAACGAAAACGCCGCCAAGGCTGGTATCCGTTTCCTGCGTGACAACCGTGCCGGACGTGCGACATTCCTGCCGCTGACGTCCATCCGTGGCAGACGGCTCAATGAGCAGGGACTTGACAGAATGCCCGGCTTTGTGGCGGTGGCAAGTGACCTGGTCGAGTGCGACCGTGCCTACCAGGAGATCGCTGAGAATCTGCTCGGACGCATCGTGGTGGCAGAGAATATCGACTATGGTACGGATATCGCCAAACGCTTTGGCTACTGTTTCAAGATCGTGACCATGGATGGTCAGGTCATCAATGCAGGCGGTTCGTTCACCGGTGGTTCCGTCCAGAAAACGGGCGGAATGCTCACCCGAAAGACCGAGCTTGCCGAGCTCCAGTCGCAGATCGAATCGCTGGCGCTGACCTGCCGGGATACGGAAACGGCCGCACGGCAGTGCGCAGCAGCGGTCTCACAGGCGGAAGCTGCACTCGAATCCGAGAGCAAGCGCTTTACCCAGCTCCAGCAGAGCTTCCTGCAAGCCCAGACCGAAGCGGAACGTCAGGCATTCCCGGTGTCTCAGCTTCGCCAGAGGGCGCAGGAAATGACTGCCAGAGCCGAGATCTTGCAGCAGAATGCTGCAAAGGCAGATCAGGCAGTGGCGGATGCCAGAGCGCTGCATGAAGCCAAAAGCCATGAGATCGAGCTTGCACAGGCTGGCGTGACCGGTTCCAGGGATCGTGCTGTCCAGCTTCAGGCTGAGCGTGAAAAGCGCTCCGAGGCGTATGGCGACCTGAAGATCCGTCTTGCCGAAACCGAGAAGGATCGGGAGGCGGCACAGAATCTGCTGTCCCAGGCGCAGACGGCTGTGGAGCAGGCGGATGCCAGGGATGAGCAGTACCGTGCGGAGCTCGAAGGCTACCGCAGCGTGATCGAGGAGAAAACACAGGCGGTCGCCGAGCGTGAAAAGCTCCTTTCCGAGACCGAAGCGCAGATCACCGAAACAGAAGCCAAAACCAAGGAGCTGACCGCTTCCCACGATGCGCAGACCATCCGCATTCGGGAAATGCAGTCCGGCTTGAATGAATTCCACGCTGTCAAGGAAAAGCTCTCCGCCGAGGTCACAAGACTGACCGAACGGGAGGAGAACCTCAACAGCGAAAACGACAGCATCGTTGCCAAGCTCCTGGAGGTCTACGAGCTGACACGCTCCGAAGCCCAGGAGGCTGCACAGCCCGTGGAGGACATGACAGCGGCGAAGAAGCATTTGCAGGAGATCAAGCAGAAGATCCGGGCACTCGGCAGTGTCAATGTGGATGCCATCGAGGAGTACCGGGAGGTCTCCGAGCGGTACCGGTTCCTGTCTGACCAGATGGCGGACGTGCGAAAGTCCAAAACGGAGCTCGAACGCCTGATCGCAGAGCTGACAGAGGAGATGTGCCGTATTTTCACGGAGAGCTTTGCAATCATCAATTCCAATTTCAAGGAGATCTTCGTCGATCTCTTTGGCGGCGGCAAGGCAGAGCTGACACTGACAGATCCCGAAAATGTCCTGACATCGGGCATCGAGATCAATGTCGCACCGCCCGGAAAGGTCATCAAGAACCTGATCTCCCTCTCCGGCGGCGAGCAGAGCTTTGTAGCCATTGCGATCTATTTTGCGATTCTGCGGCTGCGTCCGGCACCGTTCTGTATCCTTGACGAGATCGACGCAGCGCTCGATGAAGCCAATGTCCGCAAGTATGCAAGATATCTGAAGCATTTCACCGACCACACGCAGTTTGTCCTCGTCACCCACCGCCGCAGTGCGATGGAGGAAGCCAATGTCCTCTACGGCGTGACCATGCAGGCTGACGGTGTGTCCCGTCTGCTGAAGCTGGAGCATCTGGAGGATGCACCAGTCGATCAGCAATAACCGCCAGTAAGCGAAACGAGGAGGTATGACAGTGGGAATTTTCTCGAAAATCAAAGAGGGACTGCAAAAGACCCGTGACGCAATGATGCATAATATGCGCCGTGTCCTCAATTCCTTCACGAAGATCGATGAGGAGCTGTTTGAACAGCTTGAGGAAACCATGATCATGAGCGATATGGGCGTGGAAACGTCCGTGGAGATCTGCGACAGATGCCGTGCGCTTGTCAAGGAGCGTGGCGTGACCGATCCGCAGGATATCATGGGACTGATCGAGGAGGTCATTGGCGAAATGATGGGCGATGAGGTGGAACTCAACCTTTCCACCACGCCGTCCGTCATCATGGTCATCGGCGTCAATGGCGCCGGCAAGACCACGACCATCGGCAAGCTCTGCCACCAGTTCAAGCAGCAGGGCAAGAAGGTGCTGGTTGCAGCGGCGGATACCTTCCGTGCGGCAGCCATTGACCAGCTTGAGGTCTGGACGCAGAGAGCCGGTGTGGATATCGTCAAGCACGCCGAGGGTAGTGACCCTGGTGCTGTGGTATTTGACGGCATCTCGGCAGCGGTCGCCAGACAGTGCGATGTGCTCATCATCGATACCGCCGGCAGACTGCATAACAAGAAAAACCTCATGAACGAGCTCGAAAAGATCAACCGCATCCTTACCTCCAAGGCAGAGGGCTGTGCGATCGAGACTCTCCTGGTGCTCGATGCTACAACCGGACAGAATGCGGTCTCGCAGGCAAGGCTGTTCAGCGAGGTGGCAAATATCACCGGCATCGTCCTGACCAAGCTCGATGGTACTGCCAAGGGCGGCATCGTCGTTTCCATCAAGAATGAGCTGGGAATCCCGGTCAAGCTCGTGGGTGTCGGCGAGAAGATCGACGATTTGCAGACCTTCAATAACTCTGATTTCGTCCGTGCGCTGTTCGATCATTCGCAGGATGTCGTCCTTCCGGGTGAGGAAGCCGGGGACGAAGCAGAGACCGAGGAACCGATCGTGGATACTGTCGAGCCCGAAACCGACACAGAACCCACCGAGTCCGAAGAACCCAAGAAGAAAAAGAAGAGCTTCTGGTCCTTTGGCGCCCGGAAGGAAGAAGAACCGGTTGCAGATGAAGTTGAGGAGCCTATTCCGGTCGAAGAGCCTGCTCCGGTCGAGGAGCCTGTTCCGGCTGAGGAGCCTGTTCCGGTCGAGGAGCCTGTCCCTGTTGAGGAACCTGCTGCAGCCGAAGAACCTGTTGCAGCCGAAGAACCTGTTGCAGTCGAAGAACCTGTTGCAGTCGAGGAGCCTGTCGCAGCCGAGGAGCCTGCCCCTGCTGAGGAGTCTACTCCTGTCGTAGTGTCTGCTCCTGTTGTAGAACCTGCGCCTGTCGCAGAACCTGCACCGGTTGAAGCACCGAAGCCTGTCTTCAACACCATTCCGGCGCCTGCACCGGCGTATGAGCCGCTGTATGTTCATATGGATGCAGCGCCTGTGACCGTTCCGGAGCCTGCACCGTTCGTGCCGAAGCCGGCACCGTCTGAGGTGGCACCGGTTGCGTCTGCACCGTCTGACGAGGTCGAGGAACCCGTTGTGGAAGAAGAACCGAAGAAGAAAAAGGGCTGGTGGCCCTTTGGCAAGCGCAAGTAAGGAGGGATCGCATGAAGGTCGTAATGGCAACCAACAACAAGAACAAGCTGCGTGAAGCAAGAGAGATCCTTGCACCCCTCGGCATCGAGGTGCTCTCCCAGCAGGAAGCCGGCGCCAATGTGGAGCCGGAGGAAAACGGCGACAGCTTCGCAGATAACGCTCTCATCAAAGCGAAGGCTGTGTATGATATTGTAAAAATGCCGGTTTTTGCGGATGATTCCGGGCTTTGCGTGGATGCGCTCGGCGGAGGCCCCGGCATCCACTCCGCCAGATACGCCCCCAAGGGCGAGGAGTGCAAAAAGCTGTTGCAGGAGATGCAGGACGTGCCGGATGATGCTCGCCGTGCGTACTTCCAGTGTACGATCGCCTATATCGATGAGCAGGGAAGCGGTACCATGTCTGCTTCGTGCATCGGAAAGATCGGCTATGAGGAACGTGGCGAGAATGGTTTTGGCTATGATCCGGTGTTCCTGTACAATGGCAGAACGCTTGCAGAAATGACGAACGAAGAAAAGAATGCGATCAGCCACCGTGGTGCTGCACTGCGGCTGCTGTTTGAGGTTTATCAGGAAAGGTACGGAAAGTAATATGCTGACAAGTAAACAAAGAGCTTATCTGCGTGGGATCGCACAGAGCTATGACACCATTTTCCAGATCGGTAAGGGCGGGATCTCCGACAATCTGATCATGCAGGTCAATGACGCCCTGCGCAAGCGTGAGCTGATCAAGCTCCGTGTACTCGAAAACAGCGGTCTGACCTCCCGTGAAGCTGCGGATGCCATTGCAGAGCAGACAGCATCGGATGTGGTACAGGTCATCGGCACACGATTTGTCCTGTTCAAGCGCAATCCGCAGGATCCGGTGATTGATCTGAAGGCTGCCAGGTAATGCGCATCGGCATTTTCGGCGGCAGCTTCAATCCGCCGCATCTTGGGCATATGCATCTGGCGGAAAGCGTCCATGATGCCTTGCAGCTCGATGAGGTATGGCTTGTCCCTTCAAAAATCTCACCGCACCGTTCGATGGCAGCCTATGCGCCGGAGGAGGATCGACTTGCAATGTGCCGCCTTGCAGCGGAATGCTATCCGTGGATGCGTGCCGAGGATTACGAGCTGCGGCAGGAGCAGATCAGCTACACGTATTACACCGTGCAGCATTTCACGGAAACCCGTCCGGGGGATACGTTCTTTCTGCTGATGGGCAGCGATATGCTGGAGAGCTTCACGACATGGTACCGCTTTGCGGATATCATGCAGCGTGTGACCCTCGCCGGCATCGCCAGGGAACCGGGTGAGTACGAACGCCTGCTCACTGCTGCACAGGAACTGCGGCAATATGGCAAAATAGAAATTATCAATGTGGAAAGCTTTGCTGTATCTTCTACAAAGATTCGGGAGATGGTAAAAAATTCTCAGGATTGTTCTTGCTATTTGCCGGAA
>CACXGK010000223.1 GCA_902767115.1 uncultured Ruminococcus sp.
CGACAAGCCCCTCGTATTCGCCATGGCAAATCCGACTCCGGAGATCATGCCTGACCTTGCCAAGGAAGCAGGCGCTTACATCGTTGGTACCGGCAGAAGCGACTTCCCGAACCAGATCAATAATGTTGTCGCATTCCCCGGCGTGTTCAAGGGCGCACTCGCAGTTCGTGCCAAGGACATCAATGAGCCGATGAAGGTCGCAGCGACCAAGGCGATCGCCGGCTGCGTATCCGATGCGAATCTCCGTCCGGACTTCATTTTGCCCGATGCATTTGACCGCAGCGTAGCGCTTGCGGTAGCCAAGGCAGTGGCACAGGCAGCCATTGATTCCGGTGTTGCCGGTCTTGCGGTCAATCCGCTGTAAGCAATGGAACAGGTGACAGAGCAGCTTGCAGTGCTGCTGATCCCACAGCTCTGGGTGCGTCTGCTTTGCGCAGGCATCTGCATCGTATTGCTGGCATTTTTCGTCAATCCCATGCTGCTCGGCATTCGTCATGCCGGGTGCTATACGGGCATTGTCGTGTGCGTGCTCGGAGCGATCTTCTTTCTGTTCAATCCGCAGATTTCCAGGGTTCTCACCATCGGCTGGCACAATCCGCATGGGCGCATTGCGATCTGCATCGTGGCAGGCTTTTTGGCGGTATGCGTGCTGTTTGCAGCCATTGTCAGCATCGGCATGGTCAGGGCGATCCACCGCACGCCAAAGGAGGAGAGCACGGTCGTTGTCCTCGGATGCAAGGTGCGTGGAAAGCAGCCCTCTTTGATGCTCAGACGCCGTTTGGATGCGGCATATGACTACCTCCAGGCGCACCCCGATGTCCCCGTGATCGTCTGCGGCGGTCAGGGTGCTGATGAGGAGATCAGCGAGGCGCAGTGCATGGCGGAATACCTCGAAGAAAAGGGCATTTCCGAAAACCGCATCTGGCGTGAAGACAAGTCTGTTTCCACCCGTGAGAACCTGACATTTGCCAGGGATATCCTCGAAGCGGAGGATCGGGAGTTCCATGTGACCATCGTGACCGATGGCTTTCATGAGCTGCGTGCGTCCTGCATCGCAAAGGACGTGGGACTTGCGGCGGATAGCGTCCCGGCGAAAACGCCGTGGTATCTCGCACCGTCCTATTGGGTGCGTGAATGGCTTGGTATGGCGCAATTTCTGATATTTGGATGAAAAAACGCTGCTGCAGGAGTTGCAGCAGCGTTTCGCTTACTTGTGCGAAAGGAGCATAGTATGAAGAAAGCAGCCTTCTTTCTGACGATTTTACTTGGCATCACGCTTGGCGGATGCAGCGGGCAGAAAATGGATGCCGCCGAACCGACGCAAATCTCGGTTCCGGAAACTGAAATTTCTGAAACATCAGTGGCTTCCACGACGGAGGCGGCGGAGATCACAATGGAAGCCACGCTCCTTCCGCCTGTCTTGCAATTTCCAAAATCCGAAGTGACAGAGTGGTTCAGCTATCCGGATGCCGCCGATACGCTTCCTGCGCCGTATGTGGACAGCGAACATGGTTTCCGCTTCTATCAGGATACGGATTCCGGCTGGAATTATTGCGAATCGCAGGGCGAAACGCACAAGATCTGGGAAAACGATGATGCGATTCTGTTCTGGAATGCGTATTTCACGGATCTGAACGGCGACGGATGCCCGGAATTCTGTGCGACCGCTACACGACGAAACCCTCTGAGCCGGAAGCCGGATGGAACGTTCGTGATTGCCTATGATATACGCAATCAGAAGAATCAGAAGCTGTGGCTTACAAAGTGGCGTGACTACCGCCTTGCAATGGAGGACGGGGAGCTTGTTGTCTACGAGTCACCCTATGTCGAATCCGAAGCACTGCCGGAAGGCGGCAAGCGTGGCAGATTGCGGCTGTATCACGATGCGCTGCTGTTCGTGCCGGACAACTTGCCGGAAATGCCGGAGCCTGCCGATGTGCCGGAGGGGGGAGCAGTCTGCTGGTTTGACATCAACGATGTGATACCGCAGGCACCTGATGAAGATTTTCCGGAGAATTTCACACGCTTTGCACTCACTGCCTTTCCGGACAACGTGTTCACCTATATTCGCTACGACAGCCCGTCGCAACACGCAGCGATCAGTACGCAGCTCGGCGGTGAGGAAATGGAGCTTGCGCTTGGCGAGCCGATGTGTCAGGCATATTTTTCAGATTTGAACGCCGATGGTTATCCGGAGCTTTGCGCCGGTGTGATGTTTGGCAGCGGCATGGTGGATGAGCATATCGTAGTATATGACATTCATAACGATGCGGCATACACCCTCTGGGAGCGTGGAGAACATGACTACGCCCTCTCGATGCAGGAGGGAAAGCTCTATGCAGTTCGGTCCGATGCGACATACCTGCAGGAAACACCGCCGCAGACCGGACGCATGGAAATTGCGGACGGCGAGCTGCATTTTATTGAAATTTCGCAATGATGGAGGAACCTATGTATCAGCATCTGCTCTTTGACCTTGACGGAACGCTGACCGATCCGGCGGAAGGTATCACGAATTCCGTGAAATACGCCCTGCAAAAGCTCGGTTATCCGGTGCCAGATATGTCGACACTGCTGCGGTTTATCGGGCCGCCGTTGTACGAGAGTTTCCAGAAGATCACCGGCATCCCGGAGGAGGAAAGCTTTCGGGGAGTTACGTACTACCGGGAATACTTCTCCGATCAAGGAATGTTTGAAAACGCCGTGATTCCGGGCATTCCGGAGCTGCTCGACACGCTGCGAAGCCAAGGCTTTCATCTGCACATTGCCAGTGCAAAGCCGGAGGTCTATGTGATACCGATCTTGCAGCATTTCGGGCTGGATGCGTATTTTGAAGTCATTGGCGCTGCCACCCTCGGCACGGAACGCACGCACAAGGATGAGGTCATTGCCTACGTCCTCGAACAGCTTGGAGAGCCCGACCGCCGTGAAGTCCTGATGATCGGCGACCGGGACAATGATATTCTGGGCGCCAAGGCGTGCGGCGTGGACAGCTTAGGCGTTCTGTTCGGGTACGGCAGCCGGGAGGAGCTGACTGCCGCCGGTGCAGACATGATCGCATCAGCACCGGCGGAGATCGCAAAATTGTTAGGGTAACACGGATTTGTGACAGCAATCGCTGATGCCGTACCGGTCTTCGAGCTGGTCAAAGCTCTGCGCCAGGCGTTTGGCGTAGTCCAGAAACTCCTTCCCGGCGTCAGTCAGCTTCATGCCACGGGGATTGCGCTCAAAGAGAAAAATCCCCAGTTCCCGTTCCAGATCTGCAACCGCTGCCGACACGGACGGCTGCTTGACACCGAGCATCCGGGCAGCACGGTTGACGGAACCGGTCTCTGCAATTTTCATGACGTACCGGATCTGTTGGATGGTCATAGCATCTCCTTTCGCAGGCGGACGCCGGTTTCCAGGGCGGCGTACCGTTCGATGAGTTCTTCGGTGGAAACTCCTTGCTCCAGCGCATTCAGGTAGTCAATGGCGGGGTTGGAAAGGCTTGCGGCACGCTCAAACAGCGGCTCCAGGAATACCTCCTCCCCAAGTCTGCGCTTTTGCAAACCGGATTGCGCAAGGTTCAGGATTTCTTCGAGCGTGTGCGAAAGCGCCTGTCTGTCCACAAAGGACGGCAGTGTGCGGTAAGTCAGCAGTTCCCGGAGCTCAGATGCGCTGTATCCGTGATGGTACAGCACCTCGTCCCGGTCGAGCAGCTCCGTCAGGGCGTTGAGCTCCTGCGCAAGCCCGGCATGGAAGGCAGCGTGGCTGAATACCGCAGCAATGGGTTGTTCGCAGGCGCTTCTGTATTCGATGGTGCCACGGTAGGTCAGGTCTGCAAACTTGAATGTCCGCAGGTGCTCCACATCCCCGATCTCCGGTCGGAAATCAGCGGAATGCCATGCGCCGTCCGCAAAGTACTGCCCGGTGATGCGTTCCTGGTTGATGTAATCACGCAGCGCAATGGGCTGGAAATGAAAATACCGTCCTTGCTTGCCGACGCAGTACATACTCTGCCCGGCGACATATTCGATGTATTCGTCCAGGTCTGCGAAATCAGTCTCATACATCCCCAGATTGTGCGGATTATAGCCCTGTGTGCTCTGCGCCCAGAGGTAATCACGGGAGATGAGCAGCTCCGGCTTGCGGTCGAACCATGAGTTGGCAAAGAGCAGCGCCTTGAAGGGCTCCAGCCTGTTCATGGTATGCAGGGTTTGCAGGATGTCATCCTTTTCCACATCGAGCTGTACCTGCGAAGCCGTCGCCAGCATCCCGAAATAGGGGATCGTGTGGAAGTGCCGTTCCGGGTAATCCCGGTACGACTGCAAATGATGATACAGCATCCGGTACCGGTCGTTGGCGATCGGTACATTGTCGTTATACCGGTAGTAGGGGTTGATTCCCAAGCCGGTCAGGAGATGCCCGATCTTGCGGAAATACGCTTGCAGATCCTCGAAATACCGGACAAATCGCTCGTACAGCAGTCCGATGCTCTCCTCCTTTCCGAAGGACAGCTCAAGCGTGTTGAAGCTGCAATCGAAGGAGAGATTATCCCCCGTGACCGGCTCTGTCAGGGAGTACAGATCGCCGTTGTCGTCTTTTGTCTGCACTGTGAATGCAAAACGCTGTGCAAATCCGGTGACGATCCCCTGCACCGCCGGGATGTCCACGGGACGGCGTGAGAGGTTCACAAGGGGGAATTCCAGCTCCACGCCCACGTAATTTCCGGCTGTTCGTTCGGTCGGTGCGATGTATTTCTGGTAGATTGCTTCCTGTAATGTCACACTCATATTGCCCACCCTTTCGATATGTTAAGTATGCTTTGATTATAGCATGAAACTGCCGGTTTGTCCAATGCTGATTATTGATAACAAGGTATTGACCGAGACTATATGCCGGCAGCAATAGGCGAAATCTATAACGCCGGATAGTAAATTGCTATCCTCAAACTATAGTTATCCTATTGACACGGTAGGCGATTTGTGATAAAATAATACTAACCTAAAATAGACGGAGGCTGACAGAATTGGGACAGTATCGATATGAGCACAGCGGTGGATTTGGATTAGAACGAGAAACACTCCGTGTGGATGCCGGCGGACGGCTGGCGCAGACACCTCATCCTTTTGGCGAGGATGCACACATCACCCGTGATTTCTGCGAGAACCAGATCGAGCTCATCACGCCGGTCTGTGACAGCGTGGATGCGGCGGTTGAAGCGCTCGGCAGGCTTGACGCCCAGGCAAGAGCCGTGCTTGCGCAGCAGGGGGAGCAGATCTGGCTGTACAGCAATCCGCCCCACTTTGAGACCGAGGCGGATATCCCGATCGCCCGTTTCACGGGGGCGCATTCCAATAAGCGCAATTACCGTGAAGCCCTCGAAAAGCGCTATGGCAAGCGACTGATGCTGTATTCCGGTGTCCATTTCAATTTCTCCTTTTCGGAGGAGCAGCTTCTTGCCTGGAAGGAGGAGCATGAGGATCTGCGCACCTTCCGGGATGCCTTCTATTTGCGGCTGTATAAGCAGCTTTTCCGGCATAGCTGGCTTCTGGTGCTGCTCACGGCGGCAAGTCCGTTCTATGATCTTTCGCTTGACGGCGACGGTCTGAGCGGCATTTCTTCCGGTCAGTACGGCTCTCTGCGCAACAGTGAGCGTGGCTACTGGAACCAGTTTGTGCCGCTGCTCGACCACGCCGACCTTGCAAGCTTTACCGAGGACATCCGCCGGTATGTGACGAAGGGCGTGCTGTTCTCAGTCAGCGAGCTGTATCTCCCCATCCGCCTGAAGCCGAGAGGGGAGAACTCCCTTGAATCCCTTGCCCGGAATGGCGTGGATCACATCGAGCTGCGGATGTTTGACCTCAATCCTCTCACGCCGCTTGGTGTGGATGCGGATGACCTGAAATTTGCGCATCTGCTGATCTTGTATCTGGCGCAGCAGCCGGATGCGGAGTTCACGCCGCTGCAGCAGGAGCAGGCTGTCAATGACCATCACGCCGCTGCGAATCTTGAGCCGCCGCACTGGCTGCTCGAACGGGCAGGACAGGTGTTGCATGAGATGCATACCTTTTATCAAGGGGATGCGGAAGCGCTGCGCATCGTGGAAAAGCAGCGCAGCAAACTCGAAGGCAAACGCCCCTGTGAACAGATCACAGCAGAACAGATCTACGGATAGGAGATGATACCCATGTGCGAGCTGCTCGGCATCTCGTCTGCAAAGCCGATGGAAGTATCCGGCTTTCTGAAAAGCTTCTACGAACACAGCACCCTGCACCCTCACGGGTGGGGGATGATGTACGAAAGCGGCGGAGAACGCACGATCCTGCGTGAGCCGGTGCGTGCGCTGGACAGCACGTTCCTTCGGGACGTGATCGACAGTCTGGAACCGCAGAAGACGATGCTGGGGCATATCCGGCTTGCTACTGTGGGTGCTGTCCGGGAGGAAAACTGCCACCCGTATACCGGTAAGGACATGACCGGACGGGAGTGGACACTCATCCACAACGGCACGATCTATTCGGGCAAGATGAACTATCAGTACTACAAAAAGCAGCGGGGTGACACGGATTCCGAGCGCCTGTTTCTGGCACTTCTGGATGCAGTGAATGAGCGCATCAAGCTTGGGAACATGACAGAGCATGACCGGTTTGACACGGTCTCGCATTTCATTATCCAGACCGCCCCACGCAACAAGCTGAACCTGATGATCTGGGACGGCGAGCTGCTCTATGTCCACAAAAACCTGAAAAATACGCTGTCCTACCAGCGAACCGGTTCCGGGTGCGTGTTTGCCACACAGCCGTTGAATGACGGAACTTGGATCCCGTTCCCGATCGCACAGGTGATCGCATTCCGGGACGGGCAGGCGGTGTACCGCAGCGAACGGCACAAGGGGATCTATGTCCCGACGCTTGACTATATTACGGCATGGGATGCGATGCATATCTGATAATCCCCCCCGAAAGCAGCCGCTTTCGGGGCGTTTTGAGGACTCAGGCTCCTGCCGCCTGCCTGTCACGCATCCGGCACCAGTTGAGGAAGCCATAGATGTCATTGATGAAGAACATCGCAAAGCAGACCACGACGGACAGATAATGCGTGTCGGACAGGCTTGCCAGTACCCAGAGGACGATCAGGATCAGGTCATTTGCCGCATATGCCGCCGCAAAATAGGGGCTGCGCTTGTATGCCAGGTAAACTGCCATGTAGCTTGTGGTGACGGAGATCGTGCTGGGGATGAGATTTGCCGTGTGAAAGGCACGCAGGATGAAATAGAAAGCTGCCGTTACCGCCGCAGCCGAAACGATCATAAAGACCAGTGCAGTTTTCGTCAGTGTCCCGACCTCCACTTCGGCATGGTTTCCGTTGTAGGGGTGGCGCACCCAGGAGATGAGAGCGATCACAGCCATCGGCATCGTCATTCCAAGGTACGTGATCATTTCGCCGTAATAGGCGAAGGTGTACGAAATATAGCCGTAAAGCAGGCTGAAACCGATCATCAGCACTTGCCCCAGCGGATTGCCCTTGGCGCCGAGAAGCAAAGAGGGGATGCCGATCAGCGATGCGATGAGCCGCAGCACGCCGCCTCGGTCAAACAGACAGTAGGACAGCAGGATCAGGGCTGTTGACAGGCTCCAGAGCAGGAGATCTTTTCTGGTGAAATAGTGTTTGTGCTGCATCCGTTTCTTCCTCCCAAAAAGAAAGCATTTGCACACGTATCTTCTGAGCGGACGGCAAAACCGTCCCGCAGGACCTAACGATACGTGAACAAATGCTTCATGCATTTCTGCCCGGTGGCAGTGATGATTCATTCAAAAAAACTCCATTTCCGAAGAAACGTTCGGATGGAACAAGCCAATTATAGCACAGGACTGCCGGATTGTCAAGTCCTGTATGGATTTTTGCAGAGTTTCCTAAAAAGCACTTGACAAATCGAACGGAATATAGTATAATACAGATATATTCCAAATGCGCTGAAGGGAACCAAAGCACAGGTGCCTGTCCGCAGAGAGCTGCCGGTCGGTGTAAGGCAGCGTCGGGTCTGTGTCATAACTCCTCCCTGAGCAGATGCAGCGAAAGGCTTTTTTGCCCAGTAGCGGTGTCCGGGTTTCTCCCGTTACAGAGAAATGTATTCCGTATAGATATGGGATGCAGATGAGTGGGCGCAGTGCTTGCGTCAAGAAGAGTGGTACCACGGAACCGTTAAGTTTCGTCTCTTTTATGTCAGTTCGGCATGAAAGAGTTTTTTTATACCTCGTGCCGAAAAAACTACTACGATCCTGAAAGGCGGAATGAAAATGAAAAATTTTGAGAAGTACAGCAGACAGTATTTTGATGTCGAAAATCCACCGATGCGCTGGGCAAAGAAATCCTATGTCGATCATGCGCCGGAGTGGTGCAGCGTGGATCTGCGTGACGGCAACCAGGCGCTCATCATCCCGATGAGTCTGGAGGAAAAACTCGAATTCTTCAAGGAGCTCGTCAAGGTCGGCTTCAAGGAGATCGAGGTCGGTTTCCCGGCTGCCTCTGAGACAGAGTATGAGTTCTGCCGTGCCCTGATCGAGCAGGATCTCATCCCGGATGACGTGACCATCCAGGTGCTGACCCAGTCCAGAGAGCATATCATTGCCAAGACCTTTGAGGCGCTCAAGGGCTGCAAGCACGCTATCGTACATCTGTATAATTCCACCTCTCTGGCACAGCGTGAGCAGGTGTTCCGCAAGTCCAAGGAGGAGATCATTGATATCGCCGTATTCGGCGCAAAGCTGTGCAAGGAATACCGTGAAAAGACTCCGGGTCACTTCCGTTTTGAGTACTCTCCGGAGAGCTTCACCGGCACTGAGCCGGAGTTTGCAGCCGAGATCTGCAATGCTGTGATCGACATCTGGCAGCCGACACCGGACGACAAGGTCATCATCAACCTGCCTGTTACCGTGTCGCACTCCATGCCGCACGTCTATGCAAACCAGATCGAGTATATGTGCGACCATCTGCACAACCGTGAGAACCTGAGCATTTCGCTCCATCCGCACAATGACCGTGGCTGTGCCGTGGCAGATACCGAGATGGGTCTGCTCGCAGGCGCTGACCGTGTCGAGGGCACCCTCTTTGGCAACGGCGAGCGCACCGGTAATGTGGATATCGTAACGGTTGCAATGAATATGTTCACCCACGGCGTGGATCCGGAGCTCGACTTCTCCAATCTGCCGGAGCTCGTAGAGCTGTATGAGCGTGTGACCAGAATGCAGGTCTATGACCGTCAGCCGTACAGCGGCAAGCTGGTCTTTGCGGCGTTCTCCGGCTCGCACCAGGATGCGATCGCAAAGGGCATGAAGTGGCGTGAGGAGAAGGACCCGAACCACTGGACAGTTCCCTATCTGCCCATCGACCCGACAGACGTCGGCAGAGTTTACGAGGCAGACGTTATCCGCATCAATTCCCAGTCCGGTAAGGGCGGCATTGGCTATCTGCTCGAAACGCAGTTTGGTCTCGACCTCCCGAAGAAGATGCGTGAGGAATTCGGCTATATCGTCAAGGGTATCTCCGATCACGCACACAAGGAGCTGCTCCCGAACGAGGTGCATGAGATCTTCCAGTCCACTTACGTGAACCTCGCTGCGCCGCTGGAATTCAACGAGGTACACTACGTTCAGAAGAACGGCATCCAGGCGACTGTGAC
>CACXGK010000224.1 GCA_902767115.1 uncultured Ruminococcus sp.
ACGACAGCAGGTGGTGCCCCCAAGCTGCCGTATGCCGTTTACACGGCGATGGTGTCGTGGATGATCTGCCGTAAGGTACGGCAGGCGTCTGTGATGTCCATCTGTGCAAACACCGCAGAGACCAGCGCAAAGCCGTCTGCGCCGAGTCCACGGAGTGTGGGGAGATTGTCTTGTGAGATGCCGCCGATGGCGACTGCCGGGAGCGTGACGCTCTCCTTGATCTCCCGGAACTGCTCGCCGGTGATGCGGATGGCATTTGTCTTGGTCGGCGACGGGAACACTGCCCCGATGCCGAGGTAATCCGCCCCTTCTGCCTGCGCTTTCTGCGCCTGGGCGACGGTCTTGGCGGTGGCGCCGATGATGAAGCCTTCACCGGCAAGCCTGCGGATCTCGCTGACCGGTGCATCCTCGATGCCGACGTGAACGCCGTCTGCACCGGCTTCGAGTGCCGCACGGTAGTTGTCATTGATGATGAGCGGAACGCCGTATTTCTGACAAAGCTGCTTTACCTGAACGGCTTCCTCGATGAGCTCGGCCTCCGGCAGTCCCTTTTCCCGGAGCTGGAGGATCGTCACGCCCCCACGCAGAGCGTCCTCGATGCACGAGAGCAGATCACGCTGTCCGATGCAGCCACGGTCGGTGATAGCGTAGAGGAGGAGCTGACTTGTATCGAATGTCATGGGTTTCTTTCACCTCGCAGTTGTTGGATGAGGGCAGCCGGGTCATCGCAGGTCATCAGACTGCTCATGACGCAGACGCCGGCGGCACCGGCTTGCACAACGTCCTGTACATTGTCCGGTGTGATGCCGCCGATGGCGTAGACGGGTAAGGAGGTGCTTTGGCAGATACGCCGGAGAAATGCCGTACCCCGTCCCGGCAGCCCACGCTTGCAGTCAGTCGCAAAGATATGCCCGGCGATGAGGTAGGATGCGCCGAGTGCCTGCGCTTTTTTCGCATCCTCCAGCGAATGGCAGGACACGCCGAAGGGCGGCAGTGTCAATCGCTGCGCATCCGGCATTTCCTGCAAGACAGGAAGCGGCAGATGCAGATGCGCTGCGCCGAGTGCAAGTGCTGCCTGCGGATACGAATGCAGATACAGCGGCACGCCAAGTGCTGTGCAGATTGCCTGTACCCTGCGTGCTAAATCTGTGTATGCATCCTCCGGCAGGTCTTTTTCCCGCAGAAGAATTGCGTCCGGCTGCGCCTGTGCGATGCGCTCAATGCGTGTGAGAAAATCCTCCCGGCACAGCGCCCGGTTCGTGATGCAGATGACCTTACACATAGAGGTAGTCATTCAGCACGGGCTGCAAGCCCTCGGATTCCATATCCTTGTACATCTGCGGCAGGGAACGTCCGTCATTGATCTCGAACTGCTCATCGCCCTCCTCGGCATTCTCCTTGCCGGTGTACTTGCTCTCGTGGTCGCCGATGCCGGTGGAAACGCCTGCGGAAATCTTGGTGGCAGCGATCTTGACGATGCCGTTGCGGAAGCTCTCACTCTCACGGGAGGAGACTGTGATGCCGGCAAACGGCAGGAAGATACGGTATGCGCACAGGATCTGGCAAAGCTGGCGTTCGCCGACATCCAGCGGATTGATCTTGCCGTTGTTGATGATGGGGCGCAGTCTCGGACAGGAGAGGGAGACTTCGGCGTGCGGATACTTGCGCTGGAGGTAGTAGACGTGCAGTGCCGAGGCAAGCGCATCCCGCCGGAAATCCGAAAGCCCCAGCAGCGCAGAACAGGCAACGCCACGCATTCCGCCCATCAGCGCACGCTCCTGCGCCTCAAAGCGGTACGGGAAGACACGCTTGTGACCGGCAAGGTGGAGCTGCTCGTAGCGGTCAGCGTCGTAGGTCTCCTGAAAGACCGTGACGTAATCCACGCCGCATTCGTGCAGATAGCGGTAATCCTCGACATTCACAGGATAGATCTCAATGCCGACCATCCGGAAATATTTCCGTGCAAGCTTGCAGGCTTCGCCGATGTATTTCACATCGCTCATGCCCTTGCTCTCGCCAGTGAGGATGAGGATCTCCTCCATACCGCTGTCGGCGATGACCTTCATTTCATGCTCGATCTGCTCCGGTGTCAGGCGCATACGACGAATGTCGTTGTAGCAGTTGAAGCCGCAGTATACGCAGTAATTCTCACAGTAATTCGCAATATACAGCGGTGTAAAGAGATACACGGTATTGCCGAAGTGCTTGCGGGTCTCGATCCTGGCACGCTCTGCCATCTGCTCCAGCAGCGGTTCGGCGGCAGGGGAGAGCAGCGCCTTGAAATCCTCAACTGTGACGGTATCCTTCCGGAGGGCACGCATCACGTCATTGGCGGTGTAGCGCTCCGGCTCATAGCTTGCGAAGGCTTCAAGCACCTTTGCCCGGATATCGGACTGGATCTGCTCCTGACCGGGCAGGTATGCCATGTGATCGGTACGGGAGGACGGGTCATTTTCCAGGGCGTGCTTCTTTTGCAGGGCGGCTTCTGACAGCTTGTCTGAATCCACAAAATACTGATTATCCATGCCGTTCACCTCAATCATGCAGGAAGCCTGTGAGGGTGTCGGACGCCGATGCTCCACGCACCAGCACACGTCCCAGACCGGAGAGGTATGCCTGACGTCCGGCTTCGACTGCCTTGCGGAATGCCTCTGCCATCATCGGCAGGTCGCCGGCGGTCGCAAGGGCGGTATTGGACATGACAGCCGCAGCGCCCATTTCCATTGCTTCGCAAGCCTGGGAGGGTCTGCCAATGCCGGCATCCACGATGATGGGCAGGTCGATCTCGTCGATGAGGATCTGGATGAAGTCACGGGTGGAAAGTCCCTTGTTCGAGCCGATGGGGGAGGCAAGCGGCATGACAGCCGCAGCGCCGGCATTGACAAGATCACGGGCAGCGTAGAGATCGGGGTACATATACGGCAGTACGATAAAACCCTCCTTGGCGAGAATCTCAGTTGCCTTAATGGTTTCGGCATTGTCGGGGAGGAGGTACTTGCTGTCACGCATGATCTCAATCTTCACGAAATCACCGCAGCCAAGCTCTCTGGCAAGACGTGCGATGCGCACAGCTTCCTTGGCGTCACGGGCGCCGGAGGTGTTCGGCAGGAGCGTCACGCCCTTGGGGATGTAGTCGAGGATATTCTCGTGCTCACTGGTATTGGCACGGCGGACAGCACAGGTGATGATCTGTGCGCCGGCGTATTTGACGGCGGCTTCGATCAGGGAAAGCGAATACTTTCCGGAGCCGAGGATAAAACGGGAATCAAAGGCATGACCGCCTAAGATCAACTGGTCATTGTTCATGTACAGTTCCTTCTTTCGTGTTTATGGTTCAAATGCTTCTGCGAGGATGCGCAGAACGGTAGTTGCCTGATGTGCCGCACACACGGCGACTCTTGCCGAGAACAGCCCGATGCCGTCAGCAATATCGCTCGTCTCATCGCCGCAAAGATAGAACCGCTTGGTAATGCGGCGTGTGCGGATGGTATTCGGGGAGCCGATGCCTGCCATGCCGGATGCAGCAATGAGATACGCTTCCGGGAAGGTCTCCAGCACCGTATTGACGAGCATCGCCTTCTGATCTGCTTTGTCGAATGCCTCGCAGATGATGGGAAATCCACGGAGCAGCGTGGGGATGTTCTCCGGCGTGAGCCGGACGGTTTCGGATGTGAAACGGCTGTACGGTGCAATGCGGCGGAGGGTCTCGGTGAGGGCAGCAGTCTTTTCGATGCCGAGCTGGTCGGGGAAATACTGCTGCCGGTTGAGATTGGACACATCGACTGTATCAAAATCGATCAGATGCAGATGCCCCACGCCGGCACGGGCAAGCGATACGGCAATATTCGAGCCGAGTCCGCCAAGTCCGCAGATGCAGACGCTGGCGGATTGGAATTTCTCCTGTAACGCACTGCCGTGCCGTTCGGCGAGTGCTGCGTACCAGGCTTCCTGTGTCAGCTCCATATCAGCCGCCTCCTACAAAGCTCACAACCTCGACCGCATCGCCGTCCTGTAAAACGGTGTCGGCATACTGCGCCTTGGGAACGATCTCCTCCCCAAGCTCGACGGCGACCCGTGTGCAGTCGTAGCCCTGCTGTTCGAGCAGCGCTTTGACGGTCATTCCAGAGATGTCCAGTTCCTTGCCATTGACTTTGACCATGCGAGATTCCTCCTTATCTGCCCGTGAACGGGCATAAAAAAAGCTGTTCCTGCGTGCGCAAAAACAGCTCCCATTCCAGGCGTATGTCCCTACGTTGGCATTATCCAAATCAGGTTATGGGTCGAAAGCTCGATCGCTTTCCTCTCAGCCTGCCTACAGGCTCCCCTTTGTACGTTGTACATTATAGCACATCTGCCCGGAATTGTCAAGGGGCAAATGATGCTTCATAATACTGATATTTCACAAAAAGGCGGACGTGCAGTATAAACTGCACACCCGCCTGCATTGATAGCCTGTTCCGGCAAGAGACCGCTTACAGGTTCTTCAGCTCTGCGCATTTCTTCTCGATCTGCGCTTCAAGATCCTTATTGATCTGTCCCATTACCTTGTCCAGATCCTGTGTGAGCTGCTTCTCGGCTGTATTTTTGCTTTCCAGTCCGTCAGCAGCAGCCTTCTTCTGTATCTCAGCAAGAACGTCAAACTGAACGAGCTTCAAAAATGTCGGCATTTCCTTTTTTACTGCTTCGTTGACCATTTTCAGAACTTCGTTGAGCTGCTTTGCCTGCTGCTCATTCTCCTTGAGCGTCTTGATGTTTTCTGCCTGATTCATAATAAATACCTCCATTTATTGATTTGAGCATATTTGTAACATATGCTAATATTATTATAACATATCAGGATAATTTTGTCAATATAGAAATAGAATATTTTTTATTGCAATTTTTGAGGGGATATGGTATAATAGAAATCAGCAAAAACGACAGGAGGCATTTTACATCTATGGCGAAAACATCCAAAGCATCCCGGCGTCATGCCGGAAAGATCATCGGCATTGGTGCTGCCGGCGTATTGCTGCTGCTGGCATTGGAGCTGCTTGCTTCCAACTATCTTGTGACATTTGCTGTGGCACGCCGTGCGCCGGAGACCGGGAGTGAGGTCGTTCCGGAATCCACGACCTCCGATACCGTGCAGCAGAAGGCAGACGAGAATGCAAAGCAGCTTTCGGAGCAGACGCAGAGCTGGCTTTCAGATGCCGCTGTCGAGCAGGTGGAGATCACGGCCGATGACGGCTTGAAGCTTGTCGGCGATATCGTGACGCAAAAGGAGACAAGCCACAAATGGACGATCGTCGTCCACGGCTATTCGTCGCAGCGCAAGTGGATGTACGACTTCGCCGCTATGTGGGCAGAAAAGGGATACAATGTCCTTCTCCCCGACCTGCGTGGACACGGCGAAAGCGAAGGCGATTACGTCGGCATGGGCTGGCTCGACCGCAAGGATATGCTCCACTGGATCGACCTGATCTGCGAGCGGGATCCCGATGCGCAGATCATACTGCACGGCGTTTCGATGGGCGGTGCGACGGTCATGATGACCGCCGGCGAGGATCTGCCGCCGCAGGTAAAGGCGGTGGTGGACGACTGCGGTTATACCGCCGTCTGGGATATCTTCTCGGACGAGATGGATGCACTGTTCAAGCTGCCGGACTTTCCGCTACTGTACACCGCCAGCGCCATCAGCAAGCTGCGTGCCGGCTACAGCTTCCGGGAGGCGTCCACGCTGGAGCAGGTAAAAAATGCCAAGGTGCCGATCATGTTCATCCACGGCTCAAATGACAATTTTGTGCATACCGAGATGGTCTATGAATTGTATGATACCTGCCCCACGCAGAAGGATCTGTACGTTGTGGAGGGCGCCGGACATGGACAGTCGTATTATCTGGAGCCGGAAGCCTATACGGAAAAGGTCTTTGCCTTTCTGGAATCCATTCCCCAAACCTGAAGGAGCGTGAACCTATGCTGAAAAACATTCCCCCCATCCTGTCCCCGGAGCTGCTCAAGGTGCTGTGTGAAATGGGACACAGTGACCGCATCGTGCTTGCCGATGCGAATTTCCCGTCCGAGAGTGTCGGCAAGGATGCGATCGTGCTGCGGTATGATGGGCTGCGCATCCCGGAGCTGCTCGATGCTATCCTGACGCTGTATCCGCTGGATACCTACGTGGTGCATCCGGTGCAGCTTATGGCAGTCGTGCCGGGAGACCCGGTGCAGACACCCATCTGGAATACCTATGAGCAGATCGTGGCGAAGCATGACAGCCGTGGTGCGGCGGCATTTGGTTCGCTGGAGCGGTTCGCATTCTACGAGAATGCCAGAAAAGCCTACTGCGTCATCGCCACCGGCGAAACCGCACAGTATGCCAATATCATGCTGCAAAAAGGCGTTGTGAAGTAACGATGTTCTGCACACAAAATGCCCCCTGACGAATGCACGTCAGGGGGCATTGCTTGTATGTCCGGAGCTATTCGGGCTGTACAGCAGTTACTTCTGCTGAGCGAGCAGGCGCTTCATCAGAGACAGGTCAAACACATTCAGCGCACCGTCCTCGCACAGATCGCCAGCCTGCCAGTCCGCAAGCTTCGTATCCGGCGCTGCAAGAAGCCATTTCTGCATGAGAATGAGATCCTTCACCTCAAAGACGCCGTTGGCATCGACATCGCCCAGGATGCGGGCGGGGGAATCCTCCGGCTCCTCGGAACCTGTATAGGTAACGGCAGGCTCATCGGCTGCCTGATCGGTCAGGCGGATGTAATCCACAGCGCCCTTGAAGCCACGTCCGACCACAGCCGCATCGTCCTGCGCAGCGCTCAGGATCGCCAGCGGCGTGAGGGTGAGTGCCTTGCTGTCGGCAGGCTGTCCGTCGATCAGGAGGGTACCCTTGCCATCGAGGATGCGTACCGTGACCTTGCTCCATGCACCCTTCGGGAGGGCTTTGGCGGCGGTGAGGGTTTCAGTCACCGTGCCGTCCGTGAGGGTCAGCTCTGCCACACCCTGCGCATTGCTCGGCGTGAACGACATATAGGCATTCCCGTCACCAATGTGGAATACTTCCTGCTGCGCCGCACCGCCCTTCCAGAGGGCTGCCAGACTGATCTGGAGGTCATTGGTGCGCAGAAGGGAAGCGTCGAGCAGGAGGGCATCGTCCTTGCCGTCGAAATTCAGCACGCCGTTGGCAGAGGTGCGCTCTGCTGCCCACTGTGCCCCCGACTGGAGGGCATTGGTCGCCGTTGCGGAATCCTTGACCCAGTACGTGGTCTCGTCATCAAAGGTGTAGTCGGCAATGTGCGCTGCCGCCTTCTCATGCCAGCCGTGATCGTCCAGCCAGCCGAATCCCACACCGTCGTTTTTCGTCTGCGTATTGCAGTAGTCGCCGTCGAGAATGGCACTGCCGGAATAGCTGCCGCTTTCATAGGCATAGGTCATGCCCTTGGCAACCGCATTGTCCGTGAGGGTCACAGCATCCGCAAGGTATGCCTTTTGCAGCACCCTGGCATTGCCGGAGATATTGCAGGACTGAACGACAACAGCGCTGTCACCGATGACGGCATTGCCGCTGACGGTCACATTGCCTGCCTGCCAGCTCCCGTTGACATACGCCCAGCCGCCGCCGGAAACGACAGCATGACCGCAGATCACGGCGTTGTCCTTCACCGTCGAGGTGCCTGCCACGACAGCGTGATCCTCCACACGGACATTGCCGGTGAGGGTCGCCTGGTCGAGTACCATCGCATCTGGCCCCACATAAACGGAATCCGCCACATTTGCGGAATCTGCCACCCAGCCGCCGCCGTTCGGATGCACGTGACCTGCGCCCTTCTGATATCCGCCGGACTGCTGTACCGCAGCGCCGGAGAGCTTGACAGCATAAGGGTACCGTCTGCGCTCGATGCCGTCCTTATAGGTGGAAACATCGTCCTTGTGGAAGGCATTGACAGCGTTCAGGGTCTTTGGCATGGCGGCAACGGTCAGGTATGCCGAAACCGCACCGGCAGCGGAAATCTGCATCTGCTCGCCTGCACCGAACAGGTCGGAGTATGTCTCCTTTCCGGCGGCGTCAACGGTCACGATGCACGCCTGCCATGCGGCATTGGGATCATCGGAGAGACCTTGCAGACCGGCGGTGATGGTATCGCCGGTAATGGTCAGGGGAACGATGTTGAGACCCGACTGCATCGGGGCTTCCTCCTGCGGCACAGTCAGTGTGCCGTCGCCGTTGTCTTCGAGGACGGTATAGAACAGATTCCAGTAATAGGGCGAAGCCGCAAGCTTCTTCTGCCATTCCTGCTGGTAGGCGGACTTGGCGCCGAAGTCGAAGGTCGCCATTCGCTTGGCGTAATGCCCGAACACCTCCTGTGCGTCCGTTCCGAACAGACGGGTGATCGTGTCAAAGGGGTACTCATTGGGCTGGGCTTCGGAGATGATGCGCTTGACGGCATCGAGCCCCAGTCCCGGCAGATTGTCGGGGTTATAGGAGAGGTAAACCAGGAATGGCCATACCTCGTAGTAATTGCGTCCGTGCGGCAGGGTGAGACTCAGATTCCGGGTATACGGCTCAAACCAGGCAGTCTGGGTATCGCCGGTGTAGTATTCGCTGCTAAGGTACATCTCCCGGAACCAGTTTGCCAGCGGCTCCCACCAGGCACCGGTGATATCCTGATCGACCCACGCCTTCTGCTGCATGGTGACAACATGACCAAACTCATGCGCAATGGTCAGGTCATCGAGCATGGCATTCGGGCTGATGATCTCGATGCCGTATCCGTCCTCTGCACTCATAAATGCCCATCCTTCGGCATACTGGTCGAGCCCGGTATAGGTCAGGTAGACATTGGTCTTGTATTTCTGGGTGCTCTTGCCGTAAATGTCCACGTTCATGTTTTCCATGCCGAGGTATTCGCCGTAGCAGTGCCAGAGTTTTTCGTAGTTGTCAAGATTGCGCTGCAAAAAGGCTTCGTTCACCTGACCGGTGGTGTCGTTGTTGCCGTAGAAGATCACGAAATGCTCGGATTCCACGTAATTTGCGGTGGTGCAGTAGCCCCACTTGTCCCGGATGAGATACTCCTCCGCAGCGCTCGTCTGCACCGGCAATGCCGACAGCATCGATGCGGCGAGGGTCAGTCCCGTCAATGCGGCAGTCACTCTTTTCTTCATAGCCCATTCCTCCTGATTGTACGCTCTTTTTTTCTATCCATGATGTCAAGCCGTGCAGCGTATCCAGTATACCCTGCGTTAGCTTTACTGAAATTATATCACATTGTAGAAAAGATGTCAACAACTTTCACTAAAAATCTGATAGACATTATCTCAGAACAGGCGAAAAACGCCCCCGGTCTTAAGGTGTATACCCATATAGAAGTTTTGCCCCGAAGCGTATCAAAGTGCTTCGGGGCATTGCATTATTCATTTGCTTCGATCAATCAGAATTTAACTATCTAATCCGTCAACGAATGACTTTATGACCTCGCCGCATTCTTCCGGCTTCTGCTCATAGATCATATGATC
>CACXGK010000225.1 GCA_902767115.1 uncultured Ruminococcus sp.
CGCTTTGCGGCGCTATGCGCCGCCCGCCGTCAAAGACGGCGGATTGCAAATCGTTATTCCGATTTGCAATAGCGCATAGTATAACACAATTTTACTGGGTTTTCAACTACGAAAACTCGTTCGTTGCTATTCCCAACTCTAAATAAGAAAGCATCGGTGTGAAGAATGTCAAAGAGATGAACTTCTGGACAATCGCCTAAAATATGTATCAATTTCGATACAATCGGGCAAATTGCTATTGACAGCGCCCAAAATCAATGTTATAATAAACAAAAATAGAGGGGGGGCGGTTGATGGTGATTGCACACATTCGTGAAAGTGACGGGAAGGAACAAACAGCAGCAGTACATTGTCGGGAAACAGCAAAGCTATGCTCCGGATATGCCGCAGCGATCGATGCCAAACAGACTGCGCTCTTGCAGGGATTGCTGCATGATGCCGGAAAACTGACGAATGCATTTGAGCGCTATATCCGGCAGGAATCTGATCGTCGGCGTGGTGAGATCGACCATGCATTTGCCGGCGCAAAATATCTCTGTGAAATTGCAGAAAAAACAAGTGATCCCAATAAACAGGCGACTGCACGTCTGATCGCACATACCATCCTGTCACATCACGGGATCCATGACTGGCTGGATCATGATGATCATGATTATTTGACCGAACGGCTGCAAAAAACAGAAGGGTATGCCGAAGTGCTTTCCCATCTGGAGGAAATTGCATCTGAACAGGAAATGCAGGAATTGTTGGAGCAGGCAGCGCAGGAGTATCGCCAGATCACAGCAAAGCTGAAACAGCTTGCTGCCAAAAACAAGACTGCCTACGGATTCTACATGGGAATGCTCGAACGCTTTTTGCAGTCCTGTCTGATCGACGCTGACCGGACAGATACGGCGAGCTTTATGAGTGATGCCTCGGTGGAAAACGTCTATGATCTGCCGGCGGTCTGGGAACAAATGTCTGCCAAAATGCAGGAAAAATGCAATGCATTCTCGAAACGCACAGATGCCATTTCTGTGCAGCGAAGCAGCATTTCCGATCGTTGTGCTGCATTTGCCGCACATCCGGTAAAAGCCTGCCGCCTGATCGTACCTACCGGCGGCGGAAAAACACTGTCCTCCCTGCGGTTCGCCATTGAATCCTGCAAGTTGCATGGAAAGCAGAAGATTTTCTATATAGCGCCGTTTATGTCCATTCTGGAACAGAACAGCGATGAGATCCGCAGCATTGCAGGAGAGGAAAATTTCACGGAGCATCATTCTAATCTGCTCTCGGAGATCGAAACCAAAGAGGAACTGCATGAGTACGAGCTGCGCACCGAAAAATGGGATGCGCCCGTCATTGCCACAACAATGGTGCAGCTTTTGAACACGCTCTTTTCTGCAAAAAGCAGCGCTGTACGGCGAATGCACAGGCTCTCGGATGCGGTCATTATCATTGATGAGGTGCAGTCCGTCCCGCTCAAATGTGTACATCTGTTTAACCTTGCGGTCAACTTCCTGACGCATCTATGCGGAGCGACTGTCGTGCTTTGCTCGGCGACACAGCCGGTGTTTGAACAGACGGAATTCCCGTTGCTGCTGGATGCGCAGAGTAGTATGACCGGCGATACAGCGCAGGATTTTGCGGTGTTCCATCGGACGGATGTCATTTCGGCGGTCACACCATATGGATTTTCCTATGAGGAAGCGGCAGACTTTTGTGCGGAGAAATACGCTGAAAATGGAAATCTGCTGCTCATCGTGAACACCAAAGCCGCCGCAAGAGCGCTGTTTGAACAGATGCGTGAGCGATGTCCGGAAGCAGAGGTCATTCATCTCAGTACCAATCTCTGTCCGGCGCACAGACGGGAGAAGATTGCAGAAATGCGAAGGCTCTTAGCCGCCGGGAAACCGCTGATCTGCGTAACAACACAGCTCATTGAAGCCGGCGTGGATATTTCGTTCCGGTGTGTGGTGCGCTCGCTGGCAGGGCTTGACAATGCGGCACAGGCGGCTGGGCGATGCAACCGGAACGGCGAATGCCAAACGCCTTGTCCGGTGTATCTGTTGAAACTGAAGGAGGAAAACGTCAGTCGTCTGGAAGGCGCACAAACGGCGATGAATCTCAGCCAGCAAATGCTGAGCAGCGTAAAATACAGTGATTATCTTGCCGCACAAACGCAGCAGGATTACTTTCAGGCACTGTACCGCACCGCATCCGGGAAGCTCTCGTATCTGGTGCAGGAATCCGGAATACAGACCGACCTTGTGACTATGCTCTCGCTCAATACCAACCACTACAAAATGTCTGGTCTGCCAAAAGACAGGCAATTTTCTGTACAGGCATTCAAGTCTGCCGGGAGCTTGTTTGAAGTCATCGACAGCCGGACGCAGGATATTCTTGTGCCGTGGAATGATGAAGCCAAGGCGCTCATTTCCGAGCTGGAATGCGATCAGACACCTGACCGTTACTGTGAGCTTCTGCGAAAAGCGCAGAAATACACGGTCGGCGTGTACAACATCCGGAAGCTGGATGAAGTCGGTGCTGTCCGTAGGCTGGCTTGTGGCGTTTCTGTTCTGGACGGGCGGTTTTATGATGCAGACTGCGGCGTGGTCACAGAGGGGGCGGAGCAGGAGCTGCTGGTATTCTAAAAAAGATGATAATAACATCACATTTGAAAAAGGAGATGAAAAAGATGGATATTCCAAAACCCGAACACCCGAACATTGTCGAGTTCGCTGTCCGTGGTCGGTATGCATTGTTCTCTGACATCCTGACCCGTGCAGGCGGTGAAAAGACGAGCTATCCGATTCCGACATTCGAGGCGCTGAAAGGCGTTTTGCACAGCGTCTACTGGAAGCCAACATTGATCTGGTACATCGACGATGTGCGCATCATGAATCCCATCCGTTTCACCCGGAAGGGCATCCGCCCGATCAAATACGGCGGCGGCAACGACCTTGCGTATTACACCTATCTGGAGGATGTGTACTATCAGGTGCGGGCGCATTTTGAGTGGAATCCGAACCGTCCGGAGCTTGCCCATGACCGCAATGAGAACAAGCATCACAATATTGCCAAGCGCATGATCGAACGTGGAGGCAGGCGTGACGTTTTTCTTGGAACCCGTGAATGTCAGGGATACGTCGAGCCGTGCGTATTTGGTGAGAGCGTGGGTGCCTATGATACCTGCGGCACGATTCCCTACAGCCTGATGGAACATGGCTTCACCTATGCGGACGAAGCTATCCGCACGGAGGATAAGGGAAAACTGACACTCCGGCTCTGGAATCCGGTCATGGCGAACGGCATCATTCATTTTATCCGACCGGAGGACTGCACCATGACACGGCACATCAAGGACATGGAGATCAAGCCGTTCGGCGAGGGGAATTTCAGCGGTCTGGCAGAATTTGCAGGAGGTGAGGCGGATGGGCTGGACGAATGAGCTGTATGCGGTGTATGAGCTGGCTTGCAATGACCCGAAAAGCGGCTTGCTCCCTGTGTCACATTCCACAGCGAATGCACAGATCGAGGTGACACTCGACGAACACGGGCATTTCAAAGGCGCTAATCCGATCGAAAAAGAAAACGCTGTCACGATCATTCCGGTGACGGAGGATTCCGGCGCACGTTCAAGCGGCATCTGTCCGATGCCATTTGCGGACAAGCTGGTCTATATCGCCGGAGATTATCCGAAATTTGCAGAGGGGAAGCGTGCCGATAATGCAAATTATTTCCATGCCTACATGGAACAGCTTGATACATGGCGGCAAAGTCCGGATACGCACAAGGCGGTTTCTGCGGTATTCACTTATCTGCAAGGCATGACGCTGATGCAGGATCTTGTCAACAGCGGCGTTTTGCAGACTGACCCCGAAACGGGGAAGCTGCTCCCGAAGGTCAAGATCGCAGGTATTGCGCAGGAGGACGCATTTGTGCGGTTTCAAGTGCAGTATGACGATCTGTCACAGGAAACTCGCACATGGATGGACCAAAGCCTGTATGACAGCTTTATCCGGTGGGGCAGCAGTCAGATGGGGAACGAACGGCTTTGCTATGCGACAGGCGAGATTCTTCCTGCCACCTATAAGCATCCGTCAAAGGTGCGCAATGCCGGCGACAAAGCCAAGCTCATTTCCTCCAATGACGAAAGCGGCTTTACCTATCGGGGACGCTTTTCCGGCAAGGAGGAGGCGCTGTCCGTCAGCTACGATTTCTCCCAGAAAATGCACAACGCCCTCAAATGGCTCATCACAAAGCAGGGGCAGAGCTGCGGCTCGCTGACGCTGGTCACATGGGCAAGCTCCCTCGCCGCCCTGCCAAAAGAGCAGATCGAGGACGAATGGGACGAGGAGGAATCCTACGATTCCCTCCCTTTATACAAGGAGAAGCTGCGGCAGCATCTTCTGGGCTATGGCACCAATTACCCGACAAGTGCCAAGGTCATGCTCCTCGGACTGGATGCCGCAACGACAGGACGGCTGTCCATCGCACTGTATGACGAATTGCAGGCATCGGATTTCCTGCGGAATCTGGAGGACTGGCATGAAAATTCGGCATGGATGCGCTATGACGGCAAGCGAAAGAAAACCTGCATCCGGTCATTCAGCCTGTTTGATATCATCCGTGCCGCCTACGGCAGTGAGCAGAACGGTAGGCTTGAATGCGATGATAAGCTGTACCGTGAACAGATATTACGACTTCTGCCATGCGTGATGAACGGCAAACCGGTACCGTATGATCTGGTGCAGACTTTATATCACAGGGCATCGAATCCGCTTGCCTACGAACAAACCTACAACCACCGCCTTGTGATCGAAACAGCGTGCGGAATGTACCGTGCATTCAGGAAAGGAGAGACTCCTATGGGATATGATGAAAAGGAAACCGACCGCAGCTATCTGTACGGCTGTCTGCTGGCGATTGCAGACAAGGCAGAGAGCGATACCTATGAGGACACAGACAAGTCCAAGCGTGTGACCAATGCAAGACGCTACTGGGCGAATTTCGCACAGCGTCCGTGTCAGACGTGGCAGACCATCGAGGAGCGCCTGCGCCCCTATCTTGACCGCCACAAATACCGTGTGCAGGTGGAGAAATGGATGCAGGAAATCATGGAAAAATTCACCCCGGAGAGCTTTGCGGACAACAGTCGCCTTGAGCCGATGTATCTGCTCGGCTATCATCACTTTACCGCCTATATGTATGGCGCTAAAAAGGAGGATGCCTGAGGGTAAGGATGGAACCTGCATGAACCCGAACGGTATTCCGACAATGGATTTAAAGGAGGAAAACTAAATGGAAGCCTTACAGCATAAGATCGATTTTTCGCTCATCTTCACCGCAACCAATGCCAACCCCAACGGCGACCCGCTCAACGGCAACCGTCCCCGTGAGAATTTCGAGGGCTACGGTGAAATTTCCGATGTCTGCATCAAGCGCAAGCTCCGCAACCGCTTGCAGGATATGGGCGAGCGCATCTTCGTGCAGTCCGATGACCGCTGCGATGACGGATTCGACAGCCTTCGTGCCCGTGCAGAGGGCAATGAAGCCATCAAAGCCATTTCCAAGGGCAAAAAAACCGACCGTGAGGTCTATGCGAAAACTGCCTGTGCCGAGTGGATCGATGTGCGCAGCTTCGGACAGGTGTTCGCCTTCAAGGGCGATGAAGTTTCCGTAGGTGTGCGTGGTCCGGTCAGCATCCAGCAGGCAGTCAGCGTTTCGCCTGTGGAGATCGTGAGTATGCAGATCACCAAGAGCGTCAACGGCGAGAGCGGCAAAGAGGGCAAAGCATCCGACACGATGGGTACCAAGCACCGTGTCGCATTCGGTATGTACGTTGTTCACGGCAGCATCAACTGCCAGCTTGCGGAAAAGACCGGGTTCACCGCAGAGGATGCGGAGAAGATCAAGCAGGCGCTTTGTACACTTTTCGAGAATGACTGCTCCTCGGCACGTCCGGAGGGCAGCATGGAGGTCATTCGTCTGTATTGGTGGGAGCATGACAGCAAGACACCGAAATATTCCTCTGCGAAGATCCACCGGCTGCTGCATATCCACCTCAAAGACGGTGTGAGCGTGCCGAAGTCTTACGAGGACTACGACATCACACTGGAGCCTCTGGAGGGCATTGCTCCGGAAGTGATGGATCTGACATGACCTACCCGGAGGACGAATATCTGATGCTGTCCGGCATCCAGCATTTCGCATTCTGCCGGCGGCAGTGGGCGCTCATCCATATCGAGCAGCAGTGGGAGGAAAATGTCCGCACAATGGACGGGAGTCTCATGCACGAACGTGTGCATGACGATTCCATCCGTGAGAAACGAGGCGACCGCATCATCACAAGGGCGATGGCGGTTTCCTCACCACGGCTGGGACTGTCCGGCGAATGTGATGCGGTGGAATTTCACCGTGAGAAAAACGGCATCCCGATATTTGGCATGGAGGGGACATTTCGCATCGTTCCAGTCGAATACAAACGTGGTTCCCCAAAAGAAAACGACTGCGATGTGCTGCAATTGACAGCACAGGCGCTTTGTCTGGAGGATATGCTGTGCTGTGAGATACCGGAGGGGTATCTATATTACGGGGAAACACGACATCGGCTGCGTGTCGTCTTTGATGTGGCTTTGCGTGAACGGACGGAGGCGGTCATTGCCGAAATGCATGAGCTGTACCGGAAGCATCACACGCCCATGGTGAAGCGCCGGAAAGCCTGCAATGCCTGTTCCCTGCGAGAGCTTTGCCTGCCGCAGCTCGAAAAAACAAAGCCTGCATCCGTCTACCTCAAAGAAATGCTGCACGGGGAGGAGCTATCATGAAAAGGCTGCGAAACACACTCTATATCAACCAGCCTGACCGGTATTTATCCCTTGACGGTGAGAATGTCGTCATTTCCTGCGAGGGCAGCGAGATCGGGCGTGTACCGCTGCACAATCTTGAACAGATCATCACATTCGGTCATGCCGGGACAAGTCCGGCACTGATGGGTAAATGTGCAAGGGATGGCATTTCCCTTGTATTCATGAGCCGAAGCGGACATTTTCTGGCAAGAGTTGAGGGCGAAGTCCGTGGCAATGTCCTGCTGCGCCGTGAACAATACCGCATTGCAGACGATCCGGCGAGGAGCCTGCTGATCGCCCGAAACAGCATTGCCGCAAAGCTTTACAACAGCCGTTGGGTACTCGAACGCATGATACGTGATCACGCACTGCGTATCAACACAGAGCTGTTCCGGCAAAAGTCGCAATATTTGCAAGCGGCAGTCACGAACGCCGAACAAGCGACGGATGCGGACACGCTGCGTGGCATCGAGGGTGAGGCAGCGAGTGTGTATTTCTCGGTGTTTGACGACATGATCTTGCAGCAGAAGGGCGATTTTCGGTTCACAGTCAGAAGCCGCCGCCCACCGCTTGACAGGGTGAATGCGCTGCTGTCGTTCGCCTATTCGTTGATGACAAACCAATGTGCGGCATCACTGGAGGCAGTCGGACTCGACCCCTATGTGGGATTCCTGCACACGGACAGACCGGGGCGCAAGTCGCTTGCACTGGACATGATCGAGGAACTGCGCAGCGTGTACTGTGACAGATTTGTGCTGACGCTCATCAATAAGCGCTACATCCAGCCGGAGCATTTCGATCAGCGTGAGGACGGGGCGGTTCTGCTTTCCGAGCAGGGACGCCGGGTCTTCATTGAACACTGGCAGAAACGAAAGCAGGAAGAATTAAAACACCCATACCTGAATGAAAAGCTTGAATGGGGTATGCTGCCCTATGTACAGGCACTTTTGCTGGCAAGATATATCCGGGGCGATCTGGATACCTATCCGCCCTTTTTATGGAAGTGATACGATGTTTGTACTGATCACCTACGATGTGAACACGGAGGACGCTGCCGGTAAGAAACGTCTGCGGCGTGTTGCAAAGATCTGTGTAAATTACGGCGTCCGTGTGCAGAATTCGGTGTTTGAATGCGTCGCTGAGCCTGCGAAAATTCTGGAACTGAAAAGCAAGCTCACAAAGGAAATCGACCCGAAACGGGACAGCCTGCGGTTCTATGATCTCGGAAACCACGCCAAACCCAAAGTAGAACATATCGGTGCGAAGGAAACGATTGATGTTGAACAGCCACTGATCTTTTAGAACCATGTGCGAATGCCATGCTGTCATGGATTCCCCGTGTCATTCGCACCAGTTTTTCAGGGAATCCAGCCATTCTGCACGCCTGCATCGGCAGGAATCGCAGAATGTTTCGTGCAAAACTTTGCAGATCAGACAGGTTTCATGTCCGATATTTGTTCAGTTTTGCTGTCGCCCCCTATGCGGGGGCGTGGATTGAAATTATTAAAAATGTTGTTGACTATATGGAGCAGATTGTCGCCCCCTATGCGGGGGCGTGGATTGAAATTGGTACCCATCAGAACCTTAGCGATACCGATTACACCGTCGCCCCCTATGCGGGGGCGTGGATTGAAATAAATTCCCAAAGCTCTAACTCTGGAATAGGTTGCAGTCGCCCCCTATGCGGGGGCGTGGATTGAAATAAATCGCCAGTGTCGGACTTTGGGTCAATGTCCGTCGCCCCCTATGCGGGGGCGTGGATTGAAATCAGTTTTCAACAACAGACTCCACGTCAAATGCGATTCCAGTCGCCCCCTATGCGGGGGCGTGGATTGAAATCTGTCAATACGTCCATTGGAATCCATCGGGATCTATGTCGCCCCCTATGCGGGGGCGTGGATTGAAATGCTCATTGACCCGACCGCCAAGCCCGAAACCATCCGCCGCCGTGCCAAGGCGCCTGTCGTCAACACGGCAATGTCGATGCACGATGATTACATC
>CACXGK010000226.1 GCA_902767115.1 uncultured Ruminococcus sp.
CTGGACCTGACCAGCTTTTTGAAAAAAGCTGGACCAAAAACTTTTGCGTTTGCTTCACGCTTTCAGGAATGTTTTTTGACAGACTGAAACGGTCTGTATCTGCTACAGACCGTTTGATGTATTATGCATTCGGGATCAATTTCTCGATCATGACCTCTGCTTTTCCGCTGCGGATGCCGACCTTGACCTCGTCCGCAAGCTTGGCAACGATGGACTTTTCCAGCTCGTCACGCTCCGATTCTGCGGCATCGGCGTTCTCCACCTTCTTGCGGTAGTCCGCCAGAGACCAGAAGCTTCCGACTGCCTGCACGCTTGTAGCATGGGGACCATAGGCGCCCATTTCATACCAGGACTGTTTGACCAGATCCTCGTCATCCGTGTGCTGAAGGCTCCAGCGGAGCACCTGACGGATCTTGCCGATGATGCCCTTAGCGGCTTCGTTCTTGCCGGAGGTGGCAACATCGAGGAGCTTTGCCTCCTGTCCGTCACTGACATCCACATCAGCCGTCACACAGATACGGCACAGGGTGCCCTTCTCTGTCTGCTCGGATTCCAGCCAGAAGCTGCCCTCAAAATCCTGCACGATGCCGTGGACCATGCTGATCGCTTCCTCCGTCAGAAGGCGCAGATGCATTGCCGTTTTTCCCGTCAGTCCGAGGTATTCCGAAAAATGCTCTGTCTCAGCCATTGCCTTGCTCTGACCGCCAAGGTCGCCGTAGAGAGAAATTACATCTGTTTTCATTTTGTCCCGCCTTACTGGATATTCAGGATATCCGAGAAGCCAGTGATTTCAAAGATCTCAAGAATCTCCTCACTGCAATTGGTAACAGTCATCTGACCCTGCTGGTTCATCTTCTTCTGTGCAGACAGCAGCACACGCAGACCTGCGGAGGAGATGTACTCCAGATCGCTCAGATCAAATGTGAGGTTCTGCACGCCATCCAGCTCTGCTTTTACGACAGCTTCCAGCTCAGGTGCTGTGGTTGTGTCAAGTCTGCCCACCAATGCAAGGGTGAGAGCATTGTCCTTCTTGGTTCTGTTGATTTGCATGATCATACATTCCTTTCTAAACTGATTTGAAAGCACTATTTTGGTCAATGGATAGTGTTCTCTGGTGCTATACGGTAAATGCGATTCCGTACTCTGGTACTATTATACCACATCTTGCACAAAATTTCAAGCCAAAATCACAAATTTGCAGTTATTATTTTGAGCAGCCGGAAACTGCCGCTCCCTGCTATAGCAGTTGGAATTTCGCAATTCCCTGCGGCGTGTCGTGGATGCGCTGCACATTTCGTTTGAGCAATGCCTGCGATACGGCATTGATATTGGCAGAGAACGGATCCTGCAGCAATGCGGAATGGTCGATCTCGATCGTGATCTCACCGCCCTCCTCCGCTGCACGCAGGCAGAACGAAAGGCTCTTGCCCTTCTCACGCTCGACTGCCGGAACGAGGTAGGAAACTGCCAGCTCCTCGGTCACGAGGCGGCATTTATTCGCTGCCTTGCCGCCAAGCATCTGTCTGGTGCAGAAGCTCTCGACGCCGGCAAGCAGCTCATAGAGATCATGCTCCTCGTTCGTGAAGCTGTAGGTAAAGCTGCGGATGCGGAATACAAACTCCCGTGTTTTTTCCGATTCCGGATGATGGAAGATCGCATCCGGCGTACCCTCCTCGCAGATGCCGCCGTCGGACATGAACAGCACTCGTGTGGAAACATCCCTTGCAAGCCGCATCTCATGTGTCACGATCAGCATGGTCAGACCGGTGCCTGCCAGATCACGGATAACGGATGTGACCTCCGAAACCATCGTCGGGTCAAGCGCCGAGGTCGGCTCATCAAACAGCATGATCTTCGGGTGCATCGCAAGTGCTCTGGCGATCGCCACACGCTGCTTTTGTCCGCCGGACAGCTCGTGCGGGAACTTCCGTGCCTTGCTCTCCAGCCCGACACGGCGAAGCTGCTCCATCGCTTCTGCGTAGGCGTCCTTCGCACTGGTACCAAGCAGATCCTGCTGCGGCATCATGACGTTTTCAACCGCTGTCTTGTGTCCGAACAGATTGAACGACTGGAACACCATGCCCATCTTCCGGCGCACCGATGCCAGGTCTGTGCCGGCATCGCAGACATTCGCACCGTCTACCTGGATCGAACCGGAGGTCGGTGTCTCCAGGCGGTTGATACAGCGCAGGAGTGTGGATTTACCCGTTCCGGAAGGACCAATGATGCTGATGATCTCGCCCTCCTCCACATTCAGGTTCACGTCCTGCAGCGGCACAGCGTCGCTGTATTCCTTGCGCAGATTCTTGATTTCGATCAGACTCATTTAGTCCACCCCCTTAATGATACGGGATTCCTCTTTCTTCTCAATGGCATGGATCAAAGCCGTCAGCAGACGGGTGAACAGCCAGGTGAGCAGGAAGTAGATCGCTGCAATGGCGATCAGCGGGAAGAATGCTTCCAGTGTGCGTCCACGGATGATGTCACCGGCTCTTGTCAGGTCGAGCACGGTGATATAGCCGGCGATACTGGTTTCCTTGAGCAGCGCCACGAGCTGTGTCCGCAGCGGTGCCATATAAACGCCCTTTGCCTGGGGCAGGATCACACGGCGGAAGGCAAGCTTTTCCGAATATCCGAGTGCCAGTGCAGCCTCCATCTGACCGCCGTCAACCGCCTTGACTGCATTCCAGATCGTTGCGAACGAGCGTGACCCGAACACCAGCGTAAAGCCAATGACCGCCACGGCTGCCGCCGGCGCATCGACTGCACCGAAGATGATGTAATACAGCACCATCAAAATCACAACGACCGGGATGCCGTTGATGAGACTGCCGTAAATATCGATGATCTTATTGAGCACCGGATGATTCTTCCGGCGCACCAGCACCAGTCCGAAGCCCAGCAAGGTTCCGAATGCCCCGACAGCACAGCGACCACAACGGTCACCAGCAAACCGCTGAGAATGAGCTGATAGCGGTTATCCGTCACAAAGGTGCGCTCAAGGCTCCCTTTCAGGGCATCCAGGAAGGTCGCCTGTTCGGCTGTCTGCTGCTCGGCAGAACGCACCATCAGCACGATTGAGCCGGGGTAATACTCGATGAAATCCACGATCTCACGGCGTTCGTCATTGACGAGGATGGAGCCGATGCCGATCTTTGCCTTGCCGGACTGCACGGTCGGCATGACGGCAGAGAACTCCATGCCCTGGAATTCAACATGGTAATCCAGCTCCTTGGCAATGAGCAGGACGACCTCCTCCTCCATACCGATGAGCTGCCCGTTTTCACCGGAATAGCTCATCGGCATGAGCGTATCACAGGCTGCAACGACCACGGTGCCGTTCGTGCCGGGCCAGTCCTGTGCCGGGAGCACCTTGGCACTCTCATCCGAGCCTGTCCACTTGTCCCAGACGGCGTCGATCACGGACTGGTCGATGTTCTGGTAGGCAGCATTCCACACCGCACAGTCCGGGTCGCCCTTCTTGAATGCCAGTCCATACGGCATCTCACCGAGCGGCTCCGGAAAGAGTGTGACCCTCGGATCCATGTTGGATGCCAGTGTGCCGACGGCATTGTTCATGATGTAGGCGTCGATCTTGCCGCCGACCAGCGCAAGCTTCATGTCGGGCATCGAGGTAAAGTACTGAAACTCCCCGACATTCGGCTCACGGCTGCTGACTGCCTCCTCAAACGGCGCACCCGTCATCATGGCAACACGCTTGCCGGCAAGGTCGGAAAATTCATGGTACTCCGGCTCCGGAAGATCTCCGGAATCCGCATAGACACCCATGCTGCCAAGCAGGCAAAATACAACGCTCAGTAATGCGAACAACACAATGATGGCAAAGCTGCATTGTCGGCTGCGGAGTGTCAGAGTGCGATTTTGGCGTAAGAAACGCATAGAAAAAAACCTCCGTTCATTTGTCATATGTTCCATTATATCACAGTTTTTTTCATCGTGCAACCCCTTTGGAGCATATTTTGATGTTTTATTTTTAGGATTTGGATTCATTTTGATACAGAATACAATTTATCCCAAATATATTACTATTCGTAAAAGCAAACACCCTGTCAGACCGTTTCTGACAGGGTGCTTGAAGGCTGCTATTTGGTTTTCAGCGTCTGGAGATACGCCTTGTGTGTATCGCTCACCCGAAAGCTCTCCCGTGCTTTCTGGATCGCCTTGTTGTGCGTCCAGGTATCCAGGCGATGTGTCTCGAAATACCCGACCGCCGCATCATACTGCTTGGCAAGGGCTGTGGCAAAGTACCAGGCACGCATCATATTGACGTAATACTCGTCGCTTTCGACCGCTGCGACCCATTCCAGGTATTCCGGCTGAAAGGCAGCATCGAGGTACCACCGCATCAGCATCCCGATGCCAAAGCGGACGGTATAGGGATGTGCTGCCCCCATCCACCGCTGGATCTCCCCGATCAGCTCCGGATGCTTGGCAAAAACCTTCGGGCTGAGCTGGTCGCAGGTCGCCCAGTTGTCGATGTGGGGCAGGAAGCGTTCAAGCTCGGCAAGGAGTGCATCGTAGTCCTTCCATGCGGATAAGAGGAAGGCATGGAGCTGGTTTTCATCAAAGTACGTATGCGGCAGATCGTGCAGGAAGCTTTCGGCTTCCGGCGTTTTGGCAAGCTGCTTTGCAAAGCTGCGCAGCGCCGGCGTCCGCACACCAATAACGTGCTCCGGGTCGATGCCCGGAATGAGCTTGACCTGGAAATCCCGGTACGGGACATCCTGCATCGCAAACAATTGCTTCTGAATTTCTGTCATGGCTTCTCCTTTTTCAAGTGCTATGGTTCGCTGTGAAAATATCCGCCACGTCACTGATGGTGATGTAGGCTTTCGGGTCGATCTCGTGAACGATGGAACGCATCTTCGGAACCTGGAATCTGCCGCAGACGAAATAGATCATCGTCTTGCCGGCATTGGAGTAGCCGCCCCTGGCGTCGAGCATGGTCATGCCGCTGCCAAAGCTCTCGGACAAGCGCTCACAGATCTCGTGCGGCTGGGTCGTGATGATCATGGCGCCCTTTGCACGGTCAAGACCGTCCACGATGTAATCCACCGTTTTGAGCGCTGCGCCATAGGTCACGATCGAATACAGCGGCAGGATCCAGCTATTGAGGATGCAGCCGCAGATGATGTACAGAATGATATTGTACACCATGCAGAACGTCCCGACCGTGATGCCAAGGCGTTTGGCAAAAATCACGGCAATGACCTCGATGCCGTCCATCGCTCCCCCGAACCGCAGCGCCAGACCGCTGCCAAGCCCGGAGATCACACCGCCGAACAGCGCACACAGCAGCAGGTCCTTCCCGGCAAGGGGCGATGCAAAGCTGACATCGATCGGCAGAACACCCGTGATGAGCCACGCCGTAAGGGAATAGACCGCAACAGCATACACCGCATAGATCGTGAAGGTTTTCCCCTGCGCCTTGAGTCCGTACAGAAACAGCGGCACATTCAGAAGCACCAGAAACACGGACAGTGACATCCAGTCCGGTGTCAATTGCGAAAGCAGCATCGCTGTGCCGGAAACACCGCTGTCATAGAGCTTGACAGGGCTGAGGAACAGCGTCACACCAAAGGCATTGATGATACCGGCAAGCGTAAGCATGAGAAGAGAGATCGGTTTGACTTTCATTGCATCCACCCTTTCATATATTGTATATACCTATTATACCATTGGGCTGTTTCGTCTGTCAAGGGTATAGATTTCACCAATAGCCCATTATCCGGTTTACATATTGGACAGATAGGCGTACAGGGTGTATAATAGAACCATACCAAAGAGAGAAAGAAAGATCATCAACCGATAACCGACATCCGAACCAGTCCGAACATAGGACGGTTCCCAGCTATCAAGGAGTGTGAATGACTATGCAGACAGCAGCCGTACAGACTTTACCGAAAATCGATATCCGTCATCTGACGGTCAACTATGCAGAGAAAAACCGTGAGTTCACTGCCCTGCGTGACGTGAGCTTTACCGTGGAGGACGGCGAATTTGTAAGCATCATCGGTGCTTCCGGATGCGGCAAATCCACCTTGCTCAGCGTTCTGGAAGGGCTCTATCGCCAGGCTGACGGTGAGATCACCATTGGCGGCAAGCCCCTTGAAGGCACCGGCAAGGAGCGTGGCGTGGTGTTCCAGCACTATTCCCTGTTCCCGTGGATGACGACCCGGAAAAACATTGCGTTCGGCATTGCACAGGTGCGCAAGGACCTTTCCAAGAAGGAACGTCTGGAGCTCGCCGATCTGTTCCTCGAAAAAGTCGGACTTGCAGGCTTTGGCAGCAAGTATCCCTCGCAGCTCTCCGGCGGAATGCAGCAGCGTGCTGCCATTGCCCGTGCGCTTGCGATGAATACAGACATCCTGCTGATGGATGAGCCCTTCAGTGCGATCGATGCGAAAAACCGCATCGTTTTGCAGGAGCTCCTCCTCAAGCTCTGGGAGGGTGACGGCACAGAGCCTCGCAAATCTGTTGTGTTCGTCACCCACGACATTGACGAAGCGATTTTGCTTTCGGACAAGATCGTTGTCCTGACAGCGCATCCGGGTACGGTCGCTGAGATCATCCAGGTACCGTTCGAGCGTCCCCGTGACCGCAAGAAGCTGGTACAAAGCCCCGAATATGGCAAATTCCGCAGCCATCTGCTGCACCTGTTCTATAACGACATCGCCGAGCGCATCGGCGGAGAGGAGGTCGTACTCTAATGGCAACTGCAACCATCACCGCACCGGCGGTCAAATCCAAAAGGGAAGGCATTCCGGCCGCTGCACGGTTTTTGCGTGTGACGCATCTGTTGTTTCTGCTGCTCATCGGCGTGCAATTCCTGCCCGATCACGCAGGTGTCACGGAGGCGCACACCACATGGCTCATCTGGTTTTCCGTCATTGTGGAAGCCTTCACCCTGGCGATCACGCTGCTGTTCAAAAAGCGTGAGGGACTCAACCTCTTTCTGGACATTATCGGCTTTATTTACGGCTTCCTTCTCGTGTGGACGCTGCTCACCGCAAAGCTTGCGATCCTGCCGGCAGCGCTCTTTCCGCCCTTCGGCAAGGTGCTGGCGCAGGCTGCTGAGGATGCCCCCAAGATCCTTATCAATATCAAAAGCTCCGTTGGCATCATTCTCCAGGGCTTCCTGCTGGCGCTCGTGACTGCCATTCCGCTGGGTCTGTTCCTCGGCTGGAATGCAAGACTCGGCAGTGCTGCCACTTATCTCTCGAAATTCTTCAGCTCCATCCCGCCGATCGTCTATATCCCCTACGGCATCGCACTGCTGCCGAGCTTCCGCAGCGTATCGGTATTCGTGATCTTTCTGGCGTCCTTCTGGCCGGTATTCGCAGGCACGATGAGCGGTGTGCTCCATGTGGACAGCCGCATCCTCGATTCCGCCAAGGTGCTCAATGTCTCCAAGCCCACCATGCTCCTGAGCGTCATTCTCCCGGCATCCCTCAACCAGATCTTCCTCGGCTGCAACCAGGGGCTTTCCGTGAGCTTCATTCTTCTGACCTCTGCGGAAATGATCGGCGCCCGTGACGGTATGGGCTACTATGTCAAGTACTATTCCGATTTCGGTGATTATACCCGTACCATCGTAGGTCTGCTCGTTATTGGCATTGTGGTCATCGGCGTGACCTTCCTCGTGAACCGCTTGCAGAATTATTTGCTGCGCTGGAAAAAGTAAGCTTCACACTCCACATACAAGACCCCCGGAATGCAAAAGGCGGGTACTCATAAAG
>CACXGK010000227.1 GCA_902767115.1 uncultured Ruminococcus sp.
ATTCAAGGAGAAGGACGGACGGGAGCTGTTTCTGCTCTATCTGAAGCCCATCATCAACGGCACGGGCAATTACTACATCGAAGCCCAAACACGGGATATGACACGGACGGATATCATCGTGGATTATCTCGGACAAAGATATATCATCGAGCTCAAGATCTGGAGAGGCGAACGCTACAACGCCGAAGGTGAACAGCAGCTCCGGGAGTATCTCGATTACTTCCAGCTCGATATGGGCTATATGCTCAGCTTCAATTTCAACAAGAATAAGAAGCAAGGCGTGGAACAGGTGCAGGTCGGGGATAAGATCTTGATCGAGGCAATGCTGTAAAAAAGCGCAAGTCGCTGTGCAATGATTTGAATACAAGCGATCCCCCACAGCTTCGTACAAAGCTGTGGGGGTTACTTTATATATACACATTTACATCCAAATCACGCCAGTTCAAGATCCGACGCTTGGTGGATTTGGCGTAGAGATAGGACTTTGCATCCCCCAGATGCAGCGTAAAACCGCCGATCTGTATGTATTGCGGGATCGCTTTTGGCTTGCTGCCTGTCTCTGGAAGACAGGGCCCTTCTTTCTCCGGAAGCACAGTCTGCTCCTTGTCAGACATCGGCGCTCTGCCGTTGTACAGCAGGTACCACGCAAATGTATCAGCGCTGACGACGATCTTCTCCACAAAAGCTTCGATGATCCGTTCGGGAATGTCCTCATCAGCGTCAAAGTCCAGGTACAGCGACAGCTTGTTTCCCAGAATCGTGAGCCGTTCATCATAGTCAGGCTGCTCCTCTGCCGTTTCCGGTGGGGCGAGCTTTCCGATCTGCTCCTGCAAGGCACGCATCCGTTCATCGACCTCGGATTTCATGCGCTGGAACTGCGCTTTGTCGATCTCGCCGTCTGCCCGCATGGAGATGAGGTTCGTCAGACGCTTTTCCAGTTTGGACAGCTCCGCCCGCTTCTTTTCGAGAAGAGCTGTGTTGTCCTCGGCTTCGTTCTGATCACGGATATGCTTCGCCAGCATCTCTTTGGCAAGTTCCAGAATACGGTCGGTATCCCTTAGAAAACGTTGAAACAGGTGCTTTGCCATCATTTGGAGTTTCCACCCGGAAATCATCTGCGAAGTACAATAGCCCTCGATGGGGAGCCCTTTGTTCAGGCGGGTACGGATCGTGCCGTTGCGGTTCTGCGAGTAACACGTATAGCCATACTGAACACCAGTGGAAATGGTGTGCCAGACAGTGCGGTTGAAGGTACAGCCGCAGGAGCAGACCAGTAGCTTGCACCAGACATCGAGAGGCGGCTTCTTGCCGATGCTTCTGCGTCCGGTCTTGTTGGCAGGGTTTTGCTGACGCTTTCTTTCCAAAAGTGCCTGCACCTGCTCAAATTCTTCCACGGTGATGATGGGCTCGTGTCTGCCTTTGACACGAAGACGCTCGATCTCACCGAAATTATTGATCTTCTTCTGTTCCAGATAATTGGGCGTGAATTGCTTATGATACTCAATGATCCCGGCGTAAAACGGATTACGGAGGATCTTGCTGATGTTGGATTCATACCACCGTGTCTTGCCGGTAGCAGTAAGATGCCCCTCTGCTTCCAGCGTGAATTGAATCTGCCGCAGCCCCATACCACTGAGGTAGAGGTCATAGATCCTGCGCACTGTCCGGGCTTGTTCGGGGTTGATGGTCAGATCCTTACCGACCCGGTCATAGCCGAGGATATTTCCATTGCCATAGTACACGCCATTCTCCATTGAGGTCTGCTGACCACTCTTGACACGGATGGAGGTTTTGCGGCTTTCGTCTTGTGCGAGAGTCGCCATGATCGTCAGGCGCAGCTCCCCGTCACCGTCAAAGGTGCGGATGTTGTCATTGATGAAGTAGACCTCGACACCGATCGCTTTGAGCTGTCGGGTATACTGAAGCGTATCGACCGTATTCCGAGCAAATCGTGACACCTCACGGGTGAGGATCAGGTCAAATTCGCCTTTCTCCGCATCGGCAAGCATCCGCATGAACTGCGGACGCTTGTTGGCAGAGGTTCCGGTAATGCCCTCATCCAC
>CACXGK010000228.1 GCA_902767115.1 uncultured Ruminococcus sp.
GCACGCAGCGCCTTTGCAATAGAGGGCAGTATACCTCTGACGTGCATTGTGTCAGGGGAGGATACTTGTTTTACGATTATTGGGGCTTATCACCTTTCCGCCGGAATATATTGCAGAATATCGCTGATCTCGCATTCAAGATAATCACAGATCCGAGCAAGAACGGGCAGATCAATGCGTGAAACTTTGTTGCTGCAATAGCTGTTGAGCTGTGTCACACTGACATCGCAGTGCTTGATGATCTTGTATTTGCTGATATGATGCGCTTTTCGGTATGCATCCAGCGTGATGATGATTTTTCCGCCAGACATCGGCATCCCCACCTTCCCCTGATTTTAGTATACCCTATCACGGAAAGATGTGAAAGCTGATAAATGATTGAATGAACGATATTTCAGTATCGCCTTGACACAACCAATGGATTATGTTATCAATAGGTGCAGAGGATGTCTGTTCGTTCGGAGAAGTCTTCTTCCCGTGCGTATCCTGCTTTGCAGAATCGATGGGATATCCCCGGATCCCGCAAACAATTCAGAAAACTCTTGCATTTTCCGGCGAATTATGCTATACTGAATGAGAGACTGCACGGATCAGCTATCAACTGATCGTTGGACAGAACGGCATGGCAGCCGGTCTGCATCCGCTGCAAAGTGCAATTTGATGCGATATATCAAGCCTTGCACTTCAATCGCTTTCTCAGATCAAACTAAAATAGAATGTGCTTTTCCAGACGCCGACAGAAGCTGCAATTCTCATAGACTGCCTTGCTTTCGGGCGTTTGGATGTGAGCCTGTTTCCTGATAGAAACAGGCTCGTGTGTTTCGTGAAGAAGTCTGCATTGCGCAGACTTGCTATATAAATTTATTATATGGAGGTTTTTATGATGAACAAAAAAGTGATTGCAGGACTGGCAGCTTTGGCACTGTTTTGCGGAAGCGTGCCGGCGTACAATGCCTTCCTGACCGAAACATCCATCAGCGCAGGCGCTGTGGATGAGGATATTGCGGCTTTCTTGGGCGGCTATATCGCTGACAGCAAAGATAGCGGCGTGAAGGTTTGCAATGACGGCACCACCACCATCCATATGGCTGGCAGAACCTACACCCAGGGTATCACTATGTCTGCATCCTACGGCAGCGCTTCGATCTCTTATGACGTATCATCGATCAATGAGCTGAAGTTCACCGTTTGCCATGTGGACGATCAGAACCAGGGAAATCTCACGCTTTCCGTCATCGAGGATGACGTGGAGACAGATTCCTATTCGCTGACAGGAAACATGAACAGCCGTCAGATCACGGTTGATACCTCCAATGCCAAGAAGCTGACGCTCAAGGTGACTGCCGAGGGCGGCGGCGGTATGTACGGTCTGGCAGATTTCCAGATCGACGGTCACAGCGAGGCGGATGCATACACAGTTCCGTCCTTCACCACGCCGGAGTCCTTCCTGACGAGCTGCTATGACTATAACAAGAACTGTACCAGTGTGTTTGCAACCTCTGACAAGGCGCAGACCATCCAGTCCACCGGCAGAACGTATTATCAGGGTATCGTGATGTCCGATGGCTATGGCACTGCCACTGTCAGCTACAATGTGGAGAACGTGGATGAGATCGGCTTTACCCTCGGTCACGTGGACAATGGCGGCTACGGCTCGGCTGAACTGCATATTTACCTTGACGGCGTGGAGGCTGATACCATCGACCTCATCAACACCATGAGTCTCAAGGATTACAAGCTCGATACCTCTGATGCATCCGTGCTCCGCTTTGATCTCGTAGTATCGGGCAGCAGTGCGCAGTATGCCCTGATGAACGTTTCCATCAACGGTACTGCGTCCGCAATGGACTGCTCCATTCCTGCCTACAAGTCGGCAGAAGCTTTCCTGAAGAAGAACTACGACTGCGGTGCAACCATCTATGCCAATTCCGATACCGCATCCTCCTATAAGATGAACGGACGCACCTACTATGAGGGCATCGTGTTCGAGGATTCCTATGGCACGAAGAATATCCGCTTCAATGTGGAGCAGGTAAAGACACTCGGATTCACCATCGGCCATGTAGACAATTCCGGCACGGGCTCGGCGATCCTGCATATCTACAAGGACGGCATCGAAGCGGATACCGTGGATTTGAGCCGTACCATGGCATTCAATTCCTATCAGCTCGATGTATCGGATGCATCAGTTGTCCGCTTTAGCGTGGAATTTCCCGGAAGCTCGTCTGCTTACGCACTGGCAGACCTGCGTGTGGACAGCAGCACCCCGGAGATGACCTACACCATGCCCAAGTACAGCAGCAATGAGGCGTTCCTCAAGTCTGCTTTCGATACCTCCTCCACTGTGAAGACCTATGCGGACAATGACACAGCCGCTTCCTTCGTGATGAATGGTGAGCGCTATCTCCAGGGTATCACGTTTGTAGACAGCTACGGAAGCGGCAACACCTCCTTTGCTGTGGAGAATGTGGATTCCGTCAGCTTTACGCTCGGTCACATTGACGAATCCGGTACAGGCGCCGGCAGCCTGACAGTCTATGTTGACGAGGCAGAGGTGGAAAGCATTGACCTGACTGCGGAATCTTCCCCTAAGGATTATACCATTGATACCAAGGATGCATCTATGATCCGGTTCCTGTTCAATGTTCCGAACACACAGTCCGGCTATGCAATGGCAAATGTTGCAGTTGCCCTCTCTGAGGAGACAGAGAAGCCGACCGAAAAGCCGACCGAGGCACCTTCTGAGGAGCCGACCGAAAAGCCCTCTGAGGATCCTTCCGAGGAGCCGACTGAAAAGCCTTCTGAGGACGGGCTCTTTGGCGATGTCAATGCGGACGGCGTCATCAATGCCGGCGATGCTGCGGATATTTTGCAGTATGCAGCATATGTGGGTTCTGGCGGCGAGCTGACGCTCAAGGAATTCCTGGCACAGTAAAAGCACACAGAGCAGGCGCTCCTGACATCAAAATGCAGGAACGTCTGCTTTTGCAGAGAAACCGACAGACAGCTTTATGACAGCATATCAGAGAGGAATGGGATATGAGCACTTTTGTGGAATTTCAGAATGTCCGGAAGGTCTATCGGACGGGCGAGCTGGAGATCGAAGCGCTGCATGATGTCAGCTTTGAGATCGGGAGAGGGGAATTCTGTGTGATCGTCGGGGCGTCCGGCGCCGGCAAGACCACCATCCTCAACATCCTCGGCGGCATGGACACCCTCACCAGCGGCAGTGCGTGGCTGGACGGCACCGAGATCTCTTCCTATAATAAAAAGCAGTTGACTGCCTACCGTCGGTATGACGTGGGATTCGTGTTCCAGTTCTACAATCTGGTGGGCAACCTGACTGCCAAAGAAAATGTCGAGCTTGCCGCACAGATCTGCCGGGATCCGCTCGATGCGGAAACGGTGCTGCGGCAAGTGGGTCTGGGAGAGCGCATGAAGAATTTCCCGGCGCAGCTCTCCGGCGGTGAGCAGCAGCGTGTTGCCATCGCAAGAGCACTGGCAAAGAACCCCAAGCTCCTGCTGTGTGACGAGCCGACCGGTGCGCTCGACTACCAGACCGGTAAATCCGTGCTCAGCCTGTTGCAGGATACCTGCCGGAATACCGGCATGACGGTTGTGGTCATCACCCATAATTCCGCACTGGCGGCAATGGCAGACCGCATCATCACCGTCAAAAGCGGTACCATCGAAAGCGTTCGCATGAACGACCATATCGTGGATGTCGCTGACATCGAGTGGTAAGGTGGTGCGTATGAAACACAGTATGCTGCGGCGCAGCACCATGCGTGAGATCCGCCAGTCACTCGGACGCTTTTTTGCGATCTTGTCGATCATTGCGCTGGGTGTGGGGTTCTTTTCCGGCGTCCGGGATACGACCCCGGCGATGGTACACACCGTTGATGCCTTCTGGCAGGAGAAACAGCTTTATGATTACCGCCTGGTCTCCACGCTTGGGTGGGAGGAACAGGATGTGGCGTTTTTCCGTATGCAGGGGAACGTCCGTGCAGCCGAGGGCAGTCAGACGCTGGATCTGCTTTGCCGTGGAGAGGATGGGGCAGATTACGTGCTCAAATCGCATTCGATCCCACAGAAGATCAATCTTCTGGAGCTGACTGAGGGCAGAATGCCCGAAAAAGCGAATGAATGCATCATGGATGCCGGCATGAACCTCGGACTTTCGGTCGGTGATACGATCTATCTGTCCGGCAGCAACAGCCAGGAGACCAGGGATGCCGTGCGGTACAGCAAATTCAAAATCGTTGGTGCGGCGCATTCGAGCTATTACCTCAATTACGAGCGTGGCTCCACATCCCTTGGTAATGGTACGGTCGCCGGGTATCTCTACCTGCCGCCGGAGGCGTATGAACGTGAGGCGTTCAGTGAGATCTACATCCGGTTCGACCAGGACGACCAGATCTATTCCAAGGCGTACAACAATGCCATGGATGCCCGTGAGGAGCACTGGAAAGCCCTGACCAAGGCACAGGCGGAAAAGCGCTATGACCGGATCGTGAGTGAAGCGAGAAAGGAACTGCAAAAGGGCAGGAACGAGCTGGCGGAAAAACGTGCCGAGGGCTTGCAGGAATTGGAGGACGCCGCCAAGGAGCTCGGCGACGGCAAACGAGAGCTGGCAAGCGCTGCCAAGGAGCTGGAGGATGCCGCCAGGGAACTGGAGGATGCCCGCACCAAGCTGGAGGATGCCCAGAAGGAACTGGAGGACGCCAAGCAGAAGCTGGATGACGGACAGATCGAGCTGGAATCCGCCGGTGAGCAGTTGGAAAGCTCCCAGGCACAGCTTGACAGTGCCGCCGCACAGCTTGCGGAGAGTGAGCAGAGGATCGCAGACGGACAGGCACAGCTTGATGCCGCAAAGACCGCCATTGACTCGAATGATGCAGCGCTCCGGGAGCAGGCAAATGCGTTGGCGGCGCAGGAGACTGAGCTGGAAGCGGCAATGGCGTATTTCGAGATGCTTCCCCCTGAGGAGCAGGCAAAGCTCACCGCCGGACAGGCGGCTCTCAGAGAGGGCAGGGAAAAGCTGAACGCTGCCCAGGCACAGATCACTGCCGCACGGCAGGAGCTTGCCGCCCAGCAGACAGCACTGGATGACGGACGAAATCAGCTTGCACAGGGACGTGCGGAGTATGAAGCAGGCGTGGCTGCCTACGAGGAGGGCTTGCAGCAGTTTGAGGCTGCCAAGCAGGAGCTTGCCGACGGCGAGCAGGCGTATGCGGACGGCGTGCAGGAGTACGAAAACGGCAAGCGTGACTATGAGGACGGCTTGCAGAAATACGAGGATGGCAAGATCGAGTATGAGGACGGCGTCCGGGAATTTGAGGACGGTCTGAAGGAATACCAGGACGGCAGGGCGGAATTCGATGAGAAGATCGCCGATGCCGAAGCGGAGCTTGCTGACGCCGAAGCCGAGATCGACGAGCTCGAACATCCGGAAACCTACGTGCTTGACCGTTCGGTGAATATCGGATACTCCTGCTTTGAGAGCGATTCACAGATCGTGGAGCAGGTCGCAAGAGTCTTTCCGCTGTTCTTTATCCTCGTGGCGGCGCTGGTCTGCATGACGACCATGAGCCGTATGGTCGAGGAGCAGCGAACCGGTATCGGCACCCTCAAAGCCCTTGGATACTCCGAAGGGCAGATCATGGGCAAATTTGCCTTCTATGCCGGAAGCGCAGCCGTGATCGGGTGTGTGATCGGCTTTGCGGTCGGAACGATCGTGTTCCCGACCGTGATCTGGACGACATATCAGATGATGTACATTCCGCTCAGCATCAAGCTCGTGTTCGACTGGCAGATGGCACTGCTGTCCCTTGTTGCATCGCTTTTGTGCTCGATCGGTGCGACGTGGCTTTCCTGCCGCATCGAATTGCAGGAGACTGCGGCAGGACTCATGCGCCCCAAGGCACCCAAAGCCGGCAAGCGTGTGCTGCTCGAATATCTGCCGTTTCTCTGGAACCGCCTGAAATTCCTGCACAAGGTCTCCATCCGTAATATCTTCCGCTATAAGGGCAGATTTTTCATGATGGTGGTCGGTATCGGCGGCTGTACAGCGCTGCTGCTCACGGGCTTCGGGCTCAAGGACACGGTGGCGGATTTTGCCGAGGTGCAGTACAATGAGATCGTGACAGCGGATGCCTCACTGGGGTTCCGCAATGACATTCACGGCGAACTGCCTGCAAAGCTCAAAGAGGTGATCGATGCGCAGAGCGAGAAGTCCATTTTGCTGCGTGAGACCATGCTCGATCTTGTGACCAAGGACACTGTCAAGGCAATGAACATCCTCATTCCGGATACGCCGGATACCTTCGGCAATTTCATGAACCTGCATACGGTGGACGGCGAACCGCTGCAATTCCCAGGCAAAAACGAAGCCTACGTCAGCAATTCCGTGCATGACCGCTACGGCGTTTCGGTGGGAGACACCATCACGCTGCGCAGCGAGGACATGAAAACGATCACGGCAAAGGTCACGGGCATTTTTGAGAACCACGTTTACAACTACGTGCTGCTCACGCCGGAGACCTATGCATCGCAGATGAATGAGGATGTGCCCTATAATGCGGCATATCTGAATTTTGCGGAAGGGACTGACGGGACGCAGATCTCGGCGGCGCTGTCGGGAGAGGACGACATCACGAATGTGGTGCTCTTTGCCGAGATGCAGGAGCGTATCGGCAAGATGATGAGCAGTCTGAATTACGTTGTGGCGCTGGTCATTGTCTGCGCTGCGGGACTGGCATTCATTGTGCTCTACAACCTGACCAACATCAACATCACCGAGCGCATCCGGGAGATCGCAACGATCAAGGTGCTTGGTTTCTTCCGTGGCGAAACGGAAGCCTATGTCCTGCGTGAAAACATCGCTCTGACAGCGATCGGCATTCTGGCAGGGCTGGGACTGGGCGTGCTGCTGCACCGGTTTGTGATCTCGCAGATCATCGTGGATCTGGTGTCCTTCAAGGTGCAGATCCTCCCGATGAGCTATGTATGGTCGATCCTGCTGACCTTCGGGTTCAACCTGCTGGTCAACCTCGTGATGGGCATCAAGCTCGACCGCATCAATATGGCGGAATCTCTGAAATCTGTAGACTAATAGAATATCCCCCATCTGTACCAGACAGATGGGGGATCGCTTTTGGCGTATCTGCGGATCAGACAGCGTGCTTGACACGGTCTGCTTCCTCGGCACGCTTGCCGTCGTTCCAGCGGGTCATATTGCCGACCAGATAGCCGGTAATACGGCGGATACGGTCGAAAGGAACGGTGTCGTAAACGTAGTCCACATCTACGAAATCACCATCGATCTTGAATGTGAATTCCTGGAAAACACGCTCCGGATACTTCTTCTGGAACATCTGCACGTATTCGTTGATCTCCTGCGCAGTCATCTGACCGCCGATCACATTAAACTTCATGAGATACGACCTCCTGTTGTTTTGAAAGTAACTATAGTATACCACATTTTGTATGTCCTGTCAATAGTTTTCTGAAATAAATACAAAATATGGTGTCTGAAAAATGCGTTATCACCTGATAATGCCGAAGCATAGGCATTCCGGCGTCACGGCAGATACAGCAGCACACCGAAGATCAGAGCGCTTGCCCCGATGAAAACGCCTGTCGCCGTCCCCAGGACTGCCTTGCCGGGGAGGGGCAGCGGCTTGCGGTCTAGTCCAAGTCCCAGGAATAGCAGACTTGCATACAGTGTCGGCACCGCATACCGGAAGCTCTGCGTGCAGGTGTGCGGATAGGTGAGACAGAACGCAAAATAGCACAGCAGTGTGATGCCATAGGTCAGGAGCAGCGCCATTTTCTCCGGCATGAGCGCCTTGCTGAAGAAAACGCTCACCAGTGCGACCAGCACCAGCACTGCCAGCACGACCTGCGACCAGAACAGGATCTCCCCGAAATACTGGACGTGCGGGAAACGGTCGGTGTTGACGAATTCATCAAAGACCGCCGTTTTGAGCAAGCCGATCAAGGGATTGTATTCGCTGTAAGCCTGCCCGTAGTCCGAGAAGCAGTCGTAGATATAGGCAAACTGCGAGGCGGAAAAGTCCAGCAGCCGTTCGGAAATACTGCGGTCTCCCACGTATTGCCCGGAATTGGCGGTGATGCGTGGGATATACGCCAGCGGCACATCCCAGCCGAGCTTGTTGCGGAGCGGCCAGAACATCCCGATGGGCACGCACACGCATCCGAACAGGAGGTACTGCACCACGTATTTCATGCGGATCTCCTTGTCCCTGACCAGGCGAAGGAGGAATACGAACGCCGCTGCCGGTGCTGCCATCCACGCCGACAGCTTGGTGAACATCCCCAGACCGATCGTCAGGGCAAGTGCAAGGATGGTGGAAAATTTCGGTTCCCGGTACCACCGGAGGGTGAGCAGCAGGGAAGTCCCCATAAAGAGGATGCTGAGCATATCGTTGTTGATGCTGCCGCTGAGGATGATGAGCGACGGATGCACTGCAAATATCGCAAAGGGGAACACGAAGGCTTCCCGTTTCAGCCCGAAATGCTGTAGCATCATCCCGAACACGACCAGCAGCAGACAGCCATACGTGAAGGGAAGCACCTGCACACTTTCATACACCTGCTCCTGCGAAAGCCCGATGTATTCCATCAGATGCATCCACCCGGCGCAGAGGATATGATGCAGCGGTGGATGATAGAACTGCCAGACATCCCTGACATCGAATGCCGGAAGCCCGTTTCCGTGGTAGAAGTGGAGAATGTACCCTGCATGGTGGTCTGGCATTGAGAAGTCCCCGACGTCGTGCTGCATACTCGTGTAGGGAAAGTGCAGGATGTACCGCAGCCGCAAAAAGAACCCGATTCCCCACCAGCATACCCCGTGTCCCCACTGGGGCATCCTTTTGCACGCCGTCAGCAGCCCCCAGAGGCACAGCAGTCCCCCTGCGCATAGTACCAGTCCCCATTCCACTCCATTGCGGTGGGGGGAGGTGGTGAGAAGGCTCACCCCCACACCGGATGCAAGACACAGCAGCATGACCGGAAAAACGGGGTGCTTTGCAATCTTGGAAATGCTGGAATTGCCTATATTCTGCGATAAATCTGACATGAAACATACTCCTCTCCCGGATTCTCCACAATTCTCCACCGGTATACCACCCGGAACCACTTCGGGAACTATTATACCACGTTCCAAGGGGGATTGCAAGCTGAATGTATGTTCTGGTTTTGAGCCGTTTGCAATGCGTTTTTAGTGAATTTAAGCAAGTTGTACAGAATGTACGCCGGATTTCGACTTTATTTTTGTGCGGTGTGTGATGCGTACAAAAAAACCGGTACCCTTTTGTGGAGATTTTTTCGGAACATCCACTTGATTTTATGGGTTTGCTATGGTATAATGATATTGGGTCAGTGTCCATGATGGTATTCGTGTACCCTTTTTCGGTGGGGATGCATCCCTGAAAAATGGTGGCGAGACACATCGATACAGATAATAAACAAGGATATCCTGATCCGTGTAGACTGCTGACGGCTGACATGGCACCATATATAGAAGCTGTGCGGTTCGGCGGCAAACCAGAGACAACTGTAAACAAAAGAAAGACAGACCAACGAAAGGCAGGTGAACAGCGGTGAACGAAGCAGCATTCGGTGAAGATGAGCTCGATCTGTTTGGCATGACGGGTACATATAACCATAATGTCGATGATAAGGGACGTATCAACTTTCCGGCGAAGCTGCGTGAACAGCTCGGCGAGACCTTCTGGATCGCACGAGGTACTTCGGATAAGTTCTTAGCTGTTTATTCTGTCGAGGGATGGAAGGACGTGCTCCGCCAGGTCAGAGATCTGCGTGGACCACAGGGCGAAAAGCTCCGCCGCTGGATCTGTTCGGGCGCTGTAGAGGTGACCCCGGACAAGCAGGGCAGAATCCTCATCCCACAGGCTTTGCGCAAATACGCAGAGCTCGAACGAGATGTTGTGATCGCAGGTACCGGCAAGAAGGCCGAGATCTGGGATAGCAGCAAGTGGCAGCAGTCCGACGAGGCATTTGATCCTATGGCGAGCGGACAGCTGGATGGGCTGGATCTGTAAGGAGTTGCACATGGAATTTGAGCACGTACCGGTTTTACTGACGGAAGTTCTTGACGGTCTGGACATACGTCCGGACGGCATTTATGTGGACGGAACGGTCGGAGGCGCCGGGCATTCCAGACAGATCGCTTCCCGCCTGACGGAGGGCGGCTTGCTCATCGGATTGGATCGTGATCCGGACGCCGTTGCGGTGGCAACTGAGCGTCTTGCAGGTATGCCGGCGAAGGTCATACACTGCAACTACTCCGAAATGCGCAGTGCGCTCGATTCTCTTGGGATCGGCTGCGTGGACGGGGTACTGCTGGATCTGGGAGTTTCCTCCCACCAGCTTGACGAGGCGGAGAGAGGGTTTTCGTACCATCAGGATGCTCCCCTCGATATGCGCATGAGCCAGCAGGGTCTCAGCGCAAGGGACATTGTCAATACCTGGGATCAGGGCGAGATCACCCGGATCCTCTGGGAGTACGGGGAGGAGAAATTCGCTCCGAAAATTGCGGCGGCGATCGTGCGTGCAAGGGAAACAGCCCCCATCGAAACGACGCTGGAGCTTGCAGAGCTCATCCGTAATGCAGTCCCTCAGAAATTCCGCAGGGAGAAGAACCCCTGCAAGAAGTCATTTCAGGCGATCCGTATCGCCGTGAATGACGAATTCGGACATCTGCGTGCAGGGCTTGAGGCGGCATTTGATGCGCTCAAACCCGGCGGACGGCTTGCGGTAATCACCTTCCATTCGCTGGAAGACCGGATCGTGAAGCAGCAGTTTGCAGCGTGGTGTTCAGGATGTACCTGCCCGCCGGACTTTCCGCAGTGCGTCTGTGGCAAGAAGCCGAAGGGCAAGCTTGTGAATCGAAAGCCGATCGTTGCAGCCGATACAGAGCTTGCAGAGAACCGGCGCAGTCACAGCGCAAAACTCAGACTGATAGAAAGGAGCTAAGTTGTAATGGCTTATTACGGGAATCAAGCGTCGCCGGCACAGACGCCAGTGACTCCGCCTCCCTCACGTAGGCCGGACTATAACTACCAGATCGAAATGGAAAAGAGCAACGGCCGGAAAATTCCGGCGATAACAATGGTCTTAGGCGTATTTGTGTGCTTTGCAATGCTTTCGGCGGTGTTATACAGCAATGTACAGCAGCTCCAGATCAGCAATGAGATCACAGCAAAGCAAAAGGAACTGACCGACCTGCAAAGCGAAAATGTCCGGATGCAGTCCGTCATTGCAGGCAAGACCTCAAATAAGAATATCCAGGAGTATGCAGAGAATACGCTGGGAATGCGTGTCATCGATGCTTCGCAGATCGAATATGTACAGATCCAGACCTCCGATGTCGTAGAGATCCCGGAGGCAGAGCAGAACTTCTTTGTAAAAGCTAAGGTCTGGTTCGATGATTTTGTGGAATACCTCAGGGGATAAACAGCATATATCATAGAAACCCTGTTTTTGCGTGTTCCGACCTGAAGTATGATAGAATTGAGAGTAGATAGACAACAGCGAGTGTTCGGAGCAGCGCTGTATCCGTTCAAACCATACGATATCGGCAGACAGCCGGGACGGATGCAGCCGGATCCGACCAGAAACGAAACGAGCGAAAGGCAGGCGGTTTTTTATGGATCGCCTGTTTTTTTGTCCCGAAGCCGTGTGCAGGGTGCTGCGGAATATGACAGATTGCACAAATAAACCGCATCGGTACTTGACACCTTGCATAAAATGTGTTACAATGAAAGTTGACAATGTAAGCGAATGGGTTGCACTGACCAACCCTGTTGCCCTAAATCAAAGGAGATGATCTCTTGCCAGCATCAGATTATGAACCTTCCTCGCTGATGAAAAGACGCCTGTTTTTCGGCGTATTCGGTCCGGTGGTTGCCGGTGTGGTAGCCATTGTTGCAGGACTTGGTAATCTGACGATCAATCAGCATCAGCATTATGCGGAAATGGCGAACCGTACCCATTTCACCAATAAGACCATCACTGCAAGCCGTGGTACCATCTATGACGCCAAGGGCGCACCACTGGCGTGGAGTGCTACTGTATATAAAGTATATATTGACCCGTCGCAGTTCCGTAAGGACATGGATGCGATTGAGAAGGTCATGGATCACCGCCGGGATCTGCTTGCTGCCGGCGAGGAGCTGCCGGCTGGCACCCGTATCATGACCCGTGAGGAGCTCGAAGACGAGATCGTGGATGTCCTCTCGACCAGCCTGAAGATCAGCCAGGACGCTGTGCTGACGGCGATGGAAAAGGATAGCCAGTATGTCGTGCTCAAAAACCAGGTCGATAAGGCAGTTGCGGATGACCTGATCGAGTATTTCGCAGGGCTTGGTATGGAGAGCGTTTCGACCCAGCAGGATTCCAAGCGCTACTATCCCCAGAACGAGATGGCGGCACAGGTCATTGGCTTTACCAGCGGCGACGGCGATGGTCTGTACGGACTTGAGAAGTCCTACGATGAGTACCTCTCCGGCGTCAATGGCAGAACGACCTCCGCCAAGGACGCACAGGGCAATGCCATGCCGTACCGCTATTCAACGACCTATCCGGCGCAGGACGGTGCTTCGCTCTACCTGACGCTCGACTCGACGCTGCAATACTGCGTGGAGAAGAACTTGCAGGAGATGTGTGAGGTCAATGACGTCCAGAACCGTGCCACCGGCATCCTGATGAATGCCAAGACCGGTGCGATCTATGCGATGGGTACGTATCCAAGCTTTGACCTGAATAATCCTTCCGTGATCGCTGACGAGAAGATCAATGCCGAATTGCAGGCGCTTCCGGAGGATGAATATCAGGACGCCTACATTGCCGCCCGTGAGCAGCAGTGGAAGAACAAGGCAATCTCCGAGGTCAATGTCCCCGGTTCTGTATTCAAGATCTTCACGGCATCCGCTGCCATTGAGGAAAAGACTGTGGATTGGGAGAACTATGGTTATAACTGTACCGGTGTCTACCGGGTCAGTGAGGACTTCCAGCCGCACTGTCACCAGAGAGGCGGTCATGGGTATCAGAATTTCCAGGAGATCTTTGTTAATTCCTGCAACCCGGCATTCATTGACATCGGTCTGAAGCTGGGTGCGCATAAATTCTGTACGTACTTTGATGCGTTCGGTCTGTCCGATAAGACCGGCATCGACCTGCCGGGTGAGGTCAGCAGTATCTCGAATACCGAGGAATCCATGGGTATCGCAAACTTAGCGGCAAGCTCCTATGGTCAGTCGAACGTACTGACCCCCATCGAGATCATCACCGGCATCGCCGCAGCCATCAACGGCGGCTATCTTGTACAGCCGCACGTTGTCGATAAGATCGTTTCGAGCGACGGCAATATCATCAAGACCAACGGCACCAATGTCAAGCGGCAGGTCATTTCGGAGGAGACCTCGGCAGTCATGCGCCAGATCCTTCTCGGCGTTGTCGAGGATAAGCAGACCTCGAATGCCCACATCGACGGCTACAAGATCGGCGGTAAGTCCGGTACCGGTCAGAAAACCGTCAACGGCAAGGTATCAGAGATCTATAACGTGGCATCCTATGCCTGCTTTGCGCCGGCGGATGACCCGGAGGTCGTACTGCTGGTCATTGCCGATGAGCCGATGGGCAAGAGCTACTACGGTTCCCACGTTGCGGCGCCTTACGCCAGCAAGATCATGGAGGAAGCCCTGCCGTATCTCGGCTTCTATCCGGAATATACCGAGGAACAGATCGCTAAGCTGAATGTAACCGTTCCGCAGTTCATTGACAAGGAAGTTTCGCTTGCCACCGCTGCACTGGAGGAGGATGGTCTGAACTACACCGTAAAGGGTGAGGGCGAGATCGTCACCGGACAGTGCCCGCAGACAGGTTCGAGCGTTTCCGCAGGCGGCACGGTGGTACTGTATACGGATGAAAACTACGTGCCGGAGCAGGTAGAGGTGCCTGATCTCCACGGCTTTACGGCGGAGGCTGCCAACGCAGCGCTGGCGGATCTGGGACTGAATCACCTGACAACAGGTGCAGACCCCGAAGCGTCCGGCACCCTGGTCGAGGAACAGTCCGTCGAACCCGGCGAGATGGTAGACCCCGGCACCGTTATCACACTGACATATCTTGTAAACTCGCAAAGCGGCTGATGCACGCAGATAGGAGGCATTTGCACTATGAAGCTCGCCGAATTACTGGAAAACCGTTACCCCACTGCCCTCGGTGATACCGAGATCACAGCGATCACGGCAGATAACCGGAAGATCACCCCGAACTGCATTTTCGTCGCCGTCAAGGGCGAGACCTTTGATGGCCACACCGCCGCTGCCAAGGCGCTTGCGGACGGTGCGGCAGTTGTGATCGTGGAACGGGATCTCGGTCTGGGAGACCGCCAGATCCTTGTGCCGGATACCCGTGCAGAGCATGGCAATCTGTGCGCCGCATGGTTCGGACACCCGGAACGCCGGATGCGTTTCATCGGCGTGACCGGCACCAATGGCAAGACCACCATTACCACCGTTATCAAGTACATTCTCACGCAGAATGGACATAAAGTCGGACTCATCGGCACCATCCAGAACGAGATCGGTGACGAGGTCGTGCATACTGAAAATACCACCCCGATGGTATTTGACCTGTTCGCTCTGTACAAGCAAATGGCGGATGCCGGCTGCGATACAGTTGTGATGGAGGTCAGCTCCTTTGGGCTCGTGCAGAAGCGCATCGGTCCGACGCATTTCGAGGTCGCTGTCTTTACGAACCTCACGCAGGATCACCTCGACTATCACAAGACGATGGAGAACTACTACCAGGCAAAGCGGATGCTCTTTGACATCTGCGACAAGGCTGTCATCAATACCGATGATGAGTACGGCAGACGTCTGTATGACGAGATCTCCGGCGAGAAGTACAATTACGGCAGGGAAGGCAATTTCGCCTATACACCGATCAGTGTCAAGGCAAACGGTGCGGCGTTCTCCCTGAAGCAGTCAAGCGGCGTGATGGAGTTCCATCTGCGCATGACCGGCTACTTCAACATTGCCAATGCGACCGCTGCCTATGCTGTCGTGAAGCTCATGGGGCTTGCGGATGCCGACAGCATCCCGGCGCTAGAGGCTTGCCCCGGCGTCAAGGGCAGATGCGAGGTCATTCCGACCGGTCGGGATTTCTCTGTGATCTGCGACTACGCACATACACCGGATGCCATTGAGAATATCCTGGAGAATGTCAAGCTCTACACCGAGGGGCAGCTTGTCTGCCTGTTCGGCTGCGGCGGCAACCGTGACAAGACCAAGCGCCCGAAAATGGCGCAGGCTGCTGCAAAATTTGCAGACCGTCTGATCGTGACGTCCGATAATCCCCGTGACGAGGATCCGGAGGCGATCATCCGGGATATCCTGACAGGACTGGAGGGGACGGATGTGCCCTATGAAGTGGTGACTGACCGCCGTGAGGCGATCGCTCATGCACTGAAAACCGCCAAGGCAGGCGATGTGATCGTCCTGGCTGGCAAGGGACATGAGGATTATCAGATATTTGCCGGCGGCGTACACACGCATTTTGACGAGCGTGAGGTCGTAGCGCAGGCTTTGCAAGAACTGGATTAAAGGGAAAGAGGAGTAGGATTTATCATGGAACGTATTTCACTGGACAGCATCGCTGAGCGCCTGGGGACCACGACACCGGTGCATACAGAGATCACCGCTATCAGCACCGACACCAGAGATCTGCCGGAGGGCTGCCTGTTTATTGCTTTGCGGGGCGACAAGTTTGACGGACATTCCTTCGTCCGCAATGCCATTGACGCCGGCGCTGTGGCGGCTGTGACCGATACCCAGATGGGGGATAATCCCTGCATCGTTGTAGGGGATACCGGGCAGGCATTGCTGGATATTGCATCCCTGTACCGGGAGCAGTTTGATATTCCTGTGGTGGGCATCACAGGCTCAGTCGGCAAGACGACCACCAAGGAGATGACCGCATCTGTCCTCTCCCAGCGCTTCAAGACGCTCAAAACGCAGGCAAATCTGAACAACGTCATCGGCTGCCCCAAGACCCTGCTCGGACTGACCCGTGAGCACGGTGCGGCTGTCATCGAGATGGGTATGAACCATTTTGGCGAGATCTCCCGCATGAGCCGCTGCACAAAGCCGACCATGGCGATTATCACGAATATCGGCTTTTCGCACGTCGAGAACCTCGGCTCGCAGGAGGGCATCCTGAAAGCCAAGCTCGAAATGCTCGAAGGCATGAATCCCCACGCACCGCTGATCGTTTCCGGCGATGATAAGCTCCTGGCGCCTCTGCGTGATACGCTGGAGGGCAGACTGGTCTATACCTTCTCGACTGAGGGCAATCCGGCGGATGTCATGGCGGAGGATATCAAGGAAGAAAACGGCGTGACGACCTTTACCATCGTTCACGGCGAGAAGCGCCTGCTGGCAGTCCTGCCGGCGATCGGCGAGCACAATGTCAAGAATGCACTGGCAGCTTATCTCGTTGGTACGCTGTGCGGCATGGAGGAGCAGGAGATCCTCTGCGGTATTGCGGAGTATCGTCCTACCGGCAACCGCCAGAATATCCAGGAGAAAAACGGACAGACTGTCATTGCGGACTGCTATAACGCAAGCCCGGCTTCCATGGAAGCAGCACTGAGTGTCCTGGCAAATTATCCCTGTGAGGGCAGGAGAGTTGCTGTTTTGGGCGATATGCTGGAGCTTGGCGATATGAGCGAGAGCTTGCATCAGCAGGTGGGCGAGATTGCTAAGAATTCTCATCTGAATATGCTCTACTGCTACGGTCCTGCTGCCCGTCACATTGCCGAGAAGGCAGGCGACAAGTTCGGTGTGTTCTGCACCGAGGATCCGGCAATGCTGACCGAGAAATTACAGAATTACCTGAAGGAGGGCGACGTGGTTCTCTTTAAGGCGAGCCACGGAATGCACCTCGAAGCGATCATTGACGCCGTTTACGGTGCATAAGTGATGCCGATCTGGTTACAGCTCGTGACCGCCGTCAGTGCAGGCGGCGTGAGTGCGCTGCTCGGCATTGCACTCGTGCCCTATCTGAAGAAGCTACGGTATTTTCCGCCGCAGGAGCCAAAGCCCGATGCAGCGCAAGAATCCGAAGGGGAATTCCCAAAGACAGAACACCCCGAAGCCGTACAGGAGGAGCAGCGTCCCATCATGGGCGGCTTGCTCACAGCGGCAGGCATTTTGTTTGCACTGGTGTTGGGCGGCACGCTGTTCCTGCAATTCGGCGGTGCCGACCGCACGGGCAGCGACTTCTCCGACCAACTCAGCCTGCTCGAAGGCATGGGCGTGTATATCGGCACGCTATGGGCAGTCGGGGTGCTGAATGACTGGCAGATGGTGCATAAGCGGTTCAATCCGACATTCTGGTTTTCGCTGACGCTGCCGATCGTGCTGATCGCAGGGCTGCTGACGGTGTCGATCGTGTTTGTGGATGCGACGATGCAGCAGTGGTATCTGATCCTGCTGCCGGTCGTGGCGGTACTCTGCTTTGGCTGGATGTGCGACCTCGAACGGAATACAGACGGTGCCATGCTGACGGTCAATGCCGTGGAGCTGCTGTTTCTGACGATGCTGCTCCTGAAACGTTCTATGTATCTGCCATCGCTTCTGACGCTTGCATCGGCTGGGGCGTGCTTGGGCAGTCTGGTCTGGTGTCTGCATCCTGCCAAGTGCCAGATGGGTAGAACGGGGCAGTTTTTGCTGGCGGCGATCGTTCCCATTGTGTGCCTGCTGTGCGGGATGTATAAGGAACTGGCACTTTTTATGGCGGTATGCCTGCTGCAGCGGCTGTACCGCTTTCGGAAACCGAATCATCAATTTCTGACCGAAGCAATGGCAGACAGCGGCATACAGCCGCACGCACGCATCGGCATCCTGACCGGGATCGCTGCATTCTGCGGTGTGATGGCATTGCTGCTGAAATAACTCAGAGCTATGAAAGGAGTGGGTCTCATGGGACGTGCGAAAAAGCAGCGTGTCCGCAAGGAACGTGCCCCCAGACCGGAACGCACCAAGGTACGTGTTGGCTTTACGGATATGACGTTCGCACTGGTCGTGCTGCTGCTGCTGGCGATGGGCATCGTCATGATGTTCTCTGCAAGCTATGCGATTGCGATCAATGAGGATAAGGAAGGCTGGTATTATGCGCTGCGCCAGGTAGTGTTCGGCGTTGCCGGACTGATTATGATGCTCATTATGAGCTTTGTCGATTACCATATCTGGATGAAAAAAGGTCTGGCTGTCCTGACCTACATGGGCGCTGTTGTGCTGCTGTTTCTGGTATTGTTTATCGGTACAGACCTGGATACCGGATGCAAACGCTGGATCGACCTCGGCGTCACGACCTTCCAGCCGTCAGAGCTGGCGAAATTTGCAATTGTCATACTGTTCGCCTATCTGATCGACCGGAACTACGACAAGATGCACCGGTTCGGGTCCGGTACGCTGGTGTACTTCCTGCTGCTTGGCGTGATCGTCGGGCTATTGATGTTTGAGCCGCACCTGTCGTGCTCGCTGCTCATCGTCATGATCGGCGTAGCGCAGATCTTTGTCGGCGGCGCCAAATGGTGGCATATTCTGGTCGTGGGTGCGATCGGCGCATTCCTGCTGTTTTTGTTTATCATGTACCTGGTCAACACCAAGGGCGTCGGGTACTTCACCACCCGTATCGAGACCTGGCTGCATCCCTTTGACAGTGAGGACACGGACGGCACCTGGCAGACCCGGCAATCCTTGATCGCCATCGGTTCCGGCGGCATCTTTGGTCTGGGACTGGGCGAATCCCGTCAGAAATACCTGTATCTCCCCGAATCCGAGAACGACTTCGTTTTTGCGATCGTCTGCGAGGAGCTCGGCTTCCTGGGTGCGCTCACGGTTGTGCTGCTCTTTTTGCTGCTGGTCGCACAGGGCTTCCACATTGCGGCAAACAGCAAGGATCGCTTCGGAATGCTCGTGGCAGTCGGATTTACGTTACAGATCGCTTTGCAGGCGTTTATCAACATCGCCGTTGTCAGCGGTCTGGTGCCGAATACCGGTATCAGCCTGCCGTTCTTCTCCTACGGCGGTACGGCGCTGATCATGCAGCTCGTGGAAATGGGCATCGTGCTGAATATCTCACGTTCCCGCCAGATCATCGAGCCGGTCAGAAAATCGGAGCGCTCTGAGGAAGTCCCGCCCATTCCGGACTATCCGAAGGACGCATAATGCGTTAGCGCAGCAGAAAAGAGGACATTGGTATGAAAGTTTTACTCGCAGGCGGCGGCACAGGCGGCCACATCAATCCGGCGCTGGCGATCGCCGGCATCATCCGGGATCATGTGCCGGATGCGGAATTCCTGTTTGCCGGCACGCCCAATCATATGGAAGCCAAGCTCGTTCCGCAGGCAGGCTATCGGATCGAATTCATCAAGGTCGAGGGCTTCCAGCGTAAGATCAATCTTGAAAACATCGGCAGAAATGCCAAGGCACTCTGGTACCTGGCAGGCTCCGGTCCCCGTGCCAAGAAGATCATCCGGGATTTTGCACCGGATATTGCGATCGGCACCGGAGGTTATGTGGCAGGTCCCGTGATCCGCATGGCAGCCCGGATGGGCATCCCTACGGCGATCCACGAGCAGAATGCCTACCCCGGTATCACCAACAAGCTCCTTGCCAAGGATGTCGATCATGTGATGCTCACAGTTGAGGATGCCAGGAAGTATTTCGATGAGAATATCCGCTATACCGTGACAGGTCTGCCTGTCCGCAAGGAGCTGTTCCTCAAGTCCAAGGAGGATGCTCGCCGGGAGCTCGGATTTGACGATGCGTTCACCATCCTGTCCTTCGGCGGTTCCCTCGGTGCCGGCTGCATCAACGATACGATGGCAGAGGTGCTCAAGTGGCATACCGGCAAGAAGCTGCAGATCAACCACATCCACGGCTACGGCGGTATGGGAAAGGATACCTTCCCCCAGAAGATGCAGGAATACGGCATTCCCATGAAAAGCAGCCGCATCCGCATCAGCGAGTACATCAATGACATGGATGTCTGCATGGCGGCAGCGGATCTTGTGGTCTGCCGTTCCGGTGCGAATGCACTGGCGGAGCTCGAAGCGATGGGAAAACCTTCCATCCTGATCCCGTCCCCGATCGTGGCAGGCAATCATCAGTATCACAATGCGATGGTGCTCGGCAATGCCGGCGCTGCGCAGGTCATTGAGCAGAAGAACGTGACCACGCAGGACATGATCGACCGGATCGAGAAGCTCTATAACGACCGGAACCGGATCATCAGCATGGCAGTGGCAGCCTCCAACCTTGCGGTTCGGGATACCGAGGACCGCATCTGGGGCGTCATCGAAAAGCTGACCAAGAAAGCATGAACCGTTCCTCCCTTCCTTTCATACACTGCTTGTGAAAGGAGTGGGAGGCAATGCAACAATTTGTCATTCAGGGCGGCAGGAGACTGGAGGGGGATATGCTGGTGCAGGGCGCCAAAAACAGTGCCCTCCCGATCCTGGCGGCAGTACTTCTCTGCAAGGGGGAATGCGTGCTCGAAAACTGCCCGAAGCTTTCGGATGTCTATGCCGCCTGCCGGATCCTGAGCAGTATCGGCTGCAAGTGCGTGATGCAGGGACATACGGTGATCGTGCAGGCAGATGCACCGTCGAAAACGACCATTTCCGAAGCACTGATGCAGGAAATGCGCTCGTCGATCATCTTTCTGGGCGCACTGCTCGGCAGGACGGGCGAATGCACTCTGGGATACCCCGGCGGCTGTGAGCTCGGTCCTCGCCCCATCGACCTGCACTTGCAGGCTTTGCGGCGCATGGGCGTGCGCATCCGGGAGGCGAACGGCATCCTCACCTGCACGACCCCGAAGGGTCTGCACGGCGCAAGGATCCACTTGCAGTTCCCGTCCGTGGGCGCAACGGAGAATATCCTGCTTGCCGCTGTCCTTGCACAGGGCGAGACCGTCATCACCAATGCCGCACGGGAACCGGAAATCACCGATCTTGCGAAATTTCTGGTCAGATGCGGTGCGAAGATCGAAGGAATGGGCAGCGATACCATCCGTATCCAGGGGGTAAAGTCCCTGACAGGGTGCGAGTACCGCATCATGCCCGACCGCATCGTGACGGCGACATGGCTTGCGTGCGCAGCAGTCACAGGCGGTGAGCTCCGGCTGCTTGGCACAGATGCCGAGAGCCTGACGGGGATCCTGGATGTGTTCGAGGAGACCGGGTGCCGGTGCAGCAGAACGCAGGATACCATTTGCTTTTCCGCAGGCTGTCCGGTCAAAGCACTGCGGTACATCAAAACCATGCCCTATCCGGGATTTCCGACCGACGCACAGGCAATCGTGATGGCAGTCCTGTGCAAGGCGGCTGGTACGTCCGTGATGGAGGAGACCATCTTTGAAAACCGTTTCCGCCATGTGGATGCACTGGTGCGGATGGGTGCCGATATCCGGGTGGCAGGCAGGGCAGCGGTCATTCGTGGCGTGCGGCAGATGCATGGTGCGCAGGTGAGTGCGACCGACCTCCGGGGCGGCGCTGCCATGCTAACGGCGGCACTTGGCGCAGAAGGGGAGACTGTCCTGACAGAGATTTCCCATATTGACAGAGGTTACGACAGCCCTGAGCTCGCACTGCGTGCAGTGGGCGCAGCAATTGAACGAAAGTAGGCGCCCTTTCGGGTGTGGAACATGAGGAGCTGAGAATTGTGAGAGATGTAGAAAAGACCAGTATACCGCATCAGACGAACAGCAAACGTTCTCGCCGCCGCAGACGTGGACGGTCGGGATATATCTTCCTGGTGATCGTGATCGCTGTGGCAGTGATGGTGACGCTGTCCATGACAGTGTTCTTCAATATCAAGACCATCCGTGTGACCGGCAACGCCGACAGCTATACCGCCGAGGAAGTGGTCAATGCGACTGGTATCGCCGTTGGTGACAACCTGGTTCGCCTGAAAACCGATGAGGCAGAACAGCGTGCGATCGAAGCACTGATCCATGTGGAGAGCATCGACATCGTCCGGAAATTCCCGGATACGCTGGAGATCCAGGTGCAAAAATGTACGCCGGCGTATAACGTGGTCTATGAGTACGGCACGCTGATCGTCAGCGAACACGGACGCATCCTTGATAACAGCATGGATCCCCAGCCGGGGCTGGTGCGTGTCGTGGGCTATAATCCGTCGGAAACGACCCCCGGCAAGCAGATCGCTGCGGTGGAGGAGCGCTATGACAAGGTCTTTTCCGCATTCCGTGACCTGATCTACGAGGGCGACCTGACAGCGCCGATCGTGGAGATCGATATGTCGGATTATAACGATATCATGGTCAATTTCGACAACCGTATCATCTTTGATATGGGCAACTGGAGCGAGATCAGCTATAAGATCAGCTTTGCCGAGCAGATCATTGCCAAGCAGCCGGCAGATAAGGAAGGCTATCTTGTCATGGTCGGCACCAACCAGGTCTCCTTCCGCAATAAGGCGGACTACGAGGCGACCCGCAAGGCTGCCAAGGAAGCGGCAAACCCCAAGCCTACGGAAGCTGCCACCACATCGGCAGAGGATGCATCCGATGCAGAGGATGCAGACGGCGAGACCCCGGAAACCGAGGCTGCACAGGAGGATACAACAGAGGAGCTCTACGGCGACGGCTGATGGATACAGAAAATTTGTTCTGTGTACATTTTCGTTAAAATCCAATTAAAAAGAAGCGCAAACGTTGTCGATTATAAGAAAAAATCAGAATTTGCAAAAAAACTATTGCAAATTAACGTTGGATATGTTACAATAATAATGTTTCAAAGTGTCCTGATGATGGTTTGCACAGGGCGCCCAAGGGTGCCTGTATTTGGTGTGCAGCAAAGGAAAATCCATATTGTATAAATGGGATGAATAGAAAATCAGTTTCGGTAGGAGGAAAAGAAATGACGGACTTCATCTATGAGGAATCATTCGAGCCTGATGTGAATATTAAGGTCATCGGTGTCGGCGGCGGCGGCGGCAACGCCCTCAACTGCATGGTCGATTCCGATGTCAGCGACATTGAATATGTCACGATCAATACAGATGCCAAGGCACTCAAGAACTCCAAGGCTGCTACCCGCATCCAGATCGGTGCAAAGCTGACCAAGGGCAGAGGCGCCGGCAACAAGCCGGAGATCGGTCAGCACAGCGCAGAGGAGAATATCGAGGAGATGGAAGCAGCTCTCAAGGGCGCTGATATGGTCTTCATCACCGCTGGTATGGGCGGCGGTACCGGTACCGGTGCTGCTCCGATCGTTGCAAAGACGGCACAGGGTATGGGCATCCTGACTGTTGCTGTTGTCACCAAGCCCTTCGCCTTCGAGCGTGAGCAGAAGATGGCACAGGCTGAGGCTGGTATCGCAGAGCTGCGCAAGTACGTAGACTCCCTGATCGTGATCCCGAACGAGAGACTGCTCGTGGGTCTCGAAAAGCCCCTCACAATGAAGGAATCCTTCTCGCTTTCTGATGATATCCTCAAGACCGGTGTCAAGAGCATTGCTGACCTGATCGTTGAGGATGGCTATATCAACCTCGACTTTGCTGACGTTTCGACCACCATGAAGGGCGCAGGCTATGCACACATGGCGATCGGTCACGGTCAGGGCAAGGATAAGGCTACAGAGGCTGCCAAGGCAGTTATCTCCAGCCCGCTGCTGGAAACCTCTATCGCCGGCGCAAGACGCCTGCTCATCAACATCGCAATGTCTGAGGACACCCTCGCTTCCGATGTGGATACCGCTTCCAAGATGATCACCGAGGCTGCGGCTCCGGATGTACAGTTCATCTTCGGTGCTGCATTCAAGGAAGAAATGCAGGATGAGATGACCATTACTGTTATCGCTGCTGACTTTGACAGTGACGTGAACAGACCTTCTGTGACCAAGAAGCCGGAAAAGAAGCTCGAAGAAACTAAGGCTGCTGCCAAGAACGCAGTGGATGACGAGCTCAAGTCCCTTGAGAGCGCTCTGCTCGATGATAAGATGGACTACGGTCAGCCCTCCACGCCTCGCCGTCAGGAGAATGACATTGACATGAACGATATTTTCTCCATTCTCGGCGGAAACTAAGCTATTTGCAAGATTTGTAAAGTCCCGTCAGTTGTATACTGACGGGACTTTTTTGACGCTTTGTGCAGGGTGTACAAAAAGTAGAATGGTAATTTTACGGATAGTCCCTTGCAAGATGGAGAAAAATATGGTATAATAACAATAATAATGATAGCACATCGGGCAAACTATTAGTAATATTGCCCTTTTGTGAAAAGGAGAGGTTCACTATGGCAGATATTCCAACCGGAGTCCTGAAGGAAAAGGGTAAGTACTTCGAGAAAGAAGGCGTACTGATCTATCTGGACGAGCTAAACAACAAGATCAAGGATCTTGAGGAAGAGCTTGAGTCTCACAGCGAGGCGAACAGCCAGCAGGAGTCTCAGTTGATCGCTCAGTACCGCAAGGATCTCGAAGCTGCACAGAAGCGTGCGACAGATGCAGAGAGAGCAGTGCAGGAAACCGCTGCACAGCTCCAGGGTGCGAACGATAAGGCTGCACAGCTTGCGGCTGCACTCAAGACCGAGAAGGAGGAGCGCAGCTCTGATGCGCAGAAGATGAAGCAGCTTCTGCAGCAGGCTCAGGCACAGGCAACTGCTGTGGACGAGGGCAAGCTCAAGGAGCTCCAGACCGAGATCGTTTCCCTCAAGGGCGAGATTGGCACCCTGACAGCAGAGAATACCCAGCTCAAGAGCAAGGCAAGCGCTGACGGCGAGCTTTCTGAGTCCGTGAAGGTGCTCCAGGATCAGCTCGCAAACAAGGAAGAAGAGCTCGCTAAGATGCAGAATGAGCTCAATGACCTCGGCGGTCAGATCTTTGCAAAGGATATGCAGATCGATGATCTCAAGTCCAAGGTGGAGGAGCTAGAGTCCCAGTCCGCTGCACCGACCTTCGTTGCACCGGAGATGGACATGAGCGCTATCTTCGCAGAGGCACAGAAGAACGCAAATCAGCTCGTTGTACAGGCTAAGACCGCTGCTGATAAGATGACAAGAGACGCTGAGTCTCATTCCAAGAAGACCATCGCTGAGGCTGATGCCAAGGCAGAACTCACCATCCGTGATGCTGAGGAGAAGGCTAAGAGAACGACCGACGAGGCAGATGCGACTGCCAAGAAGACCGTTGATGATGCCAATGCAGAGTCCGAGCGCATTTTGAAGGAAGCCGAGGAGCGTTCCGCTAATGCTAACGCTGAGGCAGACGAGATCCTTCGCAAGGCAAAGGAGGAGGCTGAGGCTGAGTCCGTTCGCATCAAGAAGGATGCCGTGGAGCAGGAGAGCAGAGTCCGCCAGCTCACCGCTACCATCCGTTCTATGCTGACCATCGAGATCGAGGGCATGGAGAAGAGCGTGAAGGAAGCAACTGAGCTCATGGAGAAGGCTTCCAGCCAGATGAATGAGAAGATCAGCTCTGTGAATGACATCATCGCTGAGGCTCGTTCCAGCGTTGAGGATACCACCAAGCTCCAGGAGCAGAAGGCGAAGGAGATCATGGGTGAGCCGGCTGCAAAGGACGAGAAGCCCGCTGTTGCTGAGTTTACTGAGAAGAAGGAAGAAGCTCCCAAGCAGGAGGAAAAGCCGCAGGCAACTGCTGCATCTTCCAGCAAGCCCAATCCTTCCACCAAGGAGGACTTCGCAGAGTCGATGCTGAGTGATTTCGCAAAGGCTCCCAAGCTTGAAAACCAGTTCCAGAAGCCGATCAGCGACAATCAGGTTACCCCGATGCCGAAGCCGCAGAAAAAGCTGAATTTTGATATGAGCGAGCTCATCAAGGATGCTGAGGCTTCCATGAGCGACTGATGCTCCATAGAGGTGAAACTATGCCGGACATCCGGAAGATCAATGCGCAGGATCTCAAAAATTGCGCAAAAGAGCTGAAAATCGGCGATAAGATCCTGCTTTCAGGATATGTCTATACGGCTCGTGATGCGGCGCATAAGCGTATCGCTGCACTGCTCGATGCCGGAGAGGAAACGCCGTTTCCGATCGACGGGGCTGTGATCTACTATGCAGGTCCCACCCCGGCACCCCCTGGAAAACCCATCGGTTCCTGCGGTCCGACAACCTCTGGCCGTATGGATCCGTATGCGCCTCGTTTGCTTGACCTCGGCCTTGCGGCTATGATCGGCAAGGGCGAACGTGCCAAGCCTGTACAGGACGCCATCGTCCGCAACGAGGCTGTGTACCTGTGTGCAGTCGGCGGCGCCGGCGCACTGGCAGCACGCTGCATCAAGGAGATGAAAGTCATTGCCTTTGAGGATCTTGGATGCGAGTCGGTAAAACGCCTTCGCATCGAGGATTTCCCCCTGGTTGTCTGCAATGACGCACAGGGCGGTGATCTGTTCTCCCAGGGACGTGCCACTTACGTGCAGGAGCAGAGCCATGTCTGATTCGGAGCTTGATCTCCGGTCAGATGAGGAGCTGGCGATCGCAGCAAAAACTTCGGTCGAAGCGGAGGGCGCTCTGCTGTCACGCTATTTGCGGTTGATCCGGTACTACGCCGGACGGTTTGCAAACGGCGGCGAGATCGATGATCTCGTGCAGGAGGGACTGATTGCCCTTTTGCAGGCGATACCGGAATTTGATCCGGAGAAAAATCCACGTTTTGCTTCTTTTGCACAGGTGTGCATCTGCAATCGGATGCGCAGCTTCCTGCGCCGTGAAAGCAAGGTCGCAGCACCGGCAGAGGATCTGCTGGAGGAGCTTGAAGCACAGGGTGAATTTGTGGATCCGGATACACCGGAGAGCATTTTTGCCGCCAAGGAGGACTTCCGGAATGCCTGCCTTCAGGTCATGGCAATGCTGTCAGACCGGGAATGGGCGATCCTGCAATGCCTGTATGATGGCGCAAGCTATGCACAGGCAGCCGAAAAACTCGGCATATCGGTCAAATCGATCGACAACGCCATGCAGCGCATCCGGAAAAAGATGCGTGCCGTGCGGAGTGCGGATCACTCCGATGAATCTTGATCGACTCCCACAAAGTGTGGGTGCGATATATCAGCAAGGGATAGTAGCTTAATCAGAGCAGTTTTCATTCTTATTTTTTGTCACCCTGGCAAATCCTATTGTGAAAAAAGGTGACGGTATCAACTCCGTCCGTAGTCCCTGAGCAAAAAAACCCAAAGTGAGGTAAAAAAACCATGTACGAAGACAAGACATTAGTATGTAAGGACTGCGGTAACGAGTTCGTATTCACTGCTGGTGAGCAGGAGTTCTACGCTGAGAAGGGCTTCGAGCACGAGCCCCAGAGATGCAAGGACTGCCGTGCAGCTCGCAAGGGCGGCGCAAAGGCTCCTCGTGAAATGTTCACTGCTGTATGCGCTGGCTGCGGCGGCGAGGCAAGAGTACCGTTCCAGCCCCGTGAGGACAGACCGGTTTATTGCAGCGAGTGCTTTGCAAGAATGCGTGAGGAATAATCTCGTTTGTTTGTGAGGAATGCAGAAAGCACGGCAGAATGCTGTGCTTTCTGTATTACCGTAGATGGAGGTGAAACCAATGACCGTAGATAAGAGCACTGTGATCGGCGATATTCTCGATGAGAATCTGGAGATCGCTGCACCGTTCTTCCTGGAGATCGGAATGCACTGCCTCGGATGCCCTGCATCCCGTGGTGAGACCATCGAGGAGGCTTGCATGGTTCATGGCGTTGACGCTGATGAACTCGTCACCAAGCTGAATGCTGCTTTTGGCAACTGATTGACGATGGGGCTGCACGAATGTCGCAGCCCCGTTTTTATACCATAGACGCAAGAAAGGATTTATCATGCTCAATACAAGACTTCAGGCGTGCGCAGACCTCATTTCCCCCGGCGCTCACGTTTGCGATGTGGGGACAGACCATGCACAGCTTGCAGTCTATCTCCTGGAGGAGGGGATCGCTGCGGATGTCATTGCGTCCGACATCGGCAAGGGTCCCTTGCAGGCGGCACAGCGTACCATCGCTGCACACGGGCTCGAAACCCGGATCCGTACCATTCTGTCAGACGGACTGGCACAGATTCCGCCGGAGGGGTTGACGCATATCGTGATCGCCGGTATGGGCGGCGAAACGATCATCCATATTTTAGAGGACTGCCCGTTTCCGCTAAACGGCATCCAGCTCATTTTGCAGCCGATGACAAAGGCACGAGAGCTGCGCACATGGCTGTATACTGCGGGATTCGGCATCGATGCCGAGCGCTGCGTCCGGGATGACCGGTATCTGTATGCCGTGATGCGTGCGGCGTACACAGGCGTTTGCGTGACGCCCGATGCGGTGACGGCGTGCCTGGGCGGCATGGACTTGCAGGATGCGGATTGCCTGGCGTATGCGGAGCGTGTGTATGCGCAGCTTTGCAAAGCCCGTGACGGCAGACGCAGCGCCGGACAGAGCGAAACGCCCTTTGATGCGGAAGCCGAACAGATCAGAAAGAAATTGGAGGAGTACCGATGAAGGTTTGGGATATTTACAAGGCGGTGGATGCGTTCGCACCGTTTGCAACACAGGAAAAATGGGATAATTCCGGACTTTTGGTGGGTTCCGGGGAGACTTTGGCAACGAAAGTCCTTGTGTCTCTCGACATCTCTCCGGCTGCCCTCCGGCAAGCCGCAGTACTTGGCTGCGACGTGATCGTGTCGCACCATCCCGTGATCTTTTCGCCCATGAAAACGCTGCCGGCTGACAGCGTGGTGTACCAGCTTGCAGCGCATGGCATTTCTGCCATCTGCTGCCATACGCCGCTCGATATCGCACAGGGCGGCATCAACGACCTGATCGTGGAGCGCCTGCGTGGTGAGCTCGATTTTGCGGAGGAAACAGAGCTTCTGGAGGAAGGCGGCTGCGGCAGGATCATCACGCTTTCGCAGGAGGTCCCCCTCACGGACATCGCACAGGCGGCAAAGTACGCACTTGGCTGCGAGACCGTCCGCTTCTCAAATGACGAGGAGGACAGCAGGATGGTGAAGCGCCTTGGCATCTGCTCCGGCTCCGGTTCCTCGATGCTGGAGGAGATCGTCGGCAAGTGCGACTGCCTGCTCACCGGCGACGTCAAGCATGACCGCTGGTACAAGGCGCAGGAATTGGGGCTTGGGCTGATCGACTGTGGGCATTACCATACGGAAGTCATCATGGTGCCGTATGTGGCGCAGAAGCTGCGTGAAGCACTCCCGGCACTGGATGTGGTGGAATTTGTGGAAGGAGACCCGGTCGCTTATGTCTGAAACTGTCTGGATGTGCCCGGTCTGCGGTGAGCCGCTGCATGAGGACGGGCTTTCTCTGCGGTGCGTCAACCGTCACAATTTCGACCGTGCCAGGAAGGGCGCCGTGTACCTTCTGCCCTCGAACCGCAAGCATTCCGAGATTCCGGGGGATAACCCGGACATGGTGCGTGCCCGTCGGGATTTCCTGACAAAGGGCTACTATGCACATCTCCGGGAAACGATCTGTGCAGCGCTGACGCCGGGGCTTGGCGAGGGGCGTGTGCTCCTGGATGCCGGCTGCGGCGAGGGCTACTATACCGCCGGTATCCATGAAATGTCGCCGGATACAGCCGTTTACGGCGTGGATATCTCCAAGACGGCTGCCAACTTTGCGGCAAAGGCGGATCCGGCAGGACGCTTTGCGGTGGCAAGCGTCTTTCATCTGCCGGTACTGGATAGCGCCTGTGATGCAGTGGTCAGCATTTTTGCACCGTACTGCGGTGAGGAATTCCTGCGTGTGCTCAAACCGGGTGGACTGTTCGTCATGGCGATCCCGGCGCCCCGTCACCTCTGGGAGCTGAAAGCCGCTGTCTACGATCAGCCATATGAGAACGAGGTCAAGGACTATGCCCTGGAAGGCTTCACGTTTGTGGAAAAGCATCCTGCTGTCCGGGAGCTTTCCCTGGAAAACGGCGAGGATATCCGCAATCTGTTTCAGATGACGCCCTATGCCTACCGGACGGGGGCGAAGGAGCGGGAACGGCTTGCCGCTTTGACAAATCTGCGTGTACGGGCGGAATTTGAAGTGCTCGTGTATCGAAAGGAGAATGTGCATGGCATTTGACGGTGCCTATTTATATACCATCCGGCAGGAGCTGGAACCGCTTGTTACAGCCCGTGTCGATAAGATCCACCAGCCCTCACGGGACGAAATTTTACTATATATGCGTGGACGTGACGGTGCTTCCCGGATCCTCATCAGCACCGCCGGCGACAGCGCCCGGATCCATCTGACACAGATCCCGGTCGAAAATCCGGCGGCGCCGCCGATGTTCTGTATGCTCCTGCGCAAGCACCTGGGCGGCGGCAAGCTGATGGCGGTGCGGCAGGATGGACTGGAACGCATCCTGTTTCTGGATTTTGAGTGTACGAATGAACTGGGAGACAGGGTGCTCCTGACGCTTGCCTGCGAGGTCATGGGGCGGTATTCCAACCTCATCCTCATCGGCGAGGACGGCAAGGTGATCGACAGCCTCAAGCGCAATGCGGATGTGACCCGTGAGCGTGTCCTGCTGCCCGGATTTGCCTATGAGATGCCGCACCGGTCGCACCGGCTCAATTTCCTGGATGCCGAGGATGACACTATTCTGAGTGCCTTGCTCCTGGCGCCGGATGCCAGTCTCGATAAGGCTCTGGTCGGCGTGTTTGAGGGCGTATCGCCTTTGCTGGCACGGGAGTGGGCGTACTACGTCAGCCGGGATGCCGTGCGCAGCCGGGAGCTGACCCAGAACCAGAAGGAACGCCTGCTGTTCATCATTCACGATACTGCCAGACGGCTGCGTGAACGGGACTGCCGGTTCCACATCCTGCAAACACCGGAAGGGGCTTTGAAGGATTTCTTCTTCCTGCGTCCGCAGCAGTACGGTGCGCTGATGGTCGTGCGTGAGATGCCTTCGGGCAGTGCGGCGCTGGATGAATTCTATGCGCAGCGTGACCTGCGTGCCCGGATGAAGCAGCGTGCGAATGACCTGTTCCGGCTCATCATGACCCGCATGGAACGCATCACCCGAAAGCTTTCCAACCAGCGGCAGGAGCTTGCGGAAACCGATAAGATGGAGCAGAACAAGCTCTGGGGCGATCTCCTGTCTGCCAACCTGTACCGCCTGCAAAAGGGTGATGCTGCGGCAAGTCTGGAGAATTTCTATGATGAGACCTGCCCGGTGGTGACGATACCGTTACAGGTGAATCTTACCCCTGCGCAGAATGCCCAGCGCTATTACACGCTGTACCGCAAGGCGGCAACTGCCAAGGAAAAGCTGGCGGAGCAGATCGCACAGGGCGAGGCGGAGCTTGCC
>CACXGK010000229.1 GCA_902767115.1 uncultured Ruminococcus sp.
GATTTAGTAATCTCATACGAATTTCATGTGTTGTTTTAATACGTTCAAAAGCCATAACTATCAACTCAACTCCTCTTATCATTTACTATACATGATGCCTTCTCCATGAAATTCCGATTTAGCGCAGAACCTATTCGACCTTTGCGCCGTAAGGCGCATTGGGAGAATCCTGCCCGCGGGGGCTCCCCCGCAAATTCCGATTTGTGTTAGTAGCAATGGTATCACGAAACTACTTCCTTGTCAATAGAAACACCGGAGTATCTCAGAAATACCATAGCTTAAAACTTTTATATCAGCACCGCCGGTTTTTCTCATGATTCCGTGGGAAATGCTTCCCACCACGACCGGTGCTCCAGGTACCATCGGACTGTCCGGCGGATGCCGTCGATGGCAGGGATCTGCGGCGACCAGCCGAGTTCATCCCTGATCTTGCTTGTGTCGATCGCATAGCGCAGATCGTGACCCTTACGGTCGGGGACGGAGGTGATGCAGCTTTCCGGCTTGCCGAGCTCCCGGCAGATGAGCCGCACAACATCGAGGTTACAAAGCTCCTGGTGGGCGGCAATGTTGTAGATCTCGCCGTCCTTTCCGGAATGCAGCACGAGATCAAGGGCGTGACAGTGGTCTGCCACATGGAGCCAGTCACGTCGGTGCATACCGCTGCCGTAGACGGGCAGAGGGCTGCTTTGCAGGCAGTTCCGGATCATGCAGGGGATGAGCTTTTCCGGGTACTGGTAGGGACCGTAATTGTTGGAGCTGCGGCTGATCGTGACGGGCAGCCCATATGTCCGGTGGTAGGCAAGCACCAGAAGATCGGCTCCTGCCTTGGAGCTGCTGTAGGGAGAGCTGGGACGAAGCGGCGCACTTTCGGAAAATTCTGGATCTGTGCTGTCCAGCGGCACATCGCCGTAGACCTCATCCGTGCTGATCTGATGAAAGCGCCCGATGCCGAATGCCCGGCAGGCGTTCAGAAGGGTCTGCGTGCCGAAGATGTTGGTGCGCAGGGTCTCGTCCGGGTCTGCGATGCTCCGGTCAACATGGGACTGCGCTGCGAAATGCACCACGATCTCCGGGTGCTCCTGTGCAAACACCGCCTGCACTGTTTCGGCATCGCAGATGTCGCCTTTGATGAAGCGAAACTGCGGATCATGCAGAACCGCTTCCAATGTAGACAGATGCCCGGCGTAGGTGAGCTTGTCCAGGCAGATGATGCGGTATTCCGGGTGGAAACGGCGCAGATGAAAGATGAAATTGGAGCCGATGAAGCCGGCTCCGCCTGTGACGAGGAGCGTCATACGGTGTGGTACCTCCTGGAATTAGGGCGGTGTTGCCTTAGGATTGGAACTGCCTGCGGTATTGCAGGGCGGTCATGCCGTTTTTCTCCTTGAACTGGCGCATGAAGTGGTTTTCGTTGTTGTAGCCGCACTGTTCGGCGATCTCCTGCACCCGGAGATTGGTATGCGCAAGGAGCTGCATGGCGTGATTCATACGGAAGCCGATCAGATCGTCCTTGATACCGGCTGCGAACTGCGCCTTGTAAAGCCGCTGCAAATGGGACTTGCTGATGCCGAGCGTGCGGGAAATTTCGGTGATGCTCCAGTCCTGCTCCGGATGCGCCGTCATGTCACGGCGGAGCTTGTAGAGCTGCTCCCGGTAGGCGGCACCCTGCGAGATCGCAAGCTCTCGTTTTTGCAGGAAATCGGCATAGATCTGCTCGATCGCCTTCTCGATCTCAGCCGGTTTCTTGCCGGGAATGGGCTTTTCCTCGCTGATGAGATCGGGGAGGAGGGACGGGCTGCCGAGGGTCTCTGTCAGTCCCGTGCGCAGGCTTGCAAGACAGTCCTCCGCAGAGAATCCGCCGGTCAGCAGCACGGCAAACACCTGGTCGCCGAGACGGGCGCAGAGGGGGACATTCTGGCGTTTCAGGAGATTGCCGATCAGGACGGCGATGTTGTACGCTGCCAGCGCATCGGCGTCCATCCAGGAAAGCAGGAGAACCGTGTAGGGCGTTTCCGTCTTGCGCAGGCGGTGCAGCAGGTCGGGGAGCTGCTCCGTAAACCCTCGCTTGTTCGGCACCTCTGTGACGGCATCCACGGTGGAGAATGCCTCCATCTGCTCATGCAGATAGCCGATATACAGCCTTTTCTGCAAGCTGTGCAGCGCACTTGAGACCGCATCCGTCCAGTTGACGAAGTAATCGTCGAGCTCAAGCGCATCCGCATCGTCAAAGCCCTGCACGCAGTATCCGAAAATCTGCCCCTTGCAGTGCAGCGAGGTCAGGATATAGAGCATGGGCGTGGATGCCGCATCGGGCAAAAGCGCAGCAGTTTCAAAGCGGCTGGCAGGGAAGTGCTCGCCGTCATGCGTTCTCGACAGGACGCATTGCATCACCGGGGAGAAGCCCTGCTGGCGGATGGCATACGGGTTCTCGAAATCCGGGCACCAGTCCTCACAAAGCGCTATGGCAAGGCGTTTCCAGCCGTGCAGGAGATAGCAGCTCGCATCAATGGCATCCGTCAGCTCCGCAAGCGATTCGGCATCTGCCATGCGGCTGATGAAGTCGTTGGACAGGTAGCTGCGCTTTTCAAATCCACGGAATAGCTGCTTGGCGACCTGCTTTTGCAGGCTGCCGAGGAGGTAGGACTGGGCGCCGATCTTCTCGAAGCTGCAACCACAGCTTGTCCCGAAGCGGATGGACTGCACGGCGCCAAGCGGCTGCACAGACTCGCCGGAAATCATTTCACTCAGCCGGCAGACCGCCATTTCGCCAAGCTGCTGCTCTCTGCCGCAGACGGTGGTCGTGATGGGGGCATGCATGGCGGAATACCACATCCCGTCGTAGCCGGTGACTTTCACCTGACCGGGCACGTCAATGCCGTTTTTGCGCAAGGCATCGCCAAAATAGATCGCCATTGCGTCACTCAGGCATACCACGCCGTCCGGGATCTCATGCCTGCCGTCAGCGATCTCCTGCGCAAGCTGTTCCGGGATGGTGCGCCAGTAATTACCGAAGTGGACAGCGTCCTCCCCGATGGGAAGTCCTGCGTCCTGCATCGCATCCGTGAAGCCCCGCAGACGCTCCAGCGATGCGGCATCCTCCGGAAATCCGGCGATACACCAGAGCTTTTTGCAGCCGTGTTCCTCGATAAGGTGCTTGGTCATGGCGTAGGCACCGTCATGCTGCTCGGCGATGATGCAGGGATGACCGTCCTGCTCGAAGTCGAGCGTCAGCACCGGCGTATTCGTCTGCGCAAACAGCGAGAAGATCCGCTGCCGCAGAGCGTCGTCATGAAACCGGTTGGCAGCAAAGAGAATGCCGTCCAGCCGTGCGGTGCGGACAAGGTCATAAATGTTCGCAAATCCCTCTGTATAGGCATCCTGCGGATTGTCTGCCATGGGGTTGAGGATGCCGGACAGAACGATCACATCTGCGCCGAGCGCCGCTGCCTGCCGATGGATGCCACGGAGCAGCTCGTAGTCAAGCGGATCTGCGATCTCCGGGAGAATCAGTCCGATGCGTTTCAAGTATTTCACCTCCTGTAAATGGTTCGTCTTTTATATAATATAAGTATAACATAGGGAACAGGTTTTGTCAAACTTGGCGAGGACGGGATGTAGAGGAAACGGTGTGTAATTTTCTGATGAAACACTACACTTTGTATAAATTATGAGCGATTAATTGTACAAAATGACGAGCGATCGTATGGCTATATGTTGAAAATCACAAAGATTTTCTGCGAAAATTGACTTTTGGGTCTACGTATGGTATAATGTGATTTGATGGTTGTATAAAGGTGCATTTGAGCCTGACAGTGCTCTGAAGATTGTTCTGAATTTTGGATAACACGAAAATGATGAGAATTTTGGCGATATATCGGGATGCTATATGCGATTTTGGTAATGTTTCTACTATGAGTTGTAATTTTCTTATGGATTACTACCATTAGTTATATCCACCAAAATCGAAGAATTGTGCGAGCCTACGAAACTTTTGGCATATGATTGACATTGCCTTTCCAAGGGTGGTATACTAAAACTATAAAGAATCATGCAAGGCACACTGTATGTGCAGCTTGCACAAGGCGGCAGACCGGAACGATTCCTGCGAGGTGACACGGATGAACAAAAAAGACCTGCGGCATATGAGCCGGCGAGAGCTTGTGGATATCGTGTATGAGATGACCGAGCAGGAGACTGTGCCGGAGCAGATCGCCCCGGAGGAGGTCGCTGCGGAGCGTGACAGGCTGACCTACCGGCAGAGATTCCGGCAGGTGCTGGGCAGTACGATCTCGGCACTGGTGGTCGTTGCGGCGGCTGCGGTGTTGCTGTCTACGCTGTTTCTCCCGGTCATTCAGGTGTCCGGTGACAGTATGGAGCCGGCAATGCATGACGGGGATATCCTGCTGCTGATGAAAAGCCGGAGCTTTGATTACGGCGACCTTTGCTGCGTGGCGTGGCAGAACAAGCTGCTGCTCAAACGTGTGATCGCCAAGGGCGGCGATACGGTCGAGATCAGTGACGACGGTACGGTTTCCGTCAATGGCGAGGTGCTGGACGAGCCGTATGTTTCGCATAAAAGTCTCGGAGAATGCGACATTACATTTCCCTACAAGGTGCCGGACGATGCGCTCTTTGTACTGGGCGACCGCCGGGATACCTCGATCGACAGCCGGAATACCGTGATCGGAAGCGTCAATGACGAGCAGATGGTCGGACGGGTATTGTTCCGCATCTGGTCAAAGCCGGAGACTGCGTGACCGGGAACCATGGTGGAAAGGAGGGATGAAATTGAGGGATACAACAGAATCCAAGATACGCCGGATCCTTTCGGACAAGGAGAAGCACCGCCGCCGGCTTGCAGTTGTGACGGCACTTGCTGTGCTGACGGGCGGCAATGTGTTTTGGGAGCTGCGTGAGATCGGCACGGCGCTGACCGGCGATCAGCTTTGCGCTATGGAAGCGCATGAGCACACGGCAAGCTGTTTTGATGAAGACGGCGAGCTGACCTGCACATTGGCAGAGCACGTACATAGTGCGGAATGCTTTTCGGATCCGCAGGCGGATCTGGAAACGCCTGATATCTGGGAACAGTCCTTTGTCTGGCAGTCAGATGCTCCACGGCAGGAGCAGGCGGCACAGATCGCCGAATCGCAGCTTGGCATGACGGAAAGCACCCGCAATTTCGTCCTTTCTGAGGATGGAACACGGCAGGGCTATACACGTTACGGCGACTGGTACGGCAATCCTTACGGCGAGTGGAACACGATGTTCACGTATTTCTGCGTATATTACGCAGGCGTGACAACGGAGGAAATGCCCTGCGGCGGCAATGCCCGGACGTGGCAGATCAAGCTGAAGGAGAACGAACTCCTTCGTCCGCCGGACAGTGCGCCGGAGCGTGGCAATGTGGTCTTTCTGGACGACAATGCAGACGGTGAGGCGGACCGGACGGGCATCGTTACGAGCGTGCAGGATACGCTGACCGTGATCGAGGGCGACCGGGACAATGCGGTCAAAGCGGTGCAGTATGCACTGGATGATGCGCAGATCCTTGGGTTTGTGACGCTCCCGGAACCGGAGCCAACGGCTGAACCGCCGACCGTGGTGCAGCCGGAAATCTTGTATTACACGGCGGAATCGCCGGGCGGCATTCAGGTGACGGCATCGGCGGAAACCGGGATCTTCCCGGAACATACGGTGATGACCGTGACGGATATTTCCCGTGAGGAGGCGCTGCAAACGGCAGCCGAGGGGCTTGCGGAGGATGCAGGCGTGCTCGATGCGGTGGCAGTGGATATCAGCTTCCTCGCAGCGGATGGCACGGAGCTTGAACCGACAGGCAATGTCGATGTCCAGATCACACTCCCGGAGACCCAGCAGCTTGCAGGTGAGGATTTCACGCTGCTGCACGTGCAGGACGACGGAGCAATTGAAACACTCGATGCCGAGATCGACGGCGAGTCGGCGGTGTTTACGGCGGAAGGGTTTTCGGTGTTTGTATTCGTGGCAGGACAGCCCAAACCGCTTGACAGTCTGGTGATGGTCAATGGACAGCCCGGCGGAAATTCAGAATCGAATCCGTATGTCGTTCATGTCGGGGATACGATCGATGTGTTTATGACGGGCAATGAAAATATCACGGTCGTTAATAATCAGAGCTCTGTCAATTCTTCCCAAAACAAACTGGAAAGCCTTGGATATGCAACTCAGGCACAGGTCACTTACGAAGGTGTGACCTACTCAGGAATGCGAAAGCAGTACAGAGCACTGCTCCCCGAACCTGTGACGATCCATAATGGACAGGACTATCTTTATCTGGATATCCTCGATCAGTATAACCAGTATTTTGTCTGGAATTATGGAATGCCTGTTCCGTCCAGTCAGGCAACGATGCTCAATGGCAGCACAGGCGGAAATGCAGAGGATAATCCGTATGTTGTCTATGTCGGGGAGACCTTTGATGTGTTCCTGGCTGCAAATGCCACCTCTAATGGGTATTTTTCTCTGCCGACAAATGAGGACGGCGGCGTGAAAAAACTGGAAGTAGTAGGCAGTCAAAGCTTTGAACCTATCACCTATAACGAGACGTCCATCAATGGATGCACGAGAACCTTCAAGGCGATCCATCCCGGTACCCTCAAATGCCAGACATACGATGGAAATCCAAAACAGGATTTCTACATCAAAGTCATAGACCCTGAGATCTATGTCAAAACGCTGTATGAGGATAAGCCCATCGACAGGGTGAAGGAGCATCTGAATAATTATAACCTACAAAATGACGAAGGCTATGTGCCAAACGGAGTCGGACAAACGGAATTTACCGCAACACCAAGACCATATGTAATACGGCAAGGCGATGAATTTGAGATCCATATCCCCGGAGCTGTGGATTACAGTGTGACCAATTACGATCTTAGTTTTGATCCGACAAATGATATGTATAACTATCTGCTTGCGCCAAGTTCCGAGCAAAAGATCAGCCTCATAAGTTCTTCCTATGAAGATGGCATGACGATCCTTCGCTTCAAGGGCAATGACGTTGCAACGGACAGTGAAGTGGAGATCAAATTCCCAAGACTGAACCGCTCCATGTGGGTACGTGTCTTTTCAAAGCGTGAGAATTTCACACACGCCGATATGGAGATTGCGGATGGCGGTACCTATACGGTGACAAGTGTCGGGTATGAAAACGGACAGCCTTATACAATGGTCAGCCTGTATGATGCCCATATTGTCAAGGTGAATGATGCATGGGTCATGGGGAATGACCCATCCCAGGCATTATCTCATTTTGAAGTGGGGGATTATGAGCCGTTGAATGCGGAAGGCAGTACGCAGTATGAGCTGACATCGGCGTTCAAATGCTTGTATAACCGGGAAAAGCACTATAATGCCAACGATGCGAGATCTGCGATATTCAATGTAAACGTGGAATTGAAGCCAACCGCCATATATCGGCTTGATGCCTCTGGCAACAGCCAGTTGATAAGGCAGTATACTCGTGAGGAATCCATTGCCAATGCGGAGATTCATGAAAGCATCCGGTTTGACCTTGGACAGCAAGAAATCATCGACGCCATGAACAAATGCCCGATGACAAACGGACTGGATTTCACGATCCGTGCCAATGCCGCTGTGGTAAAGCTGCAGGCTATCAAAAACCTCAATGGCGGCTTGCTGGCGGATGACCAGTTCACGTTCGAGCTTGTGGATGAGACCGGCAACGTGGTTTCCACAGCGACCAACAACCAGAAGGGTGAAGTCGTATTCCTCGATCAGGTCTATACAGAGCCCGGAACGTACAAGTATACGATCCGTGAGGCGGCTGAGGGACGTGATCCGAAAATGCTGTACGATGAGTCGGCACAGGAGATCACAGTGACTGTCCGGGAGGTCGAAGGACCGAATGAAACCAGCTTCCTGATGGCGGAGATCGCAGGACAGCCCGAATTCACCAACTACGTGACCTACCGTCTTCCCGACACCGGCGGAAACGGAAATACGCCCTATTATCTGGGCGGAATCGTCATTGTTACAGCGGCGGTGCTGCTGTATGATAAAAAACGCAGGAAGAACGCCTGAACCGTTCTCCTACACCAATCCAATATGAAACGAAAGGAATTAAAGTTATGAAAAAGAGAATCCATATTGCGGCAGCACTCCTGCTGTCCTCCATGATGGCAGTTTCCGCTGGTGCAGCGGCTATGACGACGGTGGCAGCAAATTATGATGTGACCATCAAGCAACCGACTGGCAATAATGATACTGCGCAGCACACCTATGAGGCGTATCAGGTTTTCAAGGGCGATCTGAGCGGCAGCGGCGATGATGTCGTGCTCTCCAACATCACATGGGGCACTGGCGTTAATGGCACAAACTTGCTGGCAGCTCTGAAAGCATCAGCAGATTTTGGTGCGACGAATCCTTTTGCCGGATGCACAACAGCAGCAGATGTTGCAGACGTGATCGACAAGTGGGAACCGGACAATGCTGACAACGAGAATAAGGCTGTTCATAAGGCATACATCCAGAAATTTGCAGATATCGTTGGTGCTAATCTCAGTACTGTAACGGTTGCGGGTACGCCTGGAAACGGTACTCTGAGTATTTCTGCTCCCGGTTACTACTTCATCAAGGACAAGGATAATACACTGGATAATGCTAAGCTTGGTGCATATACTGATTATATTTTAAGAGTTGTAGGTCCTGTTGAGATCGAGGCAAAGGAAGAGGTGCCGACCATTCAGAAGAAGATCCTTGAGGATACGAAGCTGAAGGAAGCCAATACTGCAAGCATCGGTGATGTGATCACGTTCCAGCTTGATTCTAAGGTACCGGATATGTCAGCTTACAACAAGTATTATTATGTGATCAATGATACGATGTGCGATGGTCTTGAATTTAATGAGGATTCCGTGAAAATCTACATTGATGGTTCTGAGATCGAATCCGCTAAATTTGATGTCCAGACTGGCGATGCAGCTAAGGTTGGCGATACCCAGTACACCTTCCAGATCGTCATGGATCATTTTAAGGACAACTATCAGGATAAGGCTGGCAAGGATATCAAAGTAACCTATACTGCAACCCTGACCGATGAGGCTGACAGAACAGAAAAGGGTAACGAGAATGTTGTCAATCTGACCTATTCCAATAATCCGAATCATGAGTACAAGGGCGAGAATGAGCCGAGCAATACTCCCGGCGATGGCGATGTAACGGGTATTACACCTGATTCCAAGACCAAGACATACACGACCAGTCTCCTGCTGCATAAGGTGGATGGAGCTGATAAGACCAAGACACTGGAAGGCGCAAAGTTCGAGCTGAAGGGCTCTGGCGTCAATCATGTCATCATTGCCAATGCCACCAATTTTGAAGCGGATGAAAACGGCACTTATTACAAGCTGAAGGATGGCACTTATACGCTGACTGCTCCGACTGATGCGACAAAGGATCAATACGAGAGTACAACTCAGAAGTATTCTATGAATGCCACTTCCACACAGCATAGCGGTGAAGGCGAAGATTCCTATGTAGAAGCCATCACAGATGTCAAGGGTATCCTCACATTTGCAGGTCTTGGTGCAGGCAGCTATACGCTCACTGAGACGGAAGCTCCTGAGGGCTACAACAAGCTTGCCAATCCGATTGACATCGAGATCACAGCAGCTCCGACATTAGACGCTCCGAATTGGAAAATTACAAAGGATGGCGTTGAACTGACCAAACCCACTGGCATTTACGAATGCACCGTTGAGAATAACAAGGGTACCACCCTCCCCACCACCGGCGGCATCGGTACCACGCTGTTCTATGTAGTCGGCGGCACGCTGGTTGCTGGTGCAGTGGTTCTGCTCATCACCAAGAAGCGCATGAGCGTTTCTGACAAGAAGTAATCCCAGTCTATTATACTACGCGCTATTGCAAATCGTAATAACGATTTGCAATCCGCCGTCTTTGACGGCGGGGCGGCACACAGTGCCGCTAAGCGCTTCGTTTATA
>CACXGK010000230.1 GCA_902767115.1 uncultured Ruminococcus sp.
GAAACGGGAGAACGAGAGCTGATTGTTCTCATACAGGTTGAGGGAGATGAAGTCGCTGTCGATCTGAACAGCCAGCAGCGGCATCTTCGCCTTGACCTTGGAGTCAGCAAGCAGAACCTTGGTGATGGCGTTACAGCCGATCATAACGGTCTTAAGGGTGATACCCAGCATATGGAAGATACGCTTGTAGCACTCTACTACGTCATACGGGCAGGCAGTAACGAGGACACGCTGCTTCTTCTCGCCGTTCTCATCGTCCTCCGGGTCGCCTACGATGACGTAAGCGACGGAGTAGGAATCATCGACATTGATCTGAACCTGGAGCTGTGTACGGATCTCCTTCATGAACTCAGATTCCTTCGGGTTCGGAGTTACCAGCAGTTCCTTAAAGACGGTCTGGTTGGAGGACAGTGCTACGATTGCCTCCTTGTCGGGCATATTGTTGCGCTTGAGAACCTGGTTGATCAGAACAGCGACACGGTTGATGTCGTTGACATGACCGTTGACGATAACAGCTTCCTCAAGTGCGATCTCAGCAGCGGCAGAGATCTTGATCTTGCCGTTGCTCTCCGTACCTTTAATAATACGGATTTTTCTATCAGTAACGTCAAATGAAAGCATTTAGTTTTCCACCTCTCTGTGTTGATGATTTGGTTTATGCGGCAATTGCATCGAACGAACCATACAGTGCAGGGAATACTGCCAGCAGCAGCATACATACTGCAACACCCATGATAATGATCATGACCGGCTCAAGCAGGGATACCAGACGTGCGACTGCGGAGTCCGCTTCTTCGTCGTAGTATTCTGCGGTCTTGCCAAGGATGGTGTCCAGTGCGCCGGCTTCCTCGCCGACGAAGATGATCGAGCAGAACATGGAATCGAAGATCTCAGTTCTCTGGATCGAAGCAGAGAGGGTTTCGCCCTGCTTTACCTCATCAATGACGTTTTCAAAGCATTCATCGATGTAGCGGTTGCCCAGGATCGCAGAAGAACGTCTGAGGCACTCTACCATCGGAATACCGGAGGAATACAGAGAAGACAGCGTTCTTGCGAAACGTGCGGTATAGATCTTTACGACCAGGGGACCGAATGCCGGACCCTTGATGATGAACTTATCCCATTTGAGTCGTGTGCTCGGGATCTTCATTACATACGTCACCGCAAAGACAAGACCAACGATGACTAAGATATAAATGTACCAGAAGTTTACAAGGGAGTCAGAGAATGCCATCATTGCACGGGTAAATGCAGGCATATCGTCCTCACTCTCATACAGACCTGCGAAGGTCGGCATGATGAATGTGAACATGGCGATGATAATGACAATACACAGGAAACCCAGGATCAGAGGATACGTCATCGCTCCCTTGATGGTATTGTTCATTTTCTGTTCCTTAGCGTAGTGGTCGGACATACGCTGCATGATGACGTCGAGCTGACCGGAGGTCTCACCGGCGTTGACCATGGAGATCAGGAATTCCGGGAATACGCCTCGGTACATTTCGAGGGACGAGGAGAAGGATTCACCCTTCTGCACGTTCTCATACACGCTCTGCCATACTTCACGTGCCTGCTGTGTGGGCTGTTCCTTGCTGAGGATGTCCAGCGCCTTGACCAGTGTCAGACCGGATGTCAGCATTGCTGCAAGCTGACGGCAGCAGAAAGCCAGGTCTTTGGTGCTGAATTTTTTGATTGTTTTCGAACTATTGATGTCCTTTTCCTCATACTTGAGATTTGTCAGACCCTTCGCATTAATCTGCGACATAAAGTCTCTCTCATCCTCCGCATTGATAGTACCCTTGACCTGCTTGCCGGCAGGTGTTGTACCCGTGTAGGAAAAGCTCTTCATTCGACCACCTCCAATGATTGAATAAATTTTAGAGAGTATATTTCAGCATAATACCCCAGTATCTTTATTATACCATCTGCAATTTGAAATTGCAATCGGTTTTTTTCATAAATCGGACGCATTTTTTTAGAATTTCTCACAAAAGCGATAGTAAGCATATACACGGGGTAATATTTCGACCAATTGATACGAAATAGATACCCCTCACGATTACCAAAGTTAATGAATTTAACTTTGAATCTATCTGTTTCCGCTCTCGTCTTTGTACAGGTTACACAAAATTGTACTATTTTAGGCGAGAGGCGTCTGCTCCTCATTTTCGGACGAAACGAGGGTTTCTGCCGGTTCATCTATCTTTTTTTCATTTTCGTCCGGACGGGTGTACAATCTGAGCACGGCTGCCGCCATCTTGTTGATCATGAGCAAAATCGTCTTGAGATCCTCGTTCCGGTACCGGGTGTAGGCATGGTAGGCGCCCTGGATGAGATAGGTGAGGACGACGTTCTTCTCCAGATCCTCCCGGTACTCCGGATGCAGCCCGAAAATGTATTCCTTCAGGCTTTTTTCCAGCAGGATCGCCAGCATTCCGGAACGGCTGTCCGCAAACAGGATCCCCAGCAGGCTCTCGTGAGCGATCAGCAGGCAGTACAGCTCCTCGTTGAAGCGTTCCGGGTCTGCCAGCAGGCTGGTGGGGTCGGACAAGCCGCCCAGGATATCGTCGATGACCTCCTGCTCCAGCTTTTCGGAGAGCTCGTAAATGTCGTGATAATGCAGGTAAAACGTCGCTTTGTGAATCTCCGCACGCTCTGCCAATTCCCTGACAGTGATCTTTTCCAGCGGGCGTTCGCTGCGAAGCGCCAGGAATGCGTTAATGATACTGCGCCTGGTTCTCTGCTGTCTTAAATCCATAGCAGCACCTCCTATACATTTTGTTGAAACCGTTGTGTATGCGACGGTTTCCGTAAAAAGACGATTGAAACCGCTGCAAAACCATTGTATAATAAAATTATAGCAGTTTTCAAAGATTTTTGCAAGTACTTTTTCACAAAAGTGGAGGTTCAAAATGGATATTTACGGTTTTTATACCGGACAGATCTTTGATGCGCACAAATATCTGGGTGCGCACCGTGAACAGGAGGGCTACAGCTTCCGTGTCTACGCCCCCCATGCCAGCCGCATCACACTGGTTGGCACCTTCAATGACTGGCAGGACTGGGAGATGAACCGCATCATGGGTGGGCATTTCTGGGAGGTCTTTGTGCCGCAGGCGAAGGAGGGCGACCGGTACCTTTATAAAATATGGCACAGTGACGGCAGCTACACCGAGCACTGTGACCCCTACGGCTACGGCATGGATCTGCGTCCGGCATTCTGCTCGGTGCTGCGTGATCTGTCCGCATTCCAGTTCAAGGATCAGTCCTGGATGCGCCGCCGCACGGACTGCAAGGACAAACCGCTGCACATCTACGAGCTGCACTGCGGCTCCTGGAAGCAGAAGAAAGCTTCCCCCGACGACGAAAAGGGCGACTGGTACAACTACGAGGAGCTCGCTGATCTGCTGGTTCCCTATCTCAAAGAGATGGGGTATAATTATGTCGAGCTGATGCCCATCGCCGAGCATCCGGCAGATGAGAGCTGGGGGTATCAGAATACCGGTTTCTTTGCGCCGACCTCCCGGTACGGCACGGCGGCGCAGCTCAAAGCCTTCGTAAACAAGTGTCACCGCAATGACATCGGCGTGCTGCTGGACTTTGTGCCGGTACACTTTGCGATCGACAGCTACGGTCTGGCACGGTTTGACGGGGCGCCGCTGTATGAATATCCCGATGCCCACGCCGGCATCAGCGAATGGGGAAGCTATAATTTCATCCATTCCAAGGGCGAAGTCCGTTCCTTCCTGCAATCCTGCGCCGCCTACTGGCTGGAGGAATACCATTTTGACGGGCTGCGCATGGATGCCATCAGCCGCATGATCTACTGGCACGGCAAGCCGGAATGCGGCGTCAACAATTCCGCCCTCAGCTTCATCCGCACCATGAACGCCGGACTGAAAGGGAAGTTCCCCGGTATTTTGCTTTGTGCCGAGGATTCGACCGATTTCCCGAAGGTCACTGCACCTGTCTGGAGTGACGGACTGGGCTTCGACTACAAGTGGGACATGGGCTTTATGAATGATACGCTCAGCTACTTTCAGACAGACCCGTATTTCCGGCTCGGCGGCTCGAATAAGCTCAGTTTTTCCATGATGTACTACCATTCCGAGTACTACATCCTGCCGTTTTCCCACGATGAGAACGTCCACGGCAAGGCGACCATCCTCCAGAAGATGCATGGACTGTATGAGGGGAAATTTGCGCAGGCAAGGGCTTTTTATCTTTACAACGCCATCCATCCCGGCAAAATGCTCGACTTCATGGGCAGCGAGCTCGGTCAGCTCCGGGAATGGGACGAGAGCAGGGAACAGGACTGGTTCCTCCTGAGCTACCCCATCCATGACGCCTTCCACCGCTTCATCCGGGAGCTCAACCACCTCTACCTCGACCACTCCGCACTCTATGAACGGGATTACACCGAAGGCGGCTTCTCCTGGAAGGACATCTCCCAGGCGGCGCCCTGCTGCTACGCCATCCAGCGCTATTCCTCGAAGGAATCCATCGTCGGCATCTTCAATTTCGCCGGCACGCCGCAGGAGCATTACACCATCCGGTGCGACGCCAAACGCCTGATCGTTCTGCTCGATTCGAGCGCCGACATCTACAACGGCGTGCGCCCCAATACCGCCGGCACGGTCATTGAGGGGGACAACGGCACGTTCACCTTCGATCTGCCGCCGTTCACGGCGATGTGCTTCCAGGTGGAGTAAAACAGCCGCTTTTGTGCAGAAATTTTGTCTGAATTGCTACAAATCCAGACGGAACCAGAAAAAACCACCGAAAACCCCTTGCAAAATCGCAGAGAGTATTATATACTATTATATAGGTACAGATTCCAAAACAGGAGAATCCAGCTCTATGAACCAGATTGAAACCATTCGTGCATTGCAGGACGGCGCATTTGATGCCGTCCTTTCCGGACTGTATGCCTGCACCGGCAGGGAATTGCTGCCGTATCGGGAACGTTTCATCCATGCGGTCGAAGCGTTCGGGGCGCAGTTCGGTGAAACTGATGAGATCGCACTCTTTTCTGCCCCCGGCAGAACGGAGCTTTGCGGCAACCATACCGACCACCAGAACGGTCACGTCCTCGCCGGCAGCGTCAATGCGGATATCATCGCTGTGGCTGCCAGACGCAGCGACAACCAGATCCGGCTGCATTCGGAAGGGTTTTCGACCGATGTTGTGTCGCTCGATGATCTGACACCGCAGGCAGGCGAGCAGAATACCTCTGCCTCGCTCATTCGTGGCATCGCTGCGAAATTCACGGAGATGGGCTATCCCGTCACCGGCTTTGATGCCTATACCACGTCCAATGTGATGCGTGGGTCGGGGCTTTC
>CACXGK010000231.1 GCA_902767115.1 uncultured Ruminococcus sp.
CCGGTCACGTCCTGCGTGCCGGAGGAAGCGGAATAGCCCCACGTCTGCTCAACAGTTGCCACGTCAGAGGTGTGACCGGCTGCACGGGCAAGCTTTTCCTTTTCGCCGGATGTGATATACTGCGCTTCGATCGGGATGCCGGAACGGTTCTGGTAGAAATAGTTCAGGGAATCCCAGAGCATCGAGGAATACTGCTCACGCACACCAACGGTGAACTCCCGGCTGGAAGCACCGTTTTCGCATTCGATGGTGTAGGTGCCCTCCGTGGTGAGGTCGGAGAAATCGAGGGTATGTACGGTGTCGCCGGAGTCGGCATCAAAGCCGAATACTTCCGTTTTACCGGAATAGACGCTCTTGCCGGATGCATCCTTGACGTCGAATTTCAGAGCGTTTGTTTCCGTAGACAGGACAGTGGCTCTCTTTGCCATCGTCGGAAAATAGCCGAGCTGGTTGGTGAGCACCTCAGCACGCTGCCAGCCTGCATCGGTCACGTAATCATTCGTGTCGTCGGTCATGTCGAGGAGCACGAGATTGTCAAATTTCAGCTCGGTGCCAGCCGGGAAGCAGACCTGCGGTGTGTATTCGCCGTCACCGCCGAAATGGAATGTCCACTCACCGGTGCCGTTTGCGGAGGTCGCACGCTCGCCGTTGGAGCCGAGGGTGAACTCATACGCAAAGGTGTTCCAGCTATTGCCGTTGATGTTGACGCCCTGCCATGCGTTGTAGTCGCCCCACTGTCCATCCGGCTGTGCAGAGCGCAGGGAAGCTTCGATATCCGCCTGCGAGGCGCCCTCCTGATAGGTCATGGAGAGCTGGTTGCCGTTGGAATGCCAGAGCTCGGCATCGTCGTTGGTCATGTCGCCGATCTTGGCATAGAGCCAGCCGGAATTGCTTGCCCAGACGCTGTAGGTCAGGCGGTAGGTATGACCGGATACAAAGGTCAGGTTACGGTGACGGAACTGGCAGTCCCATCTGTCCTCGCCGCCGTTGGAACGTCCGCCGGGGTTGACAACGGTGATGTTGTAGGTGCCGTCATCGATGGAAAAATCCATCTTGCCAGTGGCGGATTCGCAGATGTGCCATGGGAGACCCACGCCGTCATTGAAGTCGGACTGTCCGAGCTGCTCACCTGCAAAGACTGGCATCGCCATGCTCTGGAGCAGGACACCGGCAGCGGTGAGTGAGGTCAGAAATCGATTGATTGCTTTCTTCATAAATACCTCCATCTTACTTGTTTCTTTCTAATTTCATATATACCATAAAGCAGCGCTTTCCACGTCAGGAAAGCGCCAGGCTTTAAGATAAGCGGTTTTTCTTGCGCATCGCCTTGTTCTCGTACATCAGGGCATCTGCTTCATCCAGAAACGCCTGGAGGGGTTCGCCCTCATGGACTTCCTTGCAGATATAGCCGAGGCTCACGCCGACCTCATAGGGCTTGCCGGAGACAGCGTTGTAGCGGTCGAGGAATTCCTCGACGTAGGCAATGTAGCGCTTCGGGGTGGATTCGTGATAGCCGGCAGCGCCGATGATGAGGTATTCATCACCGCCCGTCCGGGCGCAGATCTCACCATAGGTCGAGCAGGTGTTGAGGGCGGTGGCAGCGACCGAGATCGCATTGTCACCCTCCAGATGCCCGAAGGTGTCGTTGATGTATTTGAGCCGGTCAAGGTCTGCGGCGATGATAAGCAGCTTCATACCCGGCTGGAGCGCACGGGCATACACGTCCTGCACGTAATGCAGAAATCCCTGCCGGTTGTAAATACCAGTGAGGGGGTCACGAATCGAGGACATAAAGAGCTGCTGGTTGATGCTCGCAAAGTTGTTCCGGATCCGGATGAATTCCAATGCATTGCTGACATTGCGTGACCACTGCTGGTACAGCGCATCATACGCCAGCGGCTGATCGCCGTAGCTGAGCACACAATACCCCAGACATCGCTCATTGAAGTGCAGCGGCGTGAAGTAATACGCCCGTGGATGCTCTCTGTCCTCGTGCAGCGCCGGGAGAAGCTGCTCCAGCGCAAACGCCTGATCGACGATCTCAGCATTCTCGTGCTCCTGCGTGATCCGCAGATGCATGGTGGGGGTGTATTGGTTGTAATCGGACGGGTTCTCGGTATTTTTAGAAAGATCATCCCAGTTGTCACACAGGCACAGATAAAACTCCTTTGCATCCTTGATGAGGTAGCGGTGTGCTGTGATCTGGTGGAGCAGGTCATGGAGTGTCAGGGTGGCATTGAGAGATTCCGCCATTGGCGTGTTATCAAATAGCTTGCGCATCTCCTCCGTATCACGAAGCTCCTTCTGGTGCTCCTCGAAATGAAGGAAGAAATCCTTGCCGCAGCCGCAGCTTTCTGCTGTGACGATGTGACCCATGTCGATGCAGCAGGGCGATGCAGTTTCGCCGGTCAGGAGCTCGTGTGCTTTGAGGACGGCGTGCATCCCCATATCCTTGATGGGACGTGCGTAGGTCGTGACGGAGGGAACATTGATCGCTGCATCGGTGCTGGCGTCATAGCTTACAACGATAATATCCTCCGGCACACGAATGCCAAGCTCGATCAGGTGATTGGTCAGCGTAAGCGCAACGGTGTCGCAGCAGCAGCAGATCGCTTCCGGACGTTCCATGCGTCCCGCTGCAAGATCTTCTGCCACCTCTGTCGCCTTCATTTTCCAGAAATCGCCGTAAATGACCCAGTCATCCCCGACCGGCAGTCCATGCCGCTGCATGGAATCCCGGTAGCCACGCTGCCGTTCCTCCGCCTGGAGGTTATCCTTGAAGCCGGTCAGGCAGTAGATCTTTTGCAGGTGATGGTGCTCGATGAGGTGATCGACCACACGCCCGAAGGCATGAAAGTCGTCCATGGGAATGCAGTGATAGCGGGGATCATCCGACTCCAGTGCAATGACCGGGACATGGCATCTCGTGTCGATATAGCGCTCGACGATCTGCCGCTGGAGGTCGGTATAGTAGGAGCACGGCGCATAAATGACCGCATCGAACTGGTCGAACGGAATGAGATCATAAATGCGGTGTTCCCCCTTCTGATAGGGGGTGTCAAAGTCAAAGCTGATAAACGCAGAAAAGACCGCAACGTCATAATTGAGCGCATACGCCTGTGAAATGATGCCTTCGAGCATCAAATGCTGATAGCCCTTGAAAGAGATGCCGCCTGCGATGACAGCAAGCCGTTTCCTGTCTTTCATGATGTCAACCTCCCTCCTGCAAAAGCTCATCAGTTTACTATCATTATAGCAGATTCCGCAGGGGATAACAATAGAGATTTTATGAATAATTCATTGCCGTTCTGAAACAAAAAATGACGTATTTGAGAAAAGACAGGCAAGGTGGAGAAAATGGCGATCATCGCAGTGTTACGACGGTTACGCCCTCCTCGCCCTCGCCGTAAAGACCGTTGCGGTACGCCTTGACGCATTTCATCCGGGAGAGGCGCTGCTGAACTGCTTTGCGCAGCAATCCTGTGCCCTTGCCATGGATGATGGTGACGGTGCCGACATTGGAGAGCACAGCGCCGTCAATGAAGCGCTCGACCTCCATCACGCCCTCATCGCACGCAAGTCCACGGATATCGAGCTCCATGGAACCCTTGCGTTCGACCTTGGCAGAGACCTGTCCACGTCGGGGCTGTTTTTTCTTTTTGGAAGGCTCCGGGTTCTGCTTGGTCTTGTCAAGCAGGCGCAGGCGACTGACCTGGATCTTCATTTTCATAATGCCCATCTGGACAAACACATTACCGCTGCCGTCCGGTTCGCCGGAAATGACAGCCTCCTGCTGGAGGTCGGCAATGAGCACCTTGTCGCCCTTCTTCAGGGGACGTGGCAGAACATATTCGCCGTTCTCGTCGATGGAACCAATGACGGGATTGGCGGTCTTGTACATATCCCGGAGCTGCTGGGTGCTCTGCCCCTTGACGGCGGAGACACGGGCGGAGAAATCCGCCTTGTCCTTGGCTTTTCGC
>CACXGK010000232.1 GCA_902767115.1 uncultured Ruminococcus sp.
ATACTTGCTGTATTGCAAGGAGGACAGACAAAATCAGGACGGAAGGATGCCGAAAAGACGGCTGCTGGAAGATACTAAACAGGCTCTTACCATGAAAGGGCTGTTTTCTCAGGAGTTATACTCTATCTGAAATTTGCAGTGCGATCTGGAGCTTGTCCAGATTATGATTTGCATCGGACAGGTTTTCAGTCTGATAATTTCCTTCTTCAAGAACATCGCCTGCGGACAGGAAATCATACAGCTCAAAGCCGTAAAAGTCACAAACCGCTTGTACACCTGCGACTTCCATTTCAACAGCGATACAGCCTTCTGCTTTTCTCCGATTGACAAGATTGACGGTTTCACGCAAGGGGCAGTCCGTCGTCCAGACCTTGCCCTTGACAAAGGGAATGTGCAGTTCCGTAAAAATCTGTGCAAGCCGATCTGCATTTTTGATGTGGATATAGTCCTGCGGCTTTGCAAAATAATAGGACAACCCCTCGCCACGGTATGCTTGTGTCGGGATAATAAATTTTCCGTTGGTTATTTCATTATCCAGACTTCCGCAAGAGCCGAACATAATAAACTGCTCTGCACCTGTCAGATGATTGACCTCCGCAGTCAGTTCTCCTGCACAGGCAGCACCGATATGTGTCAGATAAAATGCGATCTCTCGATGATTTCTTTGGAAAGACCATACTGGTATATTGCCGTTGCAGAAACTCACTTCCGCAATTCGTCTGCATTCATACTGCGACAATAAATGCTCATAGATCTCCTTGGAGAATATGACAAGGCAGATTTTGACCAAATTCTTTTTGGCGCCATAGAAAGCCTCGAAGTTTACGATCGGCTCGCTTTCCATATCATACGAATCCATTATCATCCTTGACCTGACCCCTTTCCAATTACGTCTTTGTTCAATTATAGCACAACACCACTGCTCTGTCAACAAAAGCGCCATAGCACCTCTGCCGTTCGGTCAGAAATGCTATGGCTTTCTGTTTCTATAGTGTTCAGCAACGCCCCTCATTCATGCCGGTCAGGGCGCAGTTTTTCCATGCGAATGACCGTGAACTGTGCGCAAAGTCCGGTGAACAGTCCCGCAATGCAGCCCGAAACCAGCAGCACCGGCAGATAGGTCAGCACCGCCGTTGTGCGCATCAGCACGATCGCAGCGCCAATCTGCCCGGTATTGTGCAAGATCGCACCGATCACGCTGCACAGCCAGATGTAGCGCTGCGGGATAAAGCGCTTGACACCGAGCATTCCGAGCAGGCAAAGTCCTGCGCCGGCAGCGCTGTACAGGAGCGCCGAGAGGTTGCCGGTGAACATGGCACCGAGCAGGAGTCTTGCGGCAACGAGCATGGCAGTCTCGCCCGGTCGGTAGCGGAACACCGCATAGACCGTGATGATATTGGCAAGTCCGAGCTTGACACCGGGAATTGGCGTGAGGTCGGGAATGCGCAGCTCGATGATGAAAATGATGAGCGCCAGTGCCGTCAGCAGGGCAAGCTCAGTGAGTTTGTGGAGCTTCATGTCTGTCCTCCTTGCGCAAATCGGATCACAAGGCGGTTTGGCAGGCAGACGATCGGGAGGTTCTCCGCACGCAGCACGCCCATGTTCACACAGGTGTGATCCGGACAGCCGGCATCCTGCATGAAGATCTCTCCGTCCCGGATGCAGACGAGGTTCCAGGAGCCGTTTTCGGCTTCGATGCGAAGCTCCTGATCCTCCGCACTTGCCAGATCAAGGGTATAGAGTACCTGTCCGTCCTGCACGATCTCCACGAGCTGCTTTTCCGTCGGGCGAAGTCCAAGCAGCACCAGCAGGAGCGATACGCCGAACACAATGCCGACGATCACCAGCAAAACAACGGGCTTTTTGGATGGCGTTTCAGGCACGGGGGATCACCTCCACCGGCATGGAGCTGAGATTCGTAAAGCAATCCTCCAGCCCCTCCGTCAGCAGAATGGTACCGTCCGAGGTCACGAGGAGCATCTCAAAATCCTGTGCTTTCTGCCAATGTGCCTTCGCCTGCTCTGTACCCTCCACGAACAGCGCCGTAGAAAGAGCGTCGCAATACAGCCCTTCCGTCCCGACGACCGTCACGGACACCAGCCCGTTATCCGCCGGGTAGCCGGTCGCAGGGTCAAGAATGTGCCACCAGGTATTCCCGTCCTCGTCCGTGAAGTAGCGCTCGTAATTGCCGGACGTGATAACCGCACGGTCCTCCACAGCGAGGATGCATAGATTCTCCGACGGTGCAAACGGATCCACGACCGCCACCTGCCAGGGCGTCCCGTCCGGCCGGGAACCGATTGCTTGAACATTGCCGCCGAGGCTGATGATGGCGGATTGCGCACCGCCCTCCCGGAAAATATCCATGACCGCATCGCTGGTATACCCCTTGGCGAGCGCTCCGAGATCGATCTGCGCATCTGCCGGAATCTGCACGGTATCGTCCGAAAGCTGCACCTGCGTATAGTCCACATTCGGGAGCAGGGCATCCAGCTCTGCCGGGGTCGGAACGTGGTTGTCATGCGTCGTAAAGCCCCAGGCTTTCAGCACCGGATAGAGCGTGATGTCCAGTGCGCCGCCGCTGACTTTGCCGATCTGCATCGCCTTTTGCAGGACGTTCATGGTGTCCGGCTGCACGGTCACGGGGGCGCCGTTTGCGGCGTTGACCTTGGAGATATCGCTGTCCGGTCTCGTGACGGAAAGCGTGTCCTCAAGCCCCTTGATGCGGTCAGATGCCTGCTGGAGCAAGCCCTCTGCATCGGGGGCGGTGACCTTCAGCGTCATATACGTATCCATCGCAAACAGGTCAGTGGATTCCGTTTTGGAAGGGGCGCTGCATCCGGTCAGCAGCAGCATACACAAGCCTGCGGCAATGATGAAACTTCGATGTTGCATACGGTATCCTTTCAAAGTTATTTTCTTCAGTATAGCACATTTCGGAACAAAATACCAGTGTTTTTTGAAAATTCATTCTACAACTGATTGATTTTATTCAAAATTGTACCATTTGTACAAGTCCGTGACCTTCTGGGGGAAATCATTTTGATTCGGCAGGTGTCCAAATGGGCTCTTTCCGAGCGTTCTGATATGATATACTTAAAAACTGTAGGTAAGCGAAAGCTAACCCAAAGACGTAAAATTTTACCATCCGCCCTCCGGCGGGTCTGGAAATCATTCTAAAAGGAGCATTTTTATGAAAAAATCCCTGTCTTCTATTCTGACTGCCGCTGCCGTTTCGGCTGCTGCACTCTCCGCTGTACCGTTCAGCGTATCTGCCGAAGATGCGATGGTTTACGGTACCATGAACATTCCGTATGCTGACTTCTACGCAGCAGAATTCGGCACCGCTTCCAACGCTTATGAGGTCGATGCAGTTTCCTCCGCAACCACCACCAAGTGGGCAAAGACCGGCGAGGGTGAGCTGTTCGAGGGTGCTTACGCAAGCGCTCCGAACGAGGACGGCTCCGGTACCATTCTGGGCGTCAACTACGCTGTTGCCATCACACAGGCTGACCTGGATGCACTCGGCGCAGACAATTACGGTTTCGCACCGCTCGACGCACAGCCGGCTGCTTACAAGACTGTGACTGTTGCTGACGGCAAGGCAAGCTTTGGCGCTGTTGAGGCAGAGCGCAAGGCTGCAACTGCGGATGTTTCCCTGTCCACCGAGACTCCCTGGGGCGACTATCTGCTCAGCTTCCAGAACGCATCTCCGGAGTTCAGCGACAAGTACAGAGGCGTCATCATCAAGACCGCTGACGGCAATGCCTATGCAATGCGTCACGAGCAGAATATCTGGAGAGGTCAGGTCGCATGGTCCAGCGGTATCAAGACCTCTGAGCCGCACGGCAATGTACTCGACTTCGAGGATTACCAGTCTCTGATGGGCGCTACCATCACCGAGATCGACATCATCAATACCGATGCTGTTTACGTAGTCGCTGCTGACACCTATGTTCCGGTCAAGTTTGCCGGCTCTGCAACTGTTGCGGACAGCGCTTCCGGCACCGGCACCGCTGCACTGACCACCGAGGGCTTCCCGGCTGATTATCAGAAGCAGTACAATATCGGCGAGGGATTTACTGTGACTGACGATACGGTTTCCTACACCGACGCAGCACCGGGCAGCTACACCCTGACCATCAGCGATGCAAGCGGCAAGTATGCAGACGTTCTGACCACCTTCACCCTGTCCACCGCTGATCTTCCGGCTGCTTACAATGACGGCAAGATCGTCAAGGCTGAGAATGCATCTGATGCCGATTTCCAGAACTTCCTGAAGAACATCGCTTCCGTTGAGGTCAACGGTGCCAAGTATTCCGCTGCCGGCAAGGGCTCTGTCAAGATCATCGGCGAGGACGGCGCAATTGATTTTGCTGCTGCCGGCAGAGATGGCAACGTATTTGACGGCTCCGGCAACTACACCATGTCCGTGACCGCAACCGGTTACACCACTCCCCTGAACTTCACGATCGAGCCGGCTGCTACCACTGTTGCAACGACGACTACCACCACTTCCAAGACCACTACGACCACCACTAAGGCAAAGAGTGGTTCTTCCACCACAACGGCTGCTTCCACCGCTTCTCCGAAGACCGGTGATGCAACCTCTGCACTGCCGCTTGCAGGCGCATTCATTGCAGCAGGTACTGCTGCGATCGCTGCTCTGCGCAAGAAGAACAAGTAAGCATTTACCTTCCAATCTTTGCGGCGGACTGCCATGCAAACCAGAACGCCGCAGATTCCTTTCAAACCAGCAAGCCCCCTTGCATTTTCGTGCAAGGGGGTTTGTCGGGACAAGACAAAACACTTGCCCGTTTCACCGGGCTGACAGGAGTTACTTATGCAAATTCTGATCGCACTGATCGTTTCCGCCGTATTTAGCTGGTGCTGCGCCGGCGCACTCCGGAAGAAACCGCTTCCCTTCTACATCGGCGGCACTTTGCTCACCTGTGTGATGCTGCTGCTCGGCATGACGCATCTGACCGCCATCCCAGCATGGGTCAACACCTATGTTTTAGGTCTGTTCACACACGGCATGATCGCCGCTTCGCTCTGGTGTATCGTCGCACTGACCGGCGCTTTTCCAAACGGCTCCGCCCTGCAAAAGAGACTGCTGCCCTGCCGTGGAGAGTTGTCGATCATTGCAGCGCTCATCACGGTCTCCCATGCCGTGATCTACGGCGTCACCTATATCAAACGCCTCATCAGCGGACGGGAGGCGGACGGGAATTTCGTTCTGAGCTGCATCGTCTGCCTGCTGCTGATGGTCATTATGATCCCGCTGACAATTCTCTCCTTTAAGGCGATCCGCAAAAAGGTGAAGGCAAGCACCTGGAAGAAGATCCAGCGTGCGGCATATGGTTTTTATGCGCTGATCTACATTCATGTGCTGGTGATCCTGCTGCCCCGTGCCCGGATGGGACGTGAGGGCACATGGCTGAGCATTCTGGTCTATACGGTGGTGTTTTTAGGCTATGCGGCGCTGCGCATCCACAAGCTTCTCACCCGTAAAAAGCCGGAGCAGAAGGGTCTCTGGGCAGGGCTTTGCGCTGCCGGAGCTGTTATTTGTGCCGGTGTGATCCTCTTTGCTGCACGTCCGGTACAGCAGGCGGAGCGCACCACCCCGGAAACCGGCGCTGCCAAGACCACCGCACCCGTTTCCACGGAAAGCACGACCGAAGCGGCTTCCACCGAGTCCGCATCTGACACATCCGAAACGACCGCCGCTGCCACCTCGGAGACCGCAGCCACATCCACGACCGAGACCACCAGCGAGACCACCACGACCGAAACCACCGGCGAGACCCAGGAATCTGCCGCCACAGAAGCCGAAACCGAAGCCGCCCCTGCCGGCGAGGAACCTGCTCCCGAACAGGCTGCACCTGTCGAGGAAGCATCTGCTGCGGAACCGGAGCCCGTTCCGGAATTGCAGTACAACAACGGCACCTACTCCGTAACGCTCTTTGGCTATGATGCAGAGGAGCATTTCGAGATCACGATCGAGGAGGACCGCATCACCGCCATCAACGGCTGGTGCGACGAGAGTGACCCCTGGTACTTCAATGAGGCGATGAACGTCGTTTGCGGTGCGATCATTGCCGCCAATTCCCCTGACGTGCCCGATGCCGTATCCGGCGCTACCATCAGCTCGGATGCCATCAAGCAGGCTGTCCGCCAAGCGCTTGACCAGGCACGCAGATGATAGTCTCCCCCTTAAAAAAAAGCTTCGTACCCGACCGGATACGAAGCTTTTTTGTATCATTTGCAATTACGCCAGTGTTACCTTGTGGAATACCTTCTTGCCCTTCTTGATGATGACTTCGCCGCCGATCTCGATCTGTGCATTCGGGTCTATGACCTTTTCGCCGTCGATGGAAACGCCGCCCTGCTGGACATTTCTTCTGCCCTCAGACTTGGTGGGAACGAGCTTGCAGGCAACGAGCAGATCACAGATGTTGATCTTGCCGTCGGTGAGCTGGTCTGCGGTGAGCGCTGTGGTCGGCATATTCTCGGAGTTACCGCCGCCGCCAAAGACTGCACGGGCAGCATCGAGCGCCTTCTTGCCCTCCTCCTCGCCGTGAACGAGCGTGGTCAGCTCGTAAGCGAGCAGCTCCTTTGCCTCGTTGTAAGCCTTGCCGTCGCCGGTTGCCTTGAGGTTCTCCTCGATCTTCTCGATCTCCTCGATCGGCACGAAGGTCAGCATCTTCAGGCACTTGACAACGTCCGCATCAGCCACATTTCTCCAGTACTGGAAGAACTCGTAGGGAGAGGTCTTCTCCGGATCGAGCCATACTGCGCCCTTTTCGGTCTTGCCCATCTTCTTGCCCTCGGAGTTGAGCAGGAGGGTGATGGTCATCGCATATGCGTCCTTGCCGAGCTTCTTGCGGATGAGCTCTGTACCGCCGAGCATATTTGCCCACTGGTCATCGCCGCCGAACTGCATATTGCAGCCGTAATCCTGATACAGCTTGTAGAAGTCGTAGCTCTGCATGATCATGTAGTTGAATTCGAGGAAGGTTAAGCCCCGCTCCATTCTCTGCTTGTAGCACTCGAAGGTGAGCATCTTGTTGACAGAGAAGCAAGCGCCGACCTCACGCAGCACGTCGATGTAGTTGAGGTTCAGCAGCCAGTCGCCGTTGTTGACCATGAGCGCCTTGCCCTCAGAGAAATCGATAAAACGGCTCATCTGCTTCTTGAAGCACTCGCAGTTGTGCTGGATGGTCTCCGGGGTGAGCATCTTGCGCATATCGGACTTGCCAGACGGGTCGCCGATCATGCCGGTGCCGCCGCCAACGAGTGCAATGGGCTTATTGCCAGCCATTTGCAGACGCTTCATCAGGCACAGTGCCATGAAGTGACCAACGTGCAGGGAATCCGCAGTCGGGTCGAAGCCGATGTAGAAGGTCGCCTTACCATTGTTGATGAGTTCCTTGATCTCCTCCTCGTCAGTGAGCTGAGCGAGCAGACCTCTTCTTTGCAGTTCTTCAAATACAGTCATTGTTTTTACTCCTTTTTATTGCATGAACCGGTCATGTGACCGTTTCATAGATGATTTGTTCAGATACCGCCGTCTGTCCGGCAGGCTGTCCTTTCAGACGAGCGAATTCCTCGATCGCCATTTCCGTCTGGAA
>CACXGK010000233.1 GCA_902767115.1 uncultured Ruminococcus sp.
CGGCGTCCGGCTCAATTTCGTTTGCAGCTACCATGTGACCGACCCTCTGCGTGCCTTCCGGGAGATCGGCGACTGGGGCGACATCGAACAGCAGTTCCATACCGCCGTGCAGCTCACCGTCCGGGAATATGTCACCAGCGTCACCCTCGATGAGCTCCTCATGAGCCGGGATACCATCGCCCAGTCCCTCCTGGAGTCCATCCGCCCCAAGGCGGAGCGCCTTTGCATCGACGTCGAGGACGCCGGCATCCGGGATGTCATTCTCCCCGGCGACGTGCGGGATATCATGAATACCGTCCTGCTCGCCGAAAAGCGTGCGCAGGCAAACGTCATCACCCGCCGTGAGGAAGTCGCTTCCACCCGTTCCCTGCTCAACACCGCCAAGCTCATGGACGAGAACCAGACCCTCTACAAGCTCAAGGAGCTCGAATACCTCGAACGCATCTGTGAGAATGTCGGCAGCATCTCTGTCTCCGGCGGCGACCTGCTCTCCCAGCTCCGGGATATCCTCGGACACAAAAGCGACAAGTAAATCAGCGGAAACCGCCATTCCAGGCGGTTTTTGTTTGCTTCGACAAGGGAAGTCGGCGCTATGCCGGAAAGTGGTTACAGACCGGTTCGGTCTTTGTAAGAATTCACAACGTCTGAAATGCCAATATCTGGTCAGCAGCCGGGGAGCCGCATGGAAGCTATGGTAATATCGTACAATTTCGACATATCCTGATTGTACAACCCGACCACTCACTTTTACTTTTTTGTTTTGAATGTAATTTCTCTGTAATTTTTGTAACCGCTTTATTTCCGGCAAAGAACAGGCGTTCCGTTTCTGGACACAGAATATTTACAAATTTATGTGCAAGATGCCCTCTGCCTCATGGAAATCCTTCCCAAAGTTTGTTGAATCCATCGAATCGTTCTCAAAACCATTGCCTTTTGTTCCGAGATGTGCTATGATAGGGTCAGTCCAAAGGGGTATCCGTTCTGGATAACTTTATGCGACTATTATCTAAACGCAATTTAGGAAGAAAGGATGAGTTGATGAGAAAAGCCAAAGTCGTAGCGATTGTCTGTGGAATGATCGCCTCTTGTTTGTTTGGAGGCTTTGCTGTAGTTGAGGCAGCAACGATCACACTGGATGACAGCACTGCTGATATGGTCGAGATTGTAGAGCCGACCACTGAATCCACCGACGCTACTACAGTAACTTCTATCGAAACCACAACCGCTGCTGAAAAGCGTAGTACTACCGCAAGCGCTGCAGAGACAACCTCTGCACAGAATATGAAGAAGTCCGCCGAGACAACAACTACTACCGTCACAGTTGTTGATATGGATGAGCAGGCTTCCACCCGTGCCACCTCTATGACCGTTGTTGCCATTGGCAAGATCGCTGCTGCACCATCTGCTGTACAGACCACCACAGCGCCGAAGGCTACCACAAAGGCAACGACCAAGGCGACCACGAAGGCAACCACTAAGGCCACCACCACTACGACAACTACTACCACCACAACCACAACGACGATTGCAACCACCGAAGCCCCGACTACCGAGGCTCCGACTGAGCTGACTGCACCCCCGATGCCGACCGATATCGAGACTGCCGCTGTTGAGACAGAGATCGCATACATCGACCCGGTGATTGAGACTGAAGTGACTACTGAGGCAGCACCGGTTCAGCCGGACAGCAATTCCATTTCTGTATCCGAGAGCGATTACATCCTGCTGTGCAACGCAGTTGCACACGAAGCAGGTGCAAACAATATCCCGGCTACCGAGAAGGCAAAGGTTGTTGAGGTTATCATGAACCGTGTAGCTTCTCCGCTGTATCCGGACACGATCTACGGTGTCCTGACGCAGAAGTACCAGTTCAGCGGTTCGTCTACCTACGTAAATCTGGGTACATTCTCTCACAAGGTATCGGATCTGGTCAAGGAGTCTGTTGACCTGTACCTGTCTGATCCGAGCCAGTTCAGCGAGGGTTATACCGGTTTCTACGGTGACGGCAAGCGCAATTACTTTAGTTAAGCGCTGCATTTCTTAACATTGACGGTTCCCACAAACAAACAAAGCGAGGAGCATCGGGTCTCGATCCGGTGCTCCTCCCTTTATGCCGGCGAAGCAGAGCACCCTCCAGAATCGCTCAGAATGCTCTGTATGGCGTCCACTGCAATTCAAGCTATCCATTTTACCCCGAAACAAAGCAAAGCCCTCAGAGCGTGATCTGAGGGCTTTGCGCATATACGTATCAAAACTGCGGGTGACCGAAAAACTCACGCCTGTAACAGCGCCGCACACCAGCCTTCCTTCTCGTGCTTTTTGAGAAGGGTGAAGCCGGCGTTCTGGAGGACGTCGAGGACTTCGTCGGCACGTTCGGTGATGATGCCGGACACGATGAGGTAGCCGTGTTCCTTGAGAAAGCCGCCGAACAGCCCGGACATGGCGATCAGGACATCTGCCACAATGTTGGCACAGATGAGATCATAGCCGGTTCCAAGCTTGGTGCGCAGCGTCTCGTCGCTGATGATATCTCCGCAATAGGCTGTGTAGCGGTCGGCGGAGATGCCGTTCTTTTCGGCGTTCTCAACGGCTGTGCGCACGGAGTTGTCCACGATGTCCACAGCCGTCGCTTCCTTGGCGCCCAGCAGAATCGTACCGATGGACAGGATGCCGCTGCCGCAGCCCAGATCAAGGACTCTGTCACCATCGTTCAGCACACCCTCTGCGAGCTCCAGACAAAGCCGTGTGGTGTGGTGCTGTCCTGTGCCGAAGCTCGACGCCGGGTCGATCTCCAGAATGGTACGGGTGTTTCCTGCCGGGACAGGCTCCCAGGACGGCTTGATGAGCAGGCGCTCACCGATCTGCAGGGGCTTGAAATACTGTTTCCAGTTGTTCGCCCAGTCTTCCTCCCTGACATTGCCGATGGTCATTTCGAGGGAACCAAACAGTGCGGCGTTCTCGCCGTTTCGCAGGCTCTCGCACAGTCCTCTCACACCGGAGAGCTGCTCTGCCCCCTGCGCATCGTCCGGCAGATAGAACGTCACGGTCGTATCACATTCCGCAAGTCCCATGAGGTCTTCCTCAATATAGTCCCACTTGCCGTCCTTGTCATCCAGAAATTCCTGGAAGCTCTCCTTATCCTGAATGGAAAATCCCTTGACACCGTGATCTGTGAGCATAGCGCACAGTGCATCAACTGCCGGTGTCTCGGTCTTGATCGTCACTTCAAACCAATCCATAGTATCCTCCTTGTTGTACGCATAAAAGCGGAGCGTTTGACCGGCTCCGCTTTCACGCTTTTCTGGCATATGAAAACTAATTATAGTCCGGCAAAGTCGAGGGAGATCCATCCTTCCTTGCCGTTATAGGCAACTCTGCCCCAGGTGAAATCCTCATCGATCTCCACGACATCCAGTGCCGTGCCCTCCGGGATGACCAGCAGAATATCCGAATCGGTATTTGCTTCTTCACGCAGGTGGAGGTTGTCCGTGGTCGTGAAACGCACGGTCATAAAGATGTTCTTGTTGCGGATACGGAACAGCTCCGCTTCCGCACGGGACGGGATCACCGTCTGCACCTCAGTCGTCGGCTCCTGTACGATGAATACAGGGGTTTCCGGCTGGGTCTCCGGCGCTGCAGCAGGTGCAGGTGCGGGGGCCGGTGCAGGGGTCGTTGCTGCCGCCGCTGTTGTGGTCACGGTGGGCGCTGTGGTGGTCACAGGTGCCTGTGTGGTTGTCGTCACAACAGTGGTTGTTGTCGTCGTTTCTTCAGTGGTAGCAATTGTGGTTTCTGTCTGTGTGCTTGTGGTCACTTCCGTCGTTTCCTCTGTTGCCGGCTCTGTGGTATAGAGCGTGGTGGTTTCTTCGGTCACAACTTCCGTTACCGCTTCCGTGGTAGTTTCGGTCATTTCCGCAGCCGTGGTTTCCGGCTCAGTGGGCTCCGGTGCCGTTACGGTGGAGTTTGCGCCCTTGAACAGACGCAGAGAGATCACACCGGATGCAGCATACTGATCGAACAGTGATGTTGCACGGCTGCCGGGATCCATCATGGTGACATTCGATCCGTTGACCGAATCGATTGCGACAAAGTGTCCGCCGTTTCTGACAACGGCTTCCAGATAATACCCCTGATCCATCAGGCTTTGCATTTTCTCTGCCTTCTGCTGCTGGGTGCCGCTAAGGGTGGATTTACCGCAGTAAACAAAGCTTGGTGCATACTCTGTGAGCTTGCTCCAGTTGATGCTGCCGCTGGAGGAGAATCCTCCGTGCGAACTCATGAAGCCTACGATCGTTCCGGGAGTGAAGCTGTCGTCTGTCACCGAACCGGATTTTACCATCAGAATGGCTGCCGAAGTCACGGCGCATCCGCTTCTTGCGACGGTCTCGCCGCTTGAACCGAGCGTCATGCTGCTCCAGCTTTCGCCATACTGCTTCCAGCTCTTGTAGGAATCGCCGCTCCAAGCCGAGATGAGACTGCCGCCGATAGCGGTCGCTGCCATCATCGCAGCAAGGATGCCGCCTGCAAGTGCTGCTTTGACCTTATACATTGACATGGGCCTTCTTCTGCTCCTTTCTGAGCTTTTTCTGCTCCTTTTCATATGCCTTTCGTCGTGCCTGCCAATTCACATAGCTGTCTGCAAGCTGCTGTGCTGTCATTACGGATGATGCTGTCGGGTTATACAGAAGCACATCCATCGCAGAAAAGACTTCCTGCGCCGTATAAAACGGCTCTGAGCTGCGATACAGCCCCCAGACGGTCGTGCTGTCTGACAAATGTAAGCTGCGGCGCATCCGGCAGAATGCTGCGGAAGCCGCTTGTACGGGCGTCATGCCCGGAAGCCGTCTGCGAAAACGCTGCTCCCGCAGGAACGGCAATATTGCCCAGAAACCGAGGGCAAGGAGCGTGAGCACCAGCAGGACATAGCCCCAGCGCATCACATTCTGGTTTTCGGCGACGCTGACCTCCTCCTCACCTGCCACGGTCGGCTCAAAGCTGACCCAGCCGTAACCGGAAATATACACCTCCGGAAAGGCGTGCGCATCACGCATCTTGATGAGGTAATTGAGTTCGATGGTGCCCTGATCGGTGTCGATTTTGGTATCGTACCGTTCGCCCATGTTGTATCCCTGTACGTAACGGGTCGGCAGACCGATGCTGCGGCACAGGAGTGTCATAGCGGTCGCATATTCATAGCAGACACCAATATGTGTCTCAGATAGGAACTGATCGACATTATCGCCCTTCGGCTTGGTGTAGGACAGGTCATAGACGTAATCCTGCTCGGTGAAATACCGCTCGATGGCAAGCGCCTTGTCGAGGTCGTTGTCCAGCCCTGCGGTGATCTCCTCCGCCAGGTTGTCGATCACATCAGAGTGATAGCCCTGGGCATTGACAGCCGCAAGCTCTGCCTGTGCCGCTGCGAACTCCTGCGCAGCGGTATGCACGACCTCTGCCGCCTCCGGGTCACTCCCGGCGAGGATGTCCTCTGCTGCATCGAGCAGCTCCCCATAGGTGTCATTGTGCAGACGCCGGAGAACGTTGGATTCCGCCTGATAGCGTGCGTAGGTGTCGGAGTAATACTGCACGGTCGGCATCTCTCGTGCCAGCGTCATGGAGATCGTGTTGGTGTTGGAGATCTTAGCGTTGGTCAGGGGGACATTCGGGCTGCCGGGGGACTGTGCTGTAACCCCGGTCGAACGGGTCGGCGAAGGGATGCCGGGGGTATTGTACCACGTTGACACGAATGTGACCTCCTGCAAGGGCTGCGGCGGCAGCTCGACCTCTGCGATATCCGAAAGGTTGTATGTCTCGGCAAAGTCTGCATCGAGCTCGGCGGCATCAAGGATCGCCTGCGTCAGCGCTCTCGGCTGGTAGGTCAGATCATCCCTGTAGGGGGATTCGGGCTTGTCGTATTCGTAAATGACGTTCCAGCTATCGTCCGCAAGGTAATAGCTGTAGGTCTGTGTGCGCAGCCGGAGGGATTCCGGTGCTTTCGCATAAAATATGGTTCTCGCATTATTTGACACGGCAACGGTATTATCTGTCGAATCCGTGAAGGCGCTGATTGCTTTCATCAGGACATCCGACCAGCTCATGTACGACATGGCGTTATCGATGAACTCACGGTCCGCTTCAAACTGCGGCTTGGGGATGATGGCGGCGATCACGCTGAATGCAGCCACATACATGGCGATCGATGCGCCCGTACCAAGTCCGCCGATCTGGCGCACCTGTTCATTGGGCTTGAGCTGACGGCAGTAGACCATCAGCAAAAAGAAGCTTGCCAGCAGCAAAATGACCAGCAGCGCCGGCATATGGATATTCTCCTTCGCATAAAAGCTCAAAGGGATGAGCATGATGACAAGCTGCATGACCATGCGGTAGCGCACCTTGGCGAAGTAGTAGACTGTACTCGTCAGGAATCCCACCATCAGCAGATAGATGGAGATGGTGTACAGCGGTGAGAATTCCACAACGCTCTGCGGCGTCAGGAACCACACCATGAAGCTGATCGGGTAACTCTGCTGTCCGAGATTTGTGAGCATCCCCACCAGATAGAACCCCAGTGCCATAAAGACGATATAGCACACAGGTCCCAGGAAGCGCCGCTTTGCAACGAAATCATAGAACTTATTCAGAACAAAGGACATTCCCAACGCAAGCAGTGTATACAGCCACGTAAAGTCCTCGTGGTAGTAATACATCACGCTCATGATGAGGAATACGGAATAGAGCTGAACCGGATCACCGCAGAAGGCGTGAACGGCACGGGCAGCAGGATGCTGCGAAAGAGCTTTGAGTTTTTCCCACATACGGCACCTCACTTTCTGACAGCCGTCATGGAGAAATCCTCCGAGAGCTGCCACAGAGCATCCGCACCGGAAAGCTCCGGCAAGTCGGGAAATTCGGGAAATACACAGCAGACATAGCCTTCATTGCGAAGGGTCTGGAGCCTGGTGTCCAGAACATTGTCCGGTCTGGTGGTATAGATCATGTAAGCGCCTGCCTTTTCGGTCATGGCAGAGGGGTCAATGCGGCTGCCGTTGTTGGAGAAGTCCGCCGATGCAAGCTCCACTGCCGCCAGACGAACCGCATCCTCGCTGTCGAGCTCCAGCGCCTTCCAGACGCCGTCCGATGCAAAGCGCAGGCTGCACGGAATGCCCTGCCGCACGAGCAAGATCAGAAATCCCAGTGCGCCTTCGAGCATGGTGTCCCGCCGCACAAGACCTGCCTCGTCCTGTTCATATTGCAGATCGAGGATGACCGTGGGACGAACAGCCGTTGCCGCCTCATCCATACGCACCATGAGCTTATTGCGCTTGGCGGAGAGCTTCCAGTTGATGCGGCGGAGATTGTCACCCGGCACATAATCACGGTGGACATAGCCCGGCATACTCTGACTCGTGAAGGAGGCAGAGGATTCTTCCTCCTCCTCATCCATCGTCAGCACCACATCACTGACGGCACGCAGCATCATGTTGGCATTCGTCAGGGACGGGATAGTGGGAATGACCCCCACCCGGAGCTGTGCCGGCTGTTCCCGCAGACGAAACCGGAACAGTCCGAGATAGTCCGAAACGACCGGATCGGCTGCCCAGATCGCAGCATTGCCGGCGTGCTGTGCCGTATAGCCGGCTGCGACCTCCAGCGCTTCCGCCGGTGTCATGGCGCTCTGGATCATGCGGTCGTCATCCGCAAGGAAATTCGCATCGCTCAGCAAATGCAGCCGCACGAACGGGATCGGGAGCCTACCCTCTGCCTGCGTCACGGCGCTGACCTGGAAATGCCGTCCCTTCTGTACGGTATCGGGCGCCGTCAGGAACATATGGATGCGCCTGGATGCCGCCCACGCCAGCAATGCCGACAAGAGCGGTGCAAACAGCAGAAAAGCGAACACCACCACGCCCACATCGGCATCGAGGTAAAACGTGAACAGATAGGTGATCCCCAGCATTGCCGCAAGCGCCAGAACGAGCTTGATGCGTTCCAGAACGGTTTGCAGCTTGGTATTTCTTTTCATAGCATCACGCCCCGGCAGGAACAGGCAGCGTATCCAGGATCTGGCGCACAAGTGCCTCCGGACTGCCAAGCTGGTTGCGTCCCTTCGGGGAGAGCAAAATGCGGTGTGCCAGAACCGGGACTGCCAGCTCCCTGACATCGTCCGGCGTCACGAAATTTCTGCCGTGGACAAATGCCGATGCACGCACCGCCTTGAAGCAGGCGATGGAGCCACGGGGGCTGACGCCCAGTGCCGTCAGGTCGCTCTCACGGGTCGCATGGACGAGGGAGATGATGTACTCACGCACCCCATCGGACACCTGCACATCGTTCACACGCTGCTGCAGGGCTGTGACCTCATCAGTGGTGAGGACGGGCTCAGTGATATTCTGGATAGGGCTGTGTTCGCCGTTGCGGTCGAGGATAGCGATCTCCTCCTGCAAGGTGGGATAGCCCATCGAGATCTTCATAAAGAAACGGTCCATCTGCGCCTCCGGCAGATGGTAGGTACCATAGGTCTCGACCGGATTCTGGGTCGCAATGACCATAAAGGGACTGGGCAGGACATGGGTCTGTCCGTCCAGGGAGATCTGGTGTTCCTCCATGATCTCCAGCAGTGCCGACTGCACTTTGGGAGAGGCACGGTTGATCTCATCGGCAAGCAGGAAATTACAAATCGCCGCACCGGGGCGGTATTCGAGCGAACCGTCCTGCTGATTGACAACAGAGTAGCCTGTTATATCCGAAGGCATGATATCCGGCGTGAGCTGGATTCGATGGAATTCGCCGCCGATCGACTTGGAAAGCGCCGCCGCAAGCTGTGTCTTGCCGACGCCGGGTACGTCCTCAAGCAGTACATGACCGCCGCAAAGCATCGCAATGATGGTCTGCAAAACAGTTTCCTCCTTGCCGACAATGACCTTGCCGGTGCTCTGGAGCAGTTTCTGGATCTCCTGCTGCATTAGTATTCCTCCTTTAAGGGGTTTCCCTGAAAAAATCTCTCCCTTTATTATAGCACATCTGCCTTGATTTGTACAGTAGGGATTGTGCAAAATTTACAAATATTTGATATTTCCGTGTGATACGCTCAGCTCACGCAGTCGTAGTAGTATCCCACAGCCGCATACACGCCGCTGCCCTGCAATGCCGCCTGGATGCCGTCCCGCAGGTTCGTGTTAGAGCTGCCGGAAAGGGCGCAGGTGCCGCTTGCCGTGTCGATCACGAGGAGCACATCGGCTTCATTCTGGGTGCGTGCCGTATCTGCAAACGTCTGCAATACATCCGATGCCGCACGCAATGCCTCTGTAGGTGCCGCTGTTTCCTCCGGGTTATCAGCAGTCTCCTCCGTACTTGTATCCTCCGCAGACGCCGCTTCTGTTTCCGGGGTTTCCGTCTGCGCAGACATATCGGACAACTCGGTCAGCAGCACGGTATACCGGCTGTCCAGGGCATTGGCACGTTCACAAAGCTGCTGCACTTCCTCCGGGGTCAAAGCGTTTGCACGATCCATCACCCGATCCGGCACCATTTCGCCGACCGGCAGGAGCAGCTCGATCCCCTGTGCATACCGGCGCTCCACCAGATGCGGTGTCGCCTGCGCCATGGCAAGGCTTGCATCGATGAAGGGGGCGCAGTCGCTTGTGGCATATATA
>CACXGK010000234.1 GCA_902767115.1 uncultured Ruminococcus sp.
GATCGGATTTGCAATACTTCTGGAAGCAGCGTTCCTGCTTGTGAGCATTCTTGCAAAAAAGGCGGAAACTGTCGCTGAAACCGGAAAGCTGTTCGGCGTACTGGAGATCGTGCTGCTGCTGTGGGAATTGTCCGGCGAGAAACTGGGGCTACTGAATGCCAAAATGTTCCCCGCACCCGGCAATGTCTTTCATCAGTTCCTGGAGGACTTGCAGCCATTGGGAGCAGCGGTCGGGATCTCCATGAAAACGATCCTGGAAGGCTATCTGCTGGCACTGGTCATTGCGATCCCGATGGGACTGATCCTGGGATGGTTCCGGGCAGTGCGTTCTACGGCGAATTATGTGATCCGGTTTGTCAGTGCGATACCGCCGATCGTGTATATCCCGTATGCGATCGCACTGTTCCCGACCATGACTGCATCAAAAGTTTTTATCATTTTTGTAGCTTCCTACTGGCCCATTTTAGCTGGAACTATGACCGGTGTCGTGAACATTGAAAAGAACATCCTGGATTCTGCCAAAGTTCTGGGGGTGGGACATCTGTCCATGCTGACAGATGTGGTATTTCCTGCCTCTCTGCCGTATATTTTCAACGGGGCGAATCAGGGGCTGGGCATCTCTTTCATTCTGCTGACCTCGGCGGAAATGATCGCGGCGGATTCCACCAATCCGGGACTGGGATTCTACATCTGGAATTTTTCCAATTTTGCGAATTATAAGCGCGTGATCCCTGCCATCATTGTACTGGGTGCAGCGATCTGTCTGTTCTCGTTTTTCATCAAGCAGATACAGAATTATCTACTGCGCTGGAAAGCACCCGCATAAATTTGCTTATATCACTAATCCTTTCATAGGACCGGTCGGCTTGCCTGACCGGCCCTCTTTTCTATCCGGCGAAATATCGCAGGTTATCATGTTTTTGGATAATGCATTCTAAAAAACTGCAATTGGACAGAATAGCAGGATTATGATATAATCAATCTTGCAGGGAGAAGAGCTATAGGGAGTCTCTAAAAACTAAGTTTTTAGAGATACCCTTCACTGCAATCAAGACAGAAAGGATTTATGAATATGGCGAAACGAACAATCAATCTCGATATGACTGCCTGTGACAACCGTGAAATGCGTATCGGCTCCATTACCTCATGGGACGGCAGCGCCTCCGAGCTTGTGGCTGCCTCCAATTACGAGGAACGCGGCAAGGGCGAAAAGAAAAAGGGTTGCGCTGGCGGAAAGGGAAAGCTGTGTCAGCTCTGTGAGCTGCATATGCCCTTTTCTCAGCAGACGATGTGTGCCAATGCCATTGTGGGATGTCAGATCGGCAATATCACCGACTGCATCCTGATCGATCATGGTCCGATCGGATGTTCGGCTAATCATGCACGGTTCAATCTCGGCTACAAGATGGGACTTATCCGCCGAGGAAAGCCGGTGGAGAATCTCCGCATTTTCAGTACGAATCTGAAAGAGCAGGACATGGTGTTCGGTGCAAGCGACCGCCTGCGTCAGACCATTCAGGATGCCTTTGACCGGTATCATCCCAGGGCGATCTTCATTTCCATGAGCTGTTCCACCGCTATTATCGGTGAGGATATTGACAGTGTTGCCGATGAAAAAGAAGCCGAACTCGGCATTCCGATCGTCCCGCTGCACTGCGAGGGCTTCCGTTCCAAGCACTGGTCAACGGGCTTTGATATTTCTCAGCACGGCGTTGTACGGCAGATCGTCAAGCGCGATCCCGTCAAGCAGCCGGATCTCATCAATATCGTAGCTCTCTGGGGTACAGACTATTTCACGGATATCCTGAAACCGCTGGGACTGCGTGTCAATTACATGATCGACATGGCAAGCTATGACGAACTGGCGCAGGCATCCGAGGCGGTCGCTACGGCAACCTTCTGCCATACGCTTGGTTCGTACATGGCGACTGCACTGGAGGAGCATTTCGGTGTCCCGCAGATTGACGCACCGCAGCCCTATGGGATTGCCGCTACGGATGCATGGCTGCGTGCCATTGCAAAAATTGTCGGCAAGGAGCAGGAAACAGAGGACTACATTCAGCGGGAGCATGAACGCATCGCACCGCGTCTGGCGGAACTGCGTGAGGAGCTGAAAGGTCTGAACGGCTTTGTGATGACCGGTTCCTCCTATGCGCACGGTCTGATCTCTGTTCTGCGGGAGCTGGGGCTTGGTGTGGAAGGCTCAATCGTCTTCCATCATGATCCGGTATATGACAGCGGTCACGAGCATCAGAACACGCTGAAATATCTGGTTGACAGCTACGGTGATGTCCCGCATTTCACCGTCAGCAAGACACAGCCGTTCCAGTTGTATGCGATCCTCAACCGCGTGAAAACAGACTTTGTCATTATCCGCCACAACGGACTGGCACCGGTCGCTGCAAAACTTGGTATCCCGGCACTGGCAATGGGCGATGAGCATTTCCCGGTCGGCTATGACGGCATCATCCGCGTTGGCGAGATCCTGCTGGATATCGTGGCAAGAAAGAAATTCAATCAGGTGCTGGCAAGACACACAGAGCTGGGCTACACCAACTGGTGGCTCAGCCAGGAGGATCCGTTCATTCTGGCAAGAAAACCTGAACTATTAGACGAACCAATTTACGAGGAAAACGGAGGCAGATACGATGGCTGAACTGAAACAAACCAATACGATCGTACATCCGCGCTACGGCTGTGCCATTGGTGCTGCCTATACGGTAGCAGCCATTCCGGGCGGTGTGCCCATCGCCAACTGCGGTCCGGGATGTGTGGATAAGCAATATTTCGCCCTGTCAGGTTCCAATGGTTTTCAAGGCTCCGGTGTGGCAGCAGGCGGCGATATGCCGAGTGTGAATTTCGGAGAAAACGAGGTCGTATTCGGCGGTGCAAAGAAACTGGACGGTCTTATCAAATCGGCACTGAAGATCGTCAAAGGCGACCTGTTTGTCGTGCTGACGGGATGCTCCGGCGAATTGATCGGCGATAACGTTGAAAGTGTCGTCAAGGCATATAAGAAGCAGGGCTACAACATCGTATTTGCTGATACAGCGGGTTTCAAGGGAAATAATCTGCGTGGGCATGAGATCGTCGTCAAAGCGATCATCGACCAGTTTGTCGGCGATTTCAAGGGGAGACGGCGCAGAACGCTCATCAACCTCTGGGCAGAGGTACCGTATTTCAATACATTCTGGCGCGGTGATACGGCGGAACTCAAACGTATCCTGGAGGGAGCTGGTTTTGAAGTCAATGTGCTGTTCGGTCCGCAGAGTGCGGGTATCTCTGAATGGCAGCGCATTCCGCGTGCATCCTTTAATCTGGTCGTTTCGCCCTGGGTGGGTGTCGGCATTGCCAAGCATCTGGAAGAAAAATATGGTCAGCCGTATCTGCATATCCCCGTGCTGCCCATCGGTGAGGAGGCAACTTCTGCATTTCTGCGAAAAGTCGTGGATTTTGCCGGCATCGATCCGCAGAAGGCAGAACGGTTCATTCAGACAGAAGCGCACGAGTATTACTACTATCTGGAACATTTCGCGGATTTCTTTGCGGAATACTGGTTCGGACTGCCGTCCAGATTTGCAGCAGTCGGCGACAGCGCATATAACATCGCACTGACAAAATTCCTATCCGACCAGGTCGGATTGATCCCTGTCAAGCAGATCATCACGGATAATCCGCCGGAGAAAAAACGTGACAGTATCGCTGCCTTGTACCATGATCTGACGCAGGGCGTGGAAACGGATCCAGTCTTTCTGGAGGACGGCTATCTGATCGAACAGGCGCTGGAGGAAACGGATTTCGGTTCCGGCGTACCGCTGATCCTGGGCTCCTCGTGGGAAAAGGATGTGGCTGCCAAAAAGAAGGGACTGCTGCTTGAGGTCGGCACGCCTGCAACAGAGGAGGTCGTCATCAACCGCAGCTACATCGGCTACCGGGGCGCACTGACGCTGCTGGAAAATATCTATACCGCGACTGTCGGCGGAAAATAGAATTCACTTCTGACTGCACTTCATGCGTTTATGAGGTGCAGTTTTTTATTCGATAAAAGGAGCCTCCAAAAACTATGTTTTTAGAGGCGGGGGTGTGGGGCGAAGCCCCACACATAGCCCTTGACCGCTGCGAGACGATCACGGCGGACACCAACATCGGCGACCTGGTGCTATGGCATCCGGAAACGGCTGAGATCCTGTTTGACATCGGGATGCACTGTCTCGGATGTCCGGCAGCAGGTGCGGAAACCATCCGGGAAGCCTCCGAAGTTCATGGGCTGGACGCAGATCTGCTCGTGCAGAAGCTGAAAGAAGCAGCCGGATTGTGATAAGAATATGATACGCACCCCCTGATCAGCACGGTCAGGGGGCGCTGTTTGACAAGACGACGCGGATATGCTATACTATATACAACACAGATCGGGGAGGGAATCTTATGCATCCGGAAATATCAGAACAGCGTCTGACAGCCGATTTTCTGGAGCTGACCGCAGCCAGTTCCGAAAGCCTTGATGAACGAAAAAGTGCAGATCTTCTTACAAAGAAATTGCAGGAGATCGACTTTTCTGTCATAGAGTATGATGCAGGGCAAAAGCTCGGCGGAAACGCCGGGAATCTGTATGGATTTCTCAAAGGCAGTCTCCCCGGTGAACCACTTTTGCTTTCCGCGCATATGGACACGGTGAAGCCGGGAAAGAACAAACAGACTGTTTTGCATGATGACGGAACGTTCACCTCTGATGGAACAACTGTCCTCGGTGCGGATGATGCGGCAGGGCTTGCGGAGATCCTCGAAGCCATCCGCAGTGTCCGCAAAGCCAACATCCCACACAGGGATATTGAGGTACTGTTTCCGGTGGCAGAGGAGATCGGACTTCTTGGGAGCAGTGTGTTTGATTTCAGCCGTATCCGCGCAAAGGAAGCCTATGTGCTGGACATGAGCGGGGAAGTCGGCAGTGCCGCTGTGCGTGCGCCGTCACTGATCTCATTCAGCATTACCGTAACAGGCATGGCTTCTCATGCTGGATTTGCGCCGGAGAATGGCATCCATGCGATCGCCGCAGCCGCCGCCGCAATTGCACAGATCCCGCAGGGACGTGTGGAAGATGAAACGACCTGCAATATCGGGACGATCACGGGCGGGACTGCCAAGAATATCGTTCCGGAACAGTGCGTCTGCACCGGAGAGGTCAGGAGCTTTTCACATGAGAATGCGGTTCATTGGATCGGGAAGATCCGCGATACCTTTTCAGATGCTGTCAGTCAGAGCGGTGCGGCGTTCACAATGGAAACTAAGGAACATTTCCATTCCTATAGTGTGTCGGAGAACACACCGGTCGTCAAGCGGTTTCAGCGTGCCTGTGAGACTCTCGGTTTAGCCGGAACACTTCGATCAACGTTCGGCGGGAGCGATAACCACATTTTTCTGAAAGCGGGCATCAGCGGTATTGTAATTTCCTGCGGGATGCAGCGCGTGCATTCTACGGAGGAGCATATCACGGTTTATGAGCTGATGCACGGGGCTGCTTTGATCGCAGAGATGATTCAAAGGTGATTAGGAGTTTGTCAATCAGTCTGGGAAAATAATCTCCCTGTGAAATCTTATGGTAGGTTCTCAGAATATCTGAATACACATACAATCATTGTTTGCTGCTCTTGAAGCTATCTTATAGAGCAGCAATTTTTATACCCTTGTCCCGTACTACAGATTTCTTCGCATAGATGCTGCTTATTTCATTTGACTTTTCATGTCATAAAACGCGATCTCTCCTTTTGCGGCAATACGCTTGATGTACGTTCCGGTTTTGATCCCGATGACAGCTACTATGCACTCAACCTCTGCCCACTCATTCATATCAAATGTGTTTTTCTTTTAAGTTTCATTGATGCGGAATGCAAACTGATATCGAATTACGAAGTAACGGCTGGTTCAGTCCATGATAGTAACTGCAGTACAGAATTGCTTGACGAAAAGGACAAGTGTTCTATGTTGACAACGCTTACGCAGGAGAAAAGATAACAAACAATTTCACAGAAGGCAGCGAAAATCATATCTGTGAAAAGGGTACACGAAACCATCCGCTTACAGAGGAGCAGAAGTAATCCCATCATCAAAAATCCAAAACCTGCCGCCGGATCGAGCACATCTTCGGGTTTATGTATGAAGGTAAAGGGTGTCATACCATTGCAATTGAGAGCCTGTGCCGATGAGGACGGGAATGTGGATTATGACACGATCACAGCAATCATTGTCGGAGAATCGCAGGATATACCCAA
>CACXGK010000235.1 GCA_902767115.1 uncultured Ruminococcus sp.
CTGCGGGTGCAGGGCTGCATAGTCCTGCCGAGGGAGGTTTAGGAGGGGCGAGAAGCCCCTCCTAAGTCGGCGCAAGCCGACAAAAAAGCCTAAGTTGTTAGCATTGCGCCCCCAATACCCTCCCCCAGAAAGAATGCCTCCCAAATACCCAAAAGAAAAGCCCCCTCCCCGATGGGGGAGGGGGCTGACGGGCTTCATGATATTGCCAGTAATGCCAGCCAGTTATTTTCAATCTATCACGATCGGCTGACCGAATTCATCCCGTCCGGTATTGGCAGTATTCTGCATCACCTGGCGTTTGAGGAGGGAGAGGTCGAACACATCGTACTCGCCGTCCTCGTTGAGATCAGCCGGATCACCCGTGACGATCTCTGCCGGAATGCCGGACGCTTCAAAGGATTCGACTGCATTCTTTTGGATGCCGAGGAGGAATTTCTGCATCTGGATGATGTCGAGGAGATCGACCTTGTTGTCCACATACACGTCGCCCTTCTTTGCGTGCCACAGGCCATCCGTCGGTGTAACAGACTCCTCCGTGGGCGGTTCAGTTGTGGTTTCCTTCACATTGCCCCATTCGCTTTCCGGAACGGCACCTGCCACGGAGGCAAATGCCTGCTTCGGGGAGTAATCTGCATTCAGCAGCAGCGGATAGCCGGTCTTGCGCCAGCTCGTGCCGTCTGTGATGCCCCAGAAAACGCAGGCGGTGATGTTCGCACCGGATTTCTTCGCATCCACGATCTCGCCCATGATGGACTTGTAAGCCTGCGCAACCGATGCAGAATCCGGACCGGAATCATAATCCGTGATGTCCAGCTCCGTGATCTGCACTTCGAGCCCCAGCGAATCAAACTTGTCGATCGCCTGACGATAAAGGCTCGCATCCGGATAGCCCACGTCCAGGTGAGACTGCATACCAATGCCGTCGATCAGCCCTTTTTCCTTGAGCTTCTTGCACTGTTCGTAGATGGCGTCACGCTTTGCCGGGATGTACTCGTTGAAGTCGTTGTAAAAGAGCTTGGTGCCCTTGGGAACGTACTTTCTGGCGGAGGTGAATGCCTGCTCGATGAAGGAATCATCCCCATAAATGAGCATCCACTCCGACTCGTTATCCCTCGTGTTGGAGCCGGCAGGACGAAGCTGTCCCTTGTCAAGATAGCACTCGTTGACAACGTCCCAGCAGTACACATCCAGCTTGGGGTACTCGGCGGCAATGCGCTCGGTGAGTGCCTTGATATAGTCGTCCAGACGCTGGTTCATGACGTCCTTGGAAACGTAGGCGCCGTCGTCGGAGAAGTTCTCCCGGAAGAACCAGCTTGGGGTCTGGCTGTACCAGCAGAAAACGTGACCACGGATCGGGATCTGGTTGTCCTCGCAGAATTTCAGGAGGGTGCTTGCCTGTGCAAGGCTGACCTGAATTTTGCCAGAGGACTGGGTGGCAGCCTTGTCCATGACGTAATCCGGTTTGAGCTCGTTGCCGATGGTCAGGCTGTTGAAATGGCGCTTGACGATCTCCTGCGAAATGGGCGTGGAGATCTCGTCCGGTGTTGCGGCGCAGCCGAGCTTGAAATAGTTGGCGTAAACGTCCTTCAGGGGCGTTTCGTCAAGTGCGGCTTCCGACCAGCTTGCCTTGCCGGTAACGGTCACGTCATCGACCTGGAAATCATTGGTGCCCTCCGCCGTCTGGAAGTAGATGAGCATATCCTTGGCGTCATTCGGGATGGCGTAGGAGCCGGAAATTTCCGTCCAGTCATCCGCAGCCGCTTCGCCGATGGACTTGTACTGGTCGCCCTCGCCGTCAGTATATTTGAGCATGAACTGCACGGTATCGCCAGCCTTGCCCTTGACCCAGGCGGAGAACTGGTAGGTCTCGCCGGGAGACAGGGTGCTTGCCATATTGCAGTAAGCGCCGTTCCAGTTGTCGCTGCGGTCGGAAACATACAGGCACCAGTCGCCGCCGTGCTTGTCGTTGTTGGTGTAGGAAACGGAAGCAGGGCCAAATCCTGCCCAACCGCTTGTGCTCCCCTCAAAGTCGGAGGAAAGCAGCACGGAATCCGCCGCACCGCCAGGAATTGCCGTCATGCCGGCAAGGAGCACCGCAGCGGTCAGCACTGCTGCCCAGCGTGTTTGTTTCATCATGGTTATCACGCACCTTATCACAAGATTTCGCAGGGGATCCCACCCCTGCGTTTCTACTATTATACCACATTTCGTAAACGATTTCAAGTGGGATTATGGAAATGTTACCAAAAATGTACAAAAAAGCCTGCACTTTTCAGCGCAGGCTCAGCTTGTCGATAAAGTTCATTTTGCCGCCTATAGGCGGCAGGAAAAGCATTTCAAGGCGAAAGAAGGGGCACTTTTTTGCAAA
>CACXGK010000236.1 GCA_902767115.1 uncultured Ruminococcus sp.
CTTGTCTTTGCGTGAGTTATGCATTCAGGGAATCGGCTTTGCAGCGGTTGCCGTGTTCATCCTGTCTTACCAGATCAAATCGAACCGCTGTCTGTTCTTCCTGCAATTGGTCGGCTCGGCGCTGTTCTGCCTGCAATTCTTCCTGCTCGATGCCAAAAGCGGCTGCCTGAGCCTTGCGGTCAACATCCTGCGCAATGCGCTGCTGATGAAATACAAGGATTGGCGCTGGGTGCGGCAAGCCTGGTGCCCGGTGGTGATCGCATTGCTGTTTACGGGTGTGCTGTTCCTGACCTGGGACGGCCCGGTGAGCCTGCTCGCATTCACGGCATCCGTGACCAGCACCTTTGCCTACTGGTCAAACAGCCCCCGCAAGATTCGCATGGTCAATCTCGTCTGCGCATCCCCATGCTGGCTGGTGTATGACGTGATCGTGCATTCGTTCGGCGGCATCATCAGCGAGAGCATCACGATCGTTTCGATTCTGGTGTCGTTTATCCGGTTCGGCTGGAAGGGGCTGGAGCGTGACGCAGGGGAGATCGCTCCTGCCAAAACCAATACCTGATACAGAAAGCGGATGTGCCTCAAACACATCCGCTTTTGCTTTGATAAGGGCTTATCTGTGTCCGCCACGCTTCTTCAAATCGTCCACGATCTTCGCCTGCCAGTTTGCCGCATTACGGCCGTGCTTCCGGACAAATCCCAGATTATTGCCGACCGACTCAAAAACCGCCGCTGTGCCGACGCAGTCTGCAATGTAATTTGCCGTACTGTCACGATCGATGCCCATGCGTGCCGCTTCCGCCGCTGCGTCAATATTTGCACCGATGAACATGAATTCCCAGCCAAGCTTTTTCTTCGCTTCGATCATTTCCTTGACCGCATGGTAGTTGAACTTGTGGCTTGCATTTTCCATACCGTCCGTCGTGATGACGAACACCGTGTGCGCCGGAACGTCCTCCGGACGTGCGTATTTGTGGATGGAGCTGATGTGCTTGATCGTCCTGCCGACGGCATCGAGCAGCGCTGTGCAGCCACGAACGGTGTAGTCTTTTTTGGTCATCTTCGGGACTTCGGAAAGCGGCAGACGGTCGTGCAGAATCTCGTACTGGTCGTCGAACAGGATGGTCGTGACGTAAGCCTCGCCCTCCTCTTGCTTCTGCTTTTCGATCATGGCGTTGAAGCCGCCGATCGTATCGCTCTCCAAGCCTGCCATCGAGCCGCTGCGGTCGAGGATGAATACCATTTCGGTCGTCTGATTTGCGTTTGTCATAAGAAAGCCTCCTTTGAAATGTGTGGGTTTGTTTTCTGTAATTTTATTGTACCACATTTCAAAGGCGGGAGGGTCGCCTTTCAAGCGACAATTTTTTTATTCCGCACCGAGCAATTTCTGGTCGTAATCGTAGAGGGCTTCGTTGATCTCGCCGATGTCGTAATTCCCCTCACGGATGAAAAATTCGATGATGATGTCAAACTTGCTGCTGTGCGAGAGCGAATAGCCGGCTTTGTGCAGGAGTTCCTGCGTTTCTGCAAGGCTCAGTTCAAGGGCAATGGCAAATGCGACGGCTGTCGATTTCTTCGGGTGATAGTGCTTATCACTGCGGATTTTTGAGAATCGCCGGCGATCCACATTGGCACGTTTGTAACACTGTGCATCGGTCATGCCACGCTCGTCGATCTTGCGCAGGAGCATTTCCGTGAAGCTCTCGTCGATCATTTGCAGCGCCTGTTCCAAGCCGTCCGCCTTCTTGTGATATGCCTGCATTCCGCCAAGCGGCATCATGGGGGCAGACGCCGCCGCACCGTTAAATATGGCGGCAAGTCCATGCGGCGGCTCTGCACGGAGATTCGCACGCATAAACGCATCCAGCCGTTTTCCACGCTCGGCAGATTCCGCATAGGCTTTCAGGTCAAAGCTCGTGAGATAGACCTCCAGGTCGTGCTGTTCGAGGAAATCCGTGATGGTATCGATCGCCGTATCCAGCGCAATATCCTGCGGAATCCCGTAAGCATGAGAATCGATCAACCCGACTGCCACACGCCGGCAATGCAGCTTCCGTGCCAGCGCAAGGCTGTTCCGGTAGCAGTCGGTGAGCTGCTCGACCTCGTGCTGCTTGCCGCCACGCCAGAGGGGCGCTGCGGTGATGATGGTATGCTTGCACTGGAACCGCACGTCTTTCAAATGTCTGGCACTTCCGGCAGGCATTGTGCCGATGAGCCGGAGTGCATCCAAAAACAGCGGACTGCCGGCACTTCCGACAGCACCCATCATACTGCCGCCCCGGAGCGATTCGTCCGAGGAGATCACGACCGCATCGCACGGAAATTTCGTAAGGTCGGCACGGATGAGGTACAGTGGCATAGAAATTCCTCCTCACTTTCAGGAATGCTTGATATGTACCGAACTATAGCCGTTCTTGGCGCTTTTCTCAATGACGAGCTGGTTGGTGATGTTGCTTTTGAGCACATCCACATGGGAGATGATACCGATCAGGCGGTCGCTGTCGAGCAGGCTGTTCAGCGCCTTCATCACGAGCTGCAAGGATTCATGGTCGAGACTGCCGAAGCCCTCATCGATGAACATGGATTCCAGCCGCACGCCGCCGGCATTTGCCTGAATTTCTTCGGAAAGTCCGAGCGCCAGTGACAGCGATGCCATGAAGCTCTCGCCGCCGGAAATGGACTGCACCTTGCGCTCCGTGCCGCTCCAGCGGTCATAGACATTCAGTTCGAGACCGTCCAGTCCCCTGCCGCCGTCGGTCACGGCACGGCGCCGGAGCTCATACCGGCTGTCGGTCATCACACGCAGGTGGCTGTTGGCACGCTTGATGATGTTGTCAAACACACGCATCTGCACAAATGCTTCGAGTGGAATACGAAGCGGCGGCGCACCGGATGCCACCTCGGAAAGCTGCCGGATACACTTGAAACGCTCCTCGGCTTCTGCGACTGCCTTTGCCTGCTGCTGCATTTTGCTCTGCAAATCCTTGTGAAGCTGCACACGAACCAGCAGCTCTCTGCATTGCTGCTGCAATGCCTGCGCCTTGCGGTTGGCTTCGCTGCGGAGCGCTGTCTGCTGTTCGGTGTCGATCTGGGGGAATCCTGCAATGACGGCCTCCAGTGATTTCTTTTGTCCCTTGGAATCCAGCAGCGCCTTGGATGCCGCCTTCTCCGATGCCTCGCACTGCTTGAACGCATCCTGCATCTGCTGCGCCTGCGCATTCCATTGCTGAATCTGCGCTTGCGCTTCCTCACGGGTCTTGTAGGGGAGCGATGCGGCGGTGTCATCATGCTGCTTCTGCTTGGTCTGGAGCTCGGCGGTCTTGCCCTGCAGCGCCGATTTCAGATCGGATGCGGCATTTTGGGTCTCCTGCAAGGTCTTTTCCGTTTCCGGGATCTCCTTGCCAAGCGTCTGCTTCTGCCGGAACTGGCGGAGAAGTCCCTCGCTTTGCTTTGCAAGCGCAGCGGCGGTCTGCGCAGCTTCTGCCTGTGCCGCCTGCAAGCGCTTCGGCAGCTCTGTGAGAGCGCATCCGTCAAGCTCCGCCTGTGCCGTCTGGGAAAGCTGCTTTTCCTGCTCGGCGGCGGTGCCCTCCTGACGGCTGACGTGACCGGCGAATTCGCTAACTGCTTTGCGCTGCTCGGTGATCTGCTCGTCAAGCTGCTGCATTTCAGATTTCTGCGCCTTGATCTGCTCCAGACACTCGGCAAACGCTTTCAACTGCTCGTTATTATCTGTGATCTGCGCATTCAGGTCGGCGATCTTTTCTTCCAACGCCGCCAGTGCGGTTTCGCACTGTGCCGGGAGCGCCTCCCATGCAGGAAGCGGTACAAGGATATTTTTTGCTGCCTGTAAGGTATGCTCCTGTGCGGACTGCACATTTGCCTTGCATTCTGTGACAGCATTTTCTGCCTTATTTGCGGCATCCTTGGCGTCTTCCAAAGCCTTGGTTTTCTGCTCGATCTGTTCCTTGGAGGCGGCGATCAGATCATCCAGCGCATTCGCACGCTGCTGCTTCTGGAGCAATGTCTGCTCCTGTGCTGCAAGCTCGGTTTTCTGCTGGGCAGCGTCCGCCTGTGCCTGACGCAGTTTCTCTGCGGCATCCTCCGGGGTGCATTGCAAGGTCTCCTCGGTCTCACGGGAGAGGGCTTCATACTGCACATCAGCGGCTGCTTTGACATTGCCGGCGGCTTGGCTTGCCGCATTCTGAGCCTGGTCTGCCTGCTCCATGTCGTGGCGAAGTGCATTGAGCTGTTCCTCCGTCACGGTCTCATCCGAAATCGCAGCAAGCTGCGGATGCTCGGTCGAACCGCAAACGGGGCACTTGCAGCCGGCTTGCAGGTCCCTGGCAAGAAGTCCTGCCTGGTTATGCAGGAAATTGCTGTAGGCGTGATCGTAGGCAGCCTTTGCGGTCTGGTAGATCTCGCCAGTCTTGCGATATGCCGCCTGTGCATCTTCGAGCTTCCGGGACTGCATCTGCCATGCATCCAGCCCGTTTCCGATCGCTGCAAGGGCAAAATGGCGCTGTTCGAGCTTTTCCTGTGCCTGCCGGAGCCGGAGCATCTGTTCACCGCAGTCACGCAGCGATGCACGTTCTGTTTCGGCAGCTTGCAGCGCCTGGGTCTCCTGCTCCAGAGCCGCTTCCTTGTCCGTGCATGACTGCTTGGCGGCTGCAAGTGCCTGTCGTGCGGCAGTCAGCGCTTGCAGCTTCGCAGCGTGGCTTTCCAAAAGCGCCTGGACACCAATGACGTCCGACTTCAGGCGTTTCTGCTCGTTCAGGTCGTTTTGCAGGGCTTCACCGATGGAAGACGCCTGGGAGAGCTTGTCTCTCTGCTTTTCGAGCAAATCCAGAGCCGCCTTTGCCTGCTGCTCCTGTGCTTCGAGTGCAGCTTGCCGGGTCTGGGCTGCTGCGTGAGCTTCCTTCGCTTGCACAAGGGCATTCCCGGATGTCTGCCACTGGCGGAGAGCCTCTGCGATGTCGGCAAGCGTCCTGATGCGTTTGGTCTGCTTCTCCTGTTCGGCATCCAGCTCGCTCAGTTTCACATCAACGCCGGAGAGTGCCTGCAAGCGCTCACGGGCGTCTTGCAGCTTCTTTTCAAGCACCTCAGCCTGATGGGTTTTCTCCAGATGCGCCGTTCTAAGCGATGCGGCATCGTCCTGCAATGCTTTGCAATCCGCTGCAAGCTGTTCGAGTTCATCAAATCTTGGCATGACCGCTTCGAGCGAAACGGCTTGCTTCCGGAGCTGTTCGCTCTCAGGAAGCTTTGCCTTTGCAAGCGCCAGCGCCTTTGCAGCATCCTCGCTTGCTTTGGTCTGGTTCCCGATCAGGGCTGTCAAGGCAGCCAGATGCTCCTGGTGCTTTGTGAGCTCCTGCGCTTTTTCAAGGAGTCCATCGGCGGTCTTGCCCTGTTCCTCCCAGTGCTTCTGCTCCGCCTGCAAGCGCTCTTGCTGTGCGGTATCCTGCTCGATGAGCTCCCCGACAAATGCGATCAGTTCCTCCGGGAGCGCTGTCTGCTCGACCCAGGTCTTGCGCTCCGCATAGTGCTCATCCTGCGGAATGCGGATCTCCTGCCGGGAGCTGTCAAACAGAGAACCGGCAGTTCCCTGTTCTTGCTGCACCTTGTTTTTCATGTCCTTGAGGTGCTCGGTCAGCTTGGCATACTGCTCCGTCCGGAAGATCGTGCGCAGCAGCCCCATGCGTTCCCTGGAATTGGTCATGAGCAGCTCACGGAATTTCCCCTGTGCGATCATGGCGATCTGCGAAAACTGGTCGCAGTTCAGCCCGATGATCTCCTGGATCTTCTGCTCCACGGGCTTGGTCTGGGTAAGAACGGTATCCGCAAAGTGCAGCTCGACCCTGGGAGGGACAGTTGTTGTGCCGACACCTCGTTTCTTGCGGCGTGTCGTTTCGGGGCTGCGGAAGATCGTGTAGCATTTCCCACGATACGAGAACGTAAAGCGCACGAATGTCTCCTCATCCGGCTGCGCACCGGTGGAACGCAGCATTCCCACCTCACGGTCATCGCCGCTTGTCCTGCCGTACAGCGCATAGGAAATGGCATCAAAGAGCGTGGTCTTGCCGGCGCCGGTAGGCCCTGTGATGAGGTACAGTCCACTCTTGCCAAAGGTCTCAAAATCGATCACCTGACGCCCGGCGTAGGGACCGAATGCGGAAAGTTCAAGCTTCAAAGGTCTCATACGTTTGCCTCCTTTTTCCAGAGCGCTTCAACGAGGTCATGAATGATCTGTGCCTGCTGCGGACGCATCGCCATACCCTGCACCTGCTCGAAAAATGCCGCAAACAGTTCCTCCGGGTCTTTATCCGGTTCCTGCTGGAGCAGTTCGAGCTCTGCCATGTCGTCAGGGCGCTTGCGGTCGTAATCCATTCCGAGGATGTACGGATAGTGCATCCGCAGCTTTGCCATTGCATCGGGGACATCGGTTTCGTCCGTGAGAAGAACCTGCACGAAGTTGTCATCCGTTCCGCAGATGAGCTCCTCAAAGCTGCCGTGCAGCTTCTTCATATCACGCAGCGGCACGAGCGGGATCTCCGTAATGACGGGCTCTGTGCCGATTTCACCGAGCTTTGCGATGGTGACGGATTTGGTGCTGCCCACTTCGGATGCGGAGTATTTCAAGGGCGTGCCGCAGTAACGCACACGGGGAGAGCCGACGTTCATCGGATTATGTAAATGCCCCATCGCCGTATACATAAAGGGTGCGAACACCTCTGCGCTGACCTGCTCGGCGGTGCCGCAGTACACCTCCTCAGAGCCGGAAAGCGAGGCGCCGGTCACAAACTGATGCGCAAGCAGGACATGGCGCACGGACGGGTCAAGCTCCATGGTGTCGATCACTGCACGGAGCGCATCATTGACGTTGGGCTTGGTCTCCGGATAAAACTGCCGTACATCTGCCGGATGCAGAAACGGCATCAGCCAGAAGCAGACTTTACCGTGCGCATCGGTAAGGGTAACGGACTTGATCGTCCCGTCGTAGACCGGTGACATAAAGATACTGCTGCGTTCCATGATCCTGCTGCCGTAGGCGATGCGTTCGGGGGAATCGTGGTTGCCGGCGATCATCAGAATAGGGCTTCCCAGTGCGGACAGCCGAGTCAGGAAATCATCCATCAGTGCGACCGTTTCCGCAGAGGGCGCCGAACGGTCAAACACATCTCCGGCGATCAGGACAGCATCGGGTTTCTGCGCCTGTGTGATCTCCAGAATGCGGTCAAGGATGTATCGCTGGTCGTCCAGCAGGGAATATCCGCACAGCGTCTTTCCCAGGTGCAGATCGGACAAATGCATCAGTTTCATGCCAACACCTCCGAGTGTATTTTTTTCAATTGTAACACATCAGTACTCCGATGTCAAGATGTTGTTTGCAAAGTGTGTCGCGGATGATACATTTGGGGGGAGCGGAAGTGAGGATGCTTTGCCAAAGGCGGCTTTGGTGTACCGTGGGGGAGGGGACGCATACTTTACCGAGGAGCATACAAAAAATCCCACCCTCTGCTTGTGATGCAAAAGGTGGGATTTTCTATTTTCAGGAAAGCACAAAGCTGTGCCTATCCTGCAAGATTCTGGAAAATTTCCGGATTACTTCTTGTCTGCGATTGCAGCCTGTGTAGCAGTTAACAAAACCAAGTGATTGAAGAAATCTATAAACCCCTATATTTCACGCTATTTTGAATTTGGCAACACGCCGATCAGGCAATCCTTTTCACGGAAGGCTGCACCGTACAGAAGGATGTTCTGGCAGCCTTCATTCCGCAGTTCTTCCTCGTATTGGTTTTGTGTGAGTGGGGGAAGAAGGACAGGATCATGTCATATCTGTCATCCGCGTCACAAATGCGATACCTCGCTCTGTGTGCTGGGCAATCAGCTTCCAGCCATGCAGAGCGATGAGGTCGCGGGCGATAGAAAGCCCGATGCCGGTATTGCCGTCCCGTCCTGTATAGAACCGGTCAAAAAGGTGGCGCAGAGCATCGTCCGTCAGTGGTTCGCAATCATTCTCGATGCATACCCTGCCGCTGCCGCAGGAGATGCGTATCTCACTTCTGGCGTATTTCAGCGCATTGGTGAGCAGATTGGAGACAGCATGTTCCAGCTTGTCGGGGTCTGCGGAAACTGTCATCGGATGCAGATCGAGATGTACCGAAAGATTCCGGGTCAGCACCGTCCCCTCAAACGGCATCAGGCAGTCCTGCAAAAAGGCAGATAGCTCAACATTCTCCTTTGTGAGCGTCACCGAACCACTTTCCAGCTTTGCCATGCAGAGAATTTCTTCGATAAGGGCGCTCATCTTCTCGGTCTGTGCGGCAATCACGCGTCCGGTCTTCGGATAATCCGTAATTACCCCCGTCGAAATTCCCTCCGCATAGCCGCGGATGGAGGTCAACGGCGTTTTCAGCTCGTGAGAAGTGTTCTCAAAGAACTGCTTCTGTGCAAGCTGATTTTGTTCCAGTTGTTTGCCCGTGATATAGCCGATCGTGATGCTGATGCTGCCGATCAGCAAAGCCGCGATCAGAAACACAAGGTTGATCTGCCAGATCATGTGCAGCTCACCGGTGATATCGACATAGGCGATGCAGGTGCGGATAGATGGTTTATCCTCCATAAAGCCATAGGTGTATGTCGTATCGCCATCTGTGATCGTATATGAGGAGAAGCTGTTTTGCAGTTCTTCCGACGGTTCGGCGGACTGGATATAATAGGTATTGCCGCCGATCTGTGCTTTCTGCATGGTACTCGCATCATTTTCTGTACACCATGCAATCATCTTCTGCTCCTTCGGAAGATAGCTGATCGTCTGCTCCGAATTATCATAGACGAAAATGATCTCCGGCGAATAGATCGTGGAAGCACCGTCCTGCACTTCACCGCTTCCCAGAACGGCTTGCAGGGAGACTGCGGCATTGTTCTGCATCTCATGGCGGATGATGACATTGAACGCCGCCATGATGAGCAGCAGTGTCAGCAGGACAGACCCGCCGGCAAGCGCAGCGATTCGATACCGGATGCTATGCATGTTCGTCCTCCAGTTTATACCCATAGCCCCAGACGGCAGTGATCTTCACGCGGCTGCGGGCTATTTTCAGCTTTTGACGGATACGTCGGACAGTCTCGTCCGTGACGCGCGTCTCGATCTCCTCACTGTCGATGCCCCATACGCGGTCAAGCAAGTCATTCCGGGAAACTGCTGTTCCGGGGTGTTCAAGCAGACAGCCCAGGAGGTTAAATTCCGTCATGGACAGATCGATCGGCTGTTCACCGCATTTCACAGTATGAGCGCTCTCGGAGAATTGCAGATCCCCGAATACACAGACCTGCGGCGTGTCAGGACGCATCTGCATACGGCGCAGGAGCGCCTTGATCCGCAGCACCAGAAGTGCCGGCGAGAACGGCTTGATGAGATAATCATCCCCGCCGAGCAGAAAGCCCCGCATATGGTCAGTCTCACTCTCCCGCGCTGTCAGAATCACAATGGGAACATCCGAGATATGGCGCAGCTCCTTGCAGACTGTCAATCCGTCCGTACCGGGCATCATAATATCCAGCACGACCAGATCACAGGGCTGCTCCTGAAAGGCTGTAAGCAGGTCATCTCCTGTCGGAAACGTTCTGACGGAGAATCCCGCATTCTCCAGGAATTCCCGCATCACATCAAGAATATCCGGCTCGTCATCCGCCGCATAGATCATCTGGTGCATCGTTTGCTCCTTACGCAGAACACCTGTCCGGACTCCCGGACAGGCTCTGTTGTTTGTTGTCAGTTCTCGGTTTCGCTGCTGAATTCATAGACCGTGATAACAGTATCCGCATCCGGGTATTCCTCGGAGATCTTCTCAAAGGTGAAACCGGCTTCCTCAAAGATCTCGGCCATACGCGCATTCAGACGGTTGATCTCGTCCATATACGGCGCATAGGCGGCATCCATCTCCTCCTCGGTCATATCCTCCGTCACGCCTGCCTCCGCATCGATCTGTGCAAGACGCTCAGAGAGCTGTATGTACTCTGCATAAGCCTCCTCAGACAGCACCTCTTGCAAAGCAGAATCGTCCGCGCTGCCATCAGCGACATACTCGGTGTAGGTGAATTCGCCGTCTGCATCACCTGTGCCGTCACAGGTAACATAAGTGGACGGAACACCGCAGCCGTCGGAAACTGTGACAGCCTGCGTTCTTTCGGTGACTGCTTCGGTCTGATCGGCTTCTGCATCTGGCTGTGCCGTGTGGTTGGATGCGTAGGCGTATATGCCGCACGGAAATAGTGCTGCGACGCCTGCAAGGGCTGCGATTCGGGTGATAATGCTTGTTGTCATAGTAATGACCTCCTTCAGAATGTGATTTTTTGTGTATGACCGTTTTGCTTTCCGGTCTGATACTATCATACCACATTCTCCAGGATAATTCCCCGGAATCCTGTCAGGAATTTGTCACAGAAGTGTCATAACAGGAATCATTGCTTTTATTATACTACGCGCTATTGCAAATCGTAATAACGATTTGCAATCCACCGTCTTTGACGGCGGGGCGGCACTGTGTGCCGCTAAGCGCTTCGTTTATACGCCCTCTGCCAAAGCCACTATGTGGCTTTGCAATAGAGGGCAGTATATAACATATATGTTATGCGGCTTTTGATTGAATCACAGAGTGGCTTCGTAAAGCGTTTTATCACCGATCTTCACTTCCCGGATGCCCTGTTCCTTCTTCTGATTAAAATTGAAGGTGAGCATATAACCGGTTTTCAGATCAAAGCGATCAAGGTATTCGCAAAGCTGCTGCTCGCCGCTCTCGTGATAGCCGGAGCCATTCCAGATTTTCAGCTCCAGAATATACTGTTCACCGAGATAATCCACAATCACATCGGTACGAAGCTGGTCGCGTGTCTGCGCCTCGATATAGAAGTTTCCGGTGCCATTGATGATCGGTTTGAGATACAGCAGGAACAGCTCTCTGCCGTCCTTTTCCTTGAATTTTTCGGAGAGGGGGCCGTATACTTGATTGTATGTCCGGATAAAACCATTCAAGACAGCCACCATGTCTAATCTGCCGTTCTGGATAAACTGGTTGCGGTTGAGAGAGCCGGTTTCATAGAATGCGTTCTTTTCAAATTCAGATTCGGAGAGGAAAAGATTGTAGAGTCTCGTTTCAAAGATGATATTGGAAATTCTTACTGTGTTATGATCTCGTCTGATGAGACCAAGCATTTCCATCTGTACAATGTCGTCCTGATCAGAATTGTACGTCATTTTCTTGCCTTCCATCAGAATACTGCGGATGGAGTCTTTCAGACGAGGGTAGTTGTTCAGATTCTTGGTGATTGACTGGAACAGTGCATTGCTTTCTGCTAACAGCAGTCTGAGCGCAGTATTGAAGCCGTTTCTTGTCCATGCCTCAGATGGCGGCATACTCTGGCATACCTGTTCGTCGATCAACTGGCAGATGCGGCTGACAAGGAACGGGTAGCCGCTTGTCTGGTTCCAGATCAGTCCGGCAATCTTCGCAGTGTCCATGCCGGTATGATGATCGGCTTCATATTCGTCCAGCATCCCCTTGATACCGGCTTCGGACAGGCTCATGTCGATGTTGAAGTCCGCAGCGATGTTCCACGGGCTGTTTTCCTTGCGTTCTGCATCTGGTCTGATCTTGCTTTTTAGGTGCTTAATGTCGGTAACACCGGCAAGGATGACGGAATGAAATGTGATTACATCCTCTGTATCCCTGTTGATATAGTTATCGCGGAGCTGTGCAAGAAAGTCAAGAAATACCTGATTGTTCGTTGCGCTGTCCACTTCATCAATGAGCAGAACGATCTTTCGCTCCGATTCTGCGCACCATTCGAGGAGAAGATCAAACAGATCGCCCAGATTGATCCGTTCGGAATCGCTCTGAAACAGCCGCTCGATCTCGTCTTTTACATTTGGCGGAATCACAATACCGGATCTGAATTTTCTCCGGAGCAATCGGCAAAATTCTCTTACAAAAGAAGCTTCCGTCGCAAAGCCTGCATCTCCGATACCCTCAAAACTAAGGCTCAGTACAGTATATTCATCCTGTAGGTTCTGCTTCAGGGCATTCAGTGTGGTGGTCTTGCCATACTGACGGGCTCTGTTGATTGTGAAATACTTCCCGACATCCACGAGCTTGCGGATCTCTGCGATTCGCTCGGTCAGATCAACCATATAATGCTTGGACGGCACGCAGACCGCAGTGGTATTAAAGACTTTCATGCGCTTCATGCTCCTTTCTGATCCAAGAGTCGATACTAATTTTATTATACCATAGCGCAGGAGAGAATGCAAGCTTTTTCAGAGCGCGTAGTATAACGCTTCGAGCCCTATGTGTTACTGGGTGTTATGAAATGTTACAGAGTACGAAAAATAGGGATTCTCACGAATTTCATATTGTTCATCGATAAAAACAAATGCGTGAAATTGATGTCAAAATTGATGTCAATTGCGTATTTGATGTACGGATCATTACGCTCATTCCGGTTAGTTGTCTCACAACTTCTTCAACTGAACAAGACACTCCTTCTCCTTAAACGCAACCCCATAAAGCAGAATATTCCGGTACCCGTCATTCCGAAGTTCCTCCTCGTAATGGTTGACCTCGATCTGCTTCATTGCCTCAGCTAATTTGGATTCAAGCGTTTCGCTCTTGTTCTTGGGATTGGCAGCTTTAATCTCGATCACGATCGCTGTCTCCTTGCTGTACCGTTCCTTGAGGATCAAGTCAGGTCTCCCGTTACCACTCTCACGGTTCGACACGAGCTTATATCCCTTAAACCCTGAGATCAGTCCTGCCATAAATCCGTGGTAATACTGCTCTTTTTCGTCGAAGAAGCTGATGGTTTCATTCAGCCAGGTGCCGACGATCGTGTTCACCTGCTCGACATTTTGCGAGAGCAAGGCGCTCAGAAGATCCGCACGGGATGTTGTTCTGGTCGCATCATTGAACCATTGCAGGATCGTCCGTTGGTAAATGCTGCAAATCTCCCGGTTCGGGATCACCAGATCATAGCTGACAAAATTGCCGATCTGTCGGGAAGCAATCGGTTTCAGATAGCCCGTAAACAGCAGAAAACTCCAGATGCTTTCCTGATTCACATCAATATCCGCATAGACAATGTCCTCGTGAATTGCCGCCGTCACGCTATCGCCATTGACAAGTCC
>CACXGK010000237.1 GCA_902767115.1 uncultured Ruminococcus sp.
ATGCGCATCCTGAAGGACGGCATGGTGCATATGGCACATATTGCCATCTTTATGGGAAGTTATGTCAACGGCGTTGCCGAGATCCACACCCAGATTTTGAAGGACACCGCACTTGCCGACTGGTACAAATTTTACCCGGAGCGCTTCCAGAACAAGACCAACGGCATCACCCAGAGAAGATGGCTTGCCCTGTGCAACCGGGAGCTGTCTGCACTGCTCACGGAGCTGCTCGGCTCGGAGGACTGGGTGACAGACCTTACCAAGCTCGAAGCACTGGACAAGTACGCCGAGTCCGAGGCGGTCATGAAGCGCTTCATGGACATCAAGCACAGCAAGAAGCAGCAGCTTGTCAGCTTCATGGAACAGCACGAGGGAGAGCGCTATGTCACGATCGACCCCGATGCCGTCTTCGACATCCAGATCAAGCGCCTGCATGAGTACAAGCGTCAGCTCCTCAATGCCTTCTCCATCCTGTACCTCTACTATGGCATCAAGGACGGCAGCATTGATGCAAACGAACTGCCGCCGGTGGCATTCATCTTCGGTGCCAAGGCAGCACCGGGCTACAAGCGTGCAAAGGCGATCATCCGGTATATCAACGCCATCGCAAAGATGATCGACGCAGACCCCGAAGTCTCCGACAAGATCAAGGTATTCTTCGTGACGGATTATAATGTATCCTACGCCGAAAAGCTCGTCGCTGCCGCAGACATCTCCGAGCAGATCTCCACCGCCGGCACAGAGGCATCCGGCACCGGCAATATGAAGCTGATGCTCAACGGCGCTGTCACGCTGGGAACCTTCGACGGTGCGAATGTCGAGATCGTGCAGGAGGCAGGCGAGGAGAATAACTATATCTTCGGTGCAAGAGTCGAGGAGCTGAAAGACATCTGGGAGGACTACGACCCTCGCCGTGTACTTGCGGAAAACGACAAGATCCGCCGTGTCGTACAGACCCTCATGGACGGCACCTTCGGTGACAACGAGGATATCGCAGAGCTCTACGATGCCCTGACCGAGGGCGCAAGCTGGCACGTTCCGGATCATTATTATGTACTGGGCGACTTCCAGAGCTATTGCGACCGCAAGCTCGATGCTCTGCGTGATTACAAGGCTGACCGCATGGCGTTCGCCAAGAAGCAGTGGCACAACATCTGCCACGCCGGAAAGTTCAGCTCCGACCGTACCATCGCACAGTACGCAGAGGAGATCTGGCAGATCAAGCCAGTGCAGTTTGACTGATTTTCGGGCTATTCGCCCGATCAGGGGGCTTTGCCCCCATACCCCCAGCAGGGGCTTCTCGCCCCTGCACCCTCGGCAGGGGATGCGATCCCCTGCACCTCGATGAAAAAATCTTGCAGGTGCAGGACGGTCACCGTCCTGCCGAGGGAGGTCAGGAGGGGCGAGCAGCCCCTCCTAATCGCCCGATAGGGCGAAATGAAGGAGATAACTTATGAATTATGATATTATCATCGCCGGCGCAGGTGCCGCCGGTCTGTACGCAGCCATCAATCTGCCCCGTGATGCGAAGATCCTGCTCCTCACCAAGAGAGAGCTTGGGCTTTGCAATACCGCCCTTGCGCAGGGCGGCATCGCAGGTGTTTACAATTCGCCGGAGGACAAGACCTCTCTGCACGAGAATGACACCTACATCGCCGGCGGTTTCCAGAACAACCACAAGACTGTGCATATGCTCGTGGAGGAAGCCGCACAGGATATCGGGCGCATCATCGAGCTTGGCGTCGAGTTCGACAAGCAGGCGGATGGCGATTACCACCGTACCTTAGAGGGCGGACACAGCCGCCGCCGCATTTTCCACCACAAGGATGCCACCGGACGGGAGATCGCCGAAAAGCTCCTTGCCTATGTCCAGACCCTTGACAACGTGGACATCCGGGAGAACACCCTCCTGTGTGACGTGAAGAAAACCAAGACCGGCTTCTCCGCCCTCATTCTCCACGAGGAGCAGTACGAGACCGTGAATTCCCATTTCTTCGTGATGGCAACGGGCGGTATCGGCAGAGTGTACGAATTCACGACCAATTCCGCCATTGCGACCGGTGACGGCATCATGTTTGCGTACAATATGGGCGCCATGATCCGTGGGCTGTCGCTCATCCAGTTCCACCCGACGGCGTTCAATAACCGCCACACCCGTGAGTGCTTCCTCATTTCCGAGGCAGTCCGTGGCGAGGGTGCGTACCTCCTCAACTGCGACGGTGAGCGCTTTATGCAGCGCTATGACGACCGTCTGGAGCTTGCGCCCCGTGATGTCGTGTCCAATGCCATCGTGCTGGAGAGCAGACGTACCGGGTCGGATGACTTTTACCTCGATATTTCGCACAAAGACCCGGAGGAGGTCAAGAATCGCTTCCCGATGATCTACCAGAACCTCCTCAAACAGGGCTACGATATGACGAAAGACCGCATCCCGATCTACCCGTGTCAGCACTATCTGATGGGCGGCATTCAGGTCGATGCGCACTCCCGCACCCGTGTGCCGGGACTGTATGCGTGCGGAGAATGCTCGAATACCGGCGTTCACGGCAACAACCGCCTTGCATCCAATTCCCTGCTCGAAGCCCTTGTCTTCTCCCGTCATGCAGCCGAGGACATTGCCAAGAAAATGACGCATCTCGGCGAAAAGCGCTTTGAGGAGGTGCAGTTTGACCTGCACGAGGGCGCCGAGCCCGTGCCGCACGGCGTGCGCACCCAGCTCCGCCATATTTTGCAGGAGAGCTATTTCGTGCGTCCGAATGCGCAGAAGATCCAGGAGAATTTCTCCAAGGTCTGCGACCTGCTGCATGAGCTGGAGGACAACCAGTACCAGATCAATTCCGACTACGTGGAGGCACGCTCCACAGCGACCATCGCCTTCCTCATCCTGAATGAGGCACTGGTCGAGGAGAAAGGAGAATAATATGCAGCTTCTGCAAAGCTATATCGACAGCATCATCAACACCGCCTTAGAGGAGGACATCCACTACGTGGACGTGACCACCGATTACCTCATTCCCGACGGGCATACCTCCAAGGCGTACTACATCGCCAAGGATGACGGCGTGCTCTGCGGCATTGACATTGCGAAAAGAGTATTCGAGCTGATGGGCGGCGGCGTGACCTTCACCGAGTGCCTGACAGATGGAACAGCCGTGAAAAAGGGCGATATCATCGCCAGAATGGAGGGCGACACCAAGGTGCTCCTGAAGGGAGAGCGCACGGCGCTGAACATCCTCCAGCATATGTCCGGCATTGCGACCGCAACGAACCATTGCGTCAAGCTCGTGGCAGGGACGAACGCCAAGATCACCGACACACGCAAGACCCTCCCCGGTCTGCGCAGACTCCAGAAGTATGCCGTCACGGTGGGCGGCGGCTTCAATCACAGATACAACCTCTCCGAGGGTGCCATGCTCAAGGATAACCATATTGACGCCTACGGCGGCATTGTTCCGGCAGTCACAGAGCTGCGCCGGAAGATCGGTCACATGACCAAGATCGAGGTCGAGGTGCGGAATTTAGAGGAGCTGGAGCAGGCGCTTTCCGTGGGGTGTGAGATCATCATGCTCGACAATATGTCCTGCGAGGACATGACCAAGGCGGTCGCCCTCACCGCAGGCAGAGCCATGCTCGAAGCC
>CACXGK010000238.1 GCA_902767115.1 uncultured Ruminococcus sp.
CATAGCAAAAGCGACCAAGATCTCTCTTAGTCGCTTTGCATAAGATTTCTTTGAAAAGTTTGTCTATCTTTTTGGGGTCAGTTCAGTATTTTACCGAGGGGAGATGATTGCTTTTTCTGGAATGTTTGCAGATGTTGCACTGATTTGGCAGGAATTGCAATAAAACCAGTGAACCATTTATGAACGTGCATTTGTTTACAAAATAAACATACTTTTTAAGTTAAACAGAAACCGCTTATTTAAGCCTTTTCTTTGGTGTGCCTTTGTAAAATGTGCATAAAAAACGTTTTCGGAATTTGTGACAAAAACAGTTGACATTTGCTGGAAAGTGTGGTACAATAGAGTACAGAAAGAAGGTGATCCCCTTATGAGAAGAAATCATACACTTCTCGGTATCTTTACGGCGGTCGCTATGTGCAGCACAATGCTCCCGGTAGCATCCTTTGCAGCAGCAGGCGAGAAGCTGACCGTTACCAACGGCGACAATCAGCACACTGGCAATTCTGAGGGCTACAGCTACGAGATCTGGCTGGATAACAATCCAGGCGCCAGCGGCTCCATGACGCTCGGCAAGGGCGGCGCATTCGACACGGAATGGAGCGCCTCGGTCTCCAAGGGTAACTTCCTGGCAAGACGTGGCATGACCTTTGACATTACCAAGAAAGCATCTGAATACGACAATATCACACTGGAGTACGCTGCCGACTATTCCGCAAGCCAGGAGGGTAATTCCCGTCTGTGCGTATACGGCTGGTTCCGCAACGGCGCTTCCGGCGACAAGGTCTGCGAGTACTACATCATCGAGGACTGGGTAAACTGGTGCCCGAAGCCTGAGGGCGCAAGCAAGACCGTTACCATCGACGGCGCTGAGTACGAGATCTTTACCATCGACCACTACGGTCCTACCATCAAGGGCGGCGGCAACGAGACCTTCCCGCAGCTGTTCAGTATCCGCAAGGATAAGAGAACTTCCGGTACCATCACCGTTTCCGACCACTTCAAGGCGTGGGATGCAGCAGGCTTCCCGATCTACAACCTCACTGAGGTCGCTCTGAACGTCGAGGGCTGGGAGAGCTCCGGTAAGGCAAATGTCTCCAAGCTCGAAATGGAGGTCGGCGGTACCCCCAAGCCCACCGAAACACCGTCCGAACAGCCCACAGAAGCGCCTACCCAGGCTCCGACCGCTGCGCCTCCGGCTGACGGCTACTACATGAAGGAGGATTTCGAGAATGGCGCTGGTGTTTGGACAGCCCGTGGTGATACGACCAGTGTGGCTTCCACCAACAATGGTGCAGCCGGCAATGGTCTGGCGGTTACCGGCAGAACCGATAACTGGCATGGTGCAGCCACCTCCCTGTCCAACAGTGAGTATGCACCGGGCACAGCCTATAGCTTTAGTGTCATGGCCAAGCAGGATGCAGCCGCATCCGATACCTTCAAGCTCACCTTGCAGTATCAGGGGTCTGACGGCAAGGAACATTATGATACCATCGCCGAAAGTGACGCTGCAAAGGGTGACTGGGTACAGCTTGCCAATACCAGCTTCACCATCCCGGAGGGTGCTTCCCAAATGATCCTCTATGTGGAGGCTGACAGCAAGACCAACGATTTCGTGATCGATGACGCCGTGATCGCTACCAAGGGCACCAAGATCGCTGCGACCAGCGCTGCCACCGTCAGCTCCAAGGGCGACGTGGACGCAAACGGCGCTGTAGAGCTCAAGGATCTGATCGCTCTCCAGAAGTTCCTGCTCGGCGGCAAGGTCACCATCAACGGCGAGAATGCGGACATGAACGATGATAACGCCATCGATGTCTATGATCTGTCTCTGCTCAAGCGTGCCCTTCTGGGTCAGTCTGCCAGGCAAGACGAGCCTGTGATCACTCCTGCTCCGACAGAAGTAACACCGGAGCCGACGCCTGCACCTACTGAGACAGTCGTTGAGCGCCGTGAGGGATATTGGTATAATACAGCGGATGTTTCCTGGATTGACCCTTCTAAGCCGATGGTCGCATTCGCATTCGATGACGGTCCGGTTGCCGGCGGTGCGTCCAGTACTGCAAGCCGCATCCAGAACGCACTTTCCGAGAACAAGGCACACGCTACCTTCTTCTATGTCGGTCAGAATATCGCCGGCAAGGAGGACGAGATCAAGCGTGCGCAGCAGCTCGGTTTCGAGATCGCAAATCACACCTGGAGTCACACCGACGCCCGCACCCTCGATGCCAACAGCATCCAGCAGGAGATCACAAGCTGTGCGGCAAAGCTCACAGAAATCACCGGTCAGACCGACTTCCTGCTTCGTCCCCCGTTCCTCGGCGTCAATGACGACCTGCAGAGAGTGGCTGGTACGCCCCTCATCAACTGCGGCTTCGACTCCGGCGACTGGAATGGTGCGACCACCCAGGATATGATCGATAAATTCATGAACGGTGCGCAGAATGGCTCCCTCAATGGCAAGGTCATCCTCATGCACGAAACCTATGACTCCACTGCACAGGCAGTTGAGTACCTCGTACCCGCCCTCCAGGCACAAGGCTACCAGATCGTTTCGGTTTCCGAAATGTTCAAGGCAAAGGGCGTGGATCTCAAGAATGGACAAGTCTATAATGGACTTTCCTAAGCCGATTCCCCCAATTCATTGATCGGCATATATTCCTTTCTTTAAGGAAATTTTCCCCTTTCGCAGACGCAGATGTGAAAGGGGAAAGTTTTTTTCTCCGCATACAGCAAAAACGCCCTGGAGAGCAGATTCCCTCCGGGGCGCTTGTATCTTGTCTTTATCGGACATTGTAATAGAAATGATCGGCAGCCTTGCGGTTTTTGCCGGTGAAGATCTCCTTGGTGAGCTTGCGGTTGCGGATGAGGTACCAGTCACCGAACTCGTCAAATTTCCGGCTCGATGTGACGATATAGGAACGTTTCAGGGTGCCGTAGCGTTTCCCCTGGCGCTCCCCGTGTGCTTTCAGACGGCTCGCAAAGTCCATATCCTCCAGGCTGACCAGAGTCTCGTCAAATCCCCCGATGCAGTCAAAATCCGCCTTCCGGCACCAGAACATCGCACCGGACAGCATTCCGCCGTTGCGCTTCATGATGGGCAGGAGGTTCAGTCCGACGTACAGCCCCGAACACAGGATGCCCAGCGACATCCGTTCAAACCGGAAGGGCGAACCGCCGCCGATGTAATCTCCGCTGTCGATCAGCTCCAGAATTTCCTGCAATGCCCCCTCGGACATACGGCTGTCCGCATCGATGGTCACCAGGATCCTACCCTTTGCGGCACGGGCGCCGGCATTGCGGACGCTGCTGATGCATTTGGTATCGTCCTGCACGACCTCGGCTCCGCACCAGCGTGCGATCTCCTCCGTCCGGTCTGTGCAGCGGTTGGCAACAACGATCATCTGTACCCGATGCCCCGGCACTTCCTTGGAAGCCCTGCGGATGGCTTGCAGGCAGCTCCCGATATAGCGTTCCTCATTGTGCGCAGGGATCACGACGCTGAATGTGTAATTCTCCTGTGTTTCGTGCATTTGTGTTTCCTAAAAAATCTTATTCAAAGACCGGTGCTTCTACCGCAGGCGGATCATTTTGCGGCGGTGCGGTCTGGGGCGGAGCGGTTTGCGGCGGTGCTGTTTCCGGCGGTGCGGTCTGGGGCGGTTCGGTCTGAACCGGTTCCTCCGGCTGGATGGTCGTGGTGATGGTCTGCGGCATATCGGTGTGGTTCGGGAACGGTTCCTCGACCTCAGAGCCCGTGTGCGTAGACGAATGCAGTCCGGAGCCCGTGCCTGTGCCGGTTCCGGTATTCGTGCCGGTGTGTGTGCCGGTATAAGTCCCCGTCCCGGTCGAGGTGCTCCGGGAACCGGAGGTCGTGCGTGGCTTGTACTCGCCGGAAAATTCCTCCCACGAGATCGTGTGCTGACTGTGCTTGTGTGTGGTAAACGGCTTGCGTGTGGTGGTCGCAGCCGTGGTGGATGACAGTCTGGTGGTATACTCCGGCTCCGGCGGAACGGAACCATAGTTCAGCGCCGGCACGCATCCGACAGCCAAAGCCGCCGCCGCCAGTACCCCGGCAAGTCCGAGCAGTTTCCCGGTATCTCTCATGCTATTTCCCCCTTGGTTTCACGGATGGTAGGTCTATTCTATTATACCATAGTTTGACGTGGATTGCAAGAGGGAGAGTATCGTCTTTGGAGAGCAATGCACATTCCGCCCCTCCCCTGCATAGACTGACAAAAACCCGAAAGGAGCCATATGTTATGTGCGGAATTGCAGGCGTGATCTCATTTACCGATGAACTGCGGACACAGGAGCGCATCTTTGCGAAAATGCAGGATGCCATCCGGCGCAGAGGTCCGGACGGACGGGGGCAGTTTCTTTCCGAACACGCAGCCCTCCTGCATACCCGGCTGTCCGTCATTGACCCGGAGGGCGGTGCGCAGCCGATGCATTACAGTGACGGCAGAGAGGTCTACTCCATCGTCTACAACGGTGAGCTGTACAATACATCCGAGCTGCGTGAGGAGCTCATACGCTCCGGTATGACCTTCTCCACCCACGCCGATACCGAAGTCCTCCTCAAAGCCTACGCCCACTGGGGTGCGGACTGCACCGACCATCTCAATGGGATCTTCGCTTTTGCGGTGTGGGAGCACCGGAGGGAACGGCTGTTTCTTGCCCGTGACCGCATCGGTGTCAAGCCGCTGTTCTATCACCTCACCCCGGAACGCCTGATCTTCGGTTCCGAGCTCAAGGCGATCCTCGCCCACCCCAAAGTGCCGCACGAGGTCGGTCTCGAAGGCGTCAGCCAGCTTCTCCTGTTCGGACCGGGCAGAACGCCGGGATGTGGCGTATTCCGGGGGATGCAGGAGCTTTTGCCGGCGCAGAGGGCGTATTACAGCCGGGAGGAGGGATTGCAGGTCTCGACCTACTGGCGCTTGCAGGCAAGGGAGCACACGGAGACATTCGACCAGACTGCCGAACACGTCCGCTATCTTCTCACGGATGCCATCGGGCGGCAGCTTGTATCCGATGTACCGATCGGGACATTTCTCTCCGGCGGACTGGACAGCTCCCTGCTCTCGTCCGTGGCGGCAAGGCAGTTTGCAAAGGAGGGCAAGGTTCTCCACACGTTCTCTGTGGATTACCGGGACAACGAGAAATACTTCCAGGCGTCGAAATTCCAGCCAAACGCCGACCCCGTCTACATCCGCCGGATGCAGGATTACTTGCAGACCGAGCATCACTGGACGGTCATTGACACCCCGGCGCTGGTCGATGCGCTGTATGAGGCGGTGGAAGCAAGAGACCTGCCGGGGATGGTGGATGTGGATGCATCGCTTTTGCTGTTTTGCCGGGAGATCCGGGAGCACGTCACGGTAGCGCTGTCGGGGGAATGTGCGGATGAGCTGTTTGGCGGCTATCCCTGGTACCGTGACCCGGAGATCCGTGCCGCCTATGGGTTCCCCTGGTCGCAGAGCACGGCGTACCGAATGGGCTTCGCAAAGCCCGAAATTGCGCAGGCATTGCAGGAACGGCAGGATGTTGACAGGGCGTACCGGCTGACCTGTGACAGCACCGACCTCCTCCCCGGTGAAAGCGAGACCGAACAGCAGATGCGCCGCATGATGCGTCTGAATCTCGACTGGTTCATGCAGACCCTTCTCGACCGCAAGGACAGAATGTCGATGTACAGCGGTCTGGAGGTGCGTGTGCCCTTCTGTGATTACCGGATCGCCCAGTACTTGTACAATGTCCCGTGGGAATTCAAGGAGCACGGCGGCTATGAAAAGGGCTTGCTGCGTGAAGCCATGCGTGGCTACCTGCCGGATGAGATCCTCTGGCGCAAGAAAAGCCCCTACCCCAAGACCCACAACCCGAACTACCTTGCCGCCGTATCGAGCCGCCTTGCCGGGGAGCTCCGTGATCCGGCGTGTCCGCTGTTTGCCATCGTCACCAAAGATTCCCTCGACCATCTCCTGCAAAGCGAGGAAAGCATCCAGTGGTACGGTCAGCTCATGACCCGTCCCCAGATCATCGCCTATTTCCTACAGCTTGCGCACTGGATGCGCACATACGAGGTGAAGGTGGTGCTGGAGTGACGGATGGGGTCTCCCCCTTTTTTTGTTAGACTGTCTACTAAACCTATTGACAAACTGCAAATTCTGTGGTATAATATACGCAGCGACAAACTCCAAATATAACCCCCTTATCAAGAGTGGCTGAGGTAACAGGACCTATGAAGCCCGGCAACCCGGCATTTGCCGAAGGTGCCAAATCCTGCGGGTAATCCCGAGAGATGAGGAATTGCAATCAGTTCATTCACGGCATTCGGGTTCTCTGAATGCCGTTTTTGCTTTGCCTCTGTATTGTCGCATCGTGTCAACATCTATTTTTAGGAGGCTAATTATGAGAAGACTTTTCACATCCGAGTCCGTGACCGAGGGACATCCTGACAAGATCTGCGACCAGATCTCTGATGCTGTTCTGGATGCGATCCTCGAACAGGATCCCTATGGCCGTGTGGCTTGTGAGACCGCTGTGACCACCGGTATGGTCATGTGCATCGGCGAGATCAGCACCAAGGCTCGCATCGACATCGCCAAGATTGCACGCAAGGTCGTTGTGGATATCGGCTATGACCGTGCAAAATTCGGCTTTGACGGTCACACCTGCAATGTCATGACTGCCATCGATGAGCAGTCCCCCGATATTGCGCAGGGCGTCAATGAGTCCTGCGATACCGGTGAGACCGGTGCCGGCGACCAGGGTCTGATGTTCGGCTTTGCCTGCGACGAGACCCCGGAGCTCATGCCGCTGCCCATCTCGCTTGCACATAAGCTCGCCATCCGCCTGACACACGTCAGAAAGGACGGCACACTGCGCTATCTGCGTCCCGACGGCAAGTCCCAGGTCACTGTCGAGTACGACGAGAACGGCAAGCCGGTTCGTATTGATACCGTAGTAGTTTCCACCCAGCACGCTCCGGATGTGACCATCGAGCAGGTGCGTGAGGATATCCGTGAGCTCGTCATTGACGCTGTGCTCCCCAAGGAACTCGTGGACAAGGATACCAAGATCTTCATCAACCCGACCGGTCGTTTCGTTGTGGGCGGTCCGCAGGGCGATGCCGGTCTGACCGGACGCAAGATCATCGTGGATACCTACGGCGGCTACGCACGTCACGGCGGCGGCGCTTTCTCCGGTAAGGACCCGACGAAGGTAGACAGATCTGCCGCTTACGCTGCACGCTATATCGCCAAGAATATCGTGGCTGCCGGTCTTGCTAAGAAGTGTGAGGTGCAGCTTGCGTATGCCATCGGCGTGGCAAAGCCGGTTTCGGTGCGTGTGGATACCTTCGGTACCGGCACTGTTGCCGAGGATAAGCTGGAGGAAGCTGTGCAGAAGATCTTCGCCCTCACCCCGAACGGCATCATCGAGATGCTCAATCTCCGCCACCCGCAGTACCGCAAGGTCGCTGCCTACGGCCATTTCGGCAGAGAGAACATCGGCGTGGCATGGGAGCACACCGACAAGGTGCAGGCACTCCTCGACGCTGTCAAGTAATTTCATAGAAAACGAATCCCCCTGACGTGCATTCGTCAGGGGGAATTTTGGTTATTTGCCGCAAACCTGGGGTTCTGCTGCGCTCATGCCCGCTGGCGTATAGCCGGCACCGGGATTCAGGGACGGTGCCGATCCTTCGACCTCGCCTTCCTCCGGAATTGCCAGACCATCCAGCAGATGCTTGAGCAATGCCAGATCGTACACATCTGCCTGTCCATCCTTGTCGATGTCCACGTAGGCAAGCTGCTCGTCACGGAGCACTGCCTTGTTGTGGATATGATTCTGGAGCAGGAACAGCAGTGCGATATTCCATGCGTCCTTGGAGAGCCATGCGATCTTCTTGCCGCCGGTGATGGAATAGATCACACGTACCTTCTCGTCATCCTCGTCGGTGATGTAGAGCGTGTCATGCGGTCCGATGTAGCCGACCACATTGTCCAGTGCAGCACTGGAATGGGTGTAGACCTTTGCCGGGGAATAAATTGCCTGGAAATCCGCAGGCTTTGTCGTCAGGAAACGCTCCAGCGGCAGGAAGCCGACCTTGCTTCCGCCCGAAACAGGATACGTGAACTTGCACCAGCCGTTCTGGTAGATCTCCCGGATGATGCACGCATCTGTCGGGAATACCGCAGCGCCGGGGATCGGGGTCTGCATATCGGCATAGAAGGGCTGTACATTCTCATTGCTCAGCAGGTATGCCGTCAGCGGCAGGTAGGGAGAATAGTCCGTATCCGGAACCCTGCCGTGGTCACCGTCGAGCTGGTAATTGACGTAGCTGACGTCCAGGTCAATGGCAGTTCCGGTCATGCCGGAGTAGGTGCCACGGTCGGAATACTGCCATACATCGTAGGTATTGCTGTAATCGGTGCTGTTGCAGTTGTGGGTGTAGCGTGCCAGCCAGAGATCATAGCCGGCATTGCGGATCGCAGTGCCGTCGATGTAATTGGTGAACCAGTTGAGGTTGGCATAAATGCCGGGGGTGAAGCCGGCATCCCGGAGCATATCGAGCGCCTCGATCAGATAGGTGGTCAGCTCGTCCTTCGGGAGAACGGTCATCGCATCGGACTCGACATCGAGGTAGACCGGGTAATCAAAGGTCTTGCCCTGGATGGTATTGATGTAGTTCTGGGTGGTTTCGAGGATGCCCTCACGGCTGTCGGCGCCGCAGTAGCAGTACACACCGACCTTGAGACCGATCGCACGGGCACCGGCGTAATTCTCCTCAAACTTGGTGTCCACAAAGAAATCAGAATTCGGATTCAGCAGCTTGCAGGCACGCATGATCACGAACTGCAAATTGTTGTTGGCGGCAAGCATCTGCCAGTCGATATCCCCCTGGTAAACGGACACATCCACGCCGTTTTCACGATAGCTGTATGCCTTGGCAGGCATTGCCGGGATCAGCGGCAGCAGCAGCAAAACGGAGAGCACCAGGGCAAGCAGACGGCTTTGTCGTAATTGTAAACGCATGAAGCAAACATCCTTTCTGCGCAGGGTCGAAACTGCGCTAAACAGATTCTTAAACGTTTTACGGATACTCATAGTATACCACATTTTTGCAGTTTTGTCAATCGACAACTTTCGGGATATGGCGAATGCAGGAGCCCTTTTGGTTGACAAATTTCATTCCTCATGGTATAATAAAGTCACAGGCAGGCGGTGCCGGGAGGCATCCGGCTGCCGGAAGGCGCATGGTGCGCTTTCTTTCCCGTGTATGCCCGGAACGCATTTCCGGCATGGCACACAACAAAATCACAAGGAGGTGAAACCCAAATGGCAATTTATCTGGTAGACTACGAGAACGTCTACATCGAAGGTCTCGAAGGACTGGAGCAACTGGGCAAGGAGGATACCCTCCACATCTTTTATACCCAGAACCGCTGCGGTCTGACTTTTGACCTCTACCAGAAGCTGACGCACTGTGATGCACAGGTGCAGCTCAATGAGGTCTCTGTGAGTCTCAAAAACGGCGATCCTGTCAAGAATGCGCTGGATATCCAGCTCATGATGTTTACCGGCTACCTGATCGGTTCCCGGCAGACGGAGCATCTGTATATCGTCAGCAAGGACAAGGATTTCTGGCTTGGTACGGAGTTTTTCCACCGGTTCATCCAGGATGACAGCATCGAGCTGCGCATCATTCCGTCCATCTCGGCTTCCTTTGAACAGAAGGAGGAGCCGGCACCGGCTGCGGATGCACAGGTCATGGCGACACTGGAGAGCCTTGCGGCTGCCAGCGATTATCCCGAATTCATCGAGGCTGTCGAGCGGCAGTTGGATGACGGACTGACCGGCTTTGCGGCGCTTTGCAACCAGTATGCATCCCCGACGGTTGTGCTCCCGGAGATCCCTGTGACAGAGGAACCGGAGGAGAGCACCCCGATGTTTACGGTGCAGTATCACAACACCGTCCGCAATCTGCTCGGCAAGAACACCGATGAGGACACCGTCAACCGTGTCTGTGAGATCATTTCCGGCTCCGAAAACCTCGTGGATCTGAACAATGGTCTGGCAAAGCTCTACCGTGACGGCGAGCGTGCCAAGACTGCGTACCACAAGTTCAAGCCGAAGTTCGAGGATCTGCGTCACCTGTCGAGAGTCCGCAACAAGGGCTGAGCGTCCTATCTTTCACAAAAGGAGGCGGCATCGTCTTGCATTCGACTGTGATCCTGATCGTTCTGGGTGTGATCTGCCTGATCGGCGCAGGTCTGGTGATGTGGTATGCCTTTACCTACGACAAGCCCAGAAAGCACGCAGAGTCCCCTGCACCGCCGCTTCCCGGCAGTGAGGGCGGCGGCACGTACCTGATGCATACCGCTGATCTGCACACGGCGGACGACAAAAATCGCCTGGAATCGGCTCTGAATGCCCTTCCCGGCATCCACGCAGCAGCCGATCCGGCAGCCGGTGCAGTCACCATCCGTTACGAGGGATTTCCGGCGATCGATCTGCTGGATACCCTGCGGAAAACGGCAGAGGATGCCGGTTTTTCCGTGACAAGTATGGAATAGCCAAAAGCCCGAAGGCAGAAAATGCTCTGCTTCCGGGCTTTGCTGTATCTGTCAGGTCTCTGCCTTGGCGGCGGCTTCCTTCTCGCTTTCGAGCTTGTTCAGGACATTGAACGCCTGCCGCAGGCTGCTGACGCCGAAGATACGCAGTGAACGGGAGCTCTTTGGCAGTGCGGCAAGTGCCTGCTTTGGCACGATGCACACCTCAAATCCCATGCGCCTTGCCTCCTGCACACGCTGCACGATGTGGGAGACGTTGCGGATCTCGCCGGCAAGTCCGACCTCGCCGATCGCAATGAGCGTATCCGGCAGCGCACGCTCCACCAAAGACGAATACAGTGCCAGTGCCACCGGCAGATCACCGGCAGGCTCATCGAGCCGGAAGCCGCCAACGATGTTCAGATAGACGTCCAGAGCGCTGTAATTGAGCCCGAAACGCTTTTCGAGCACTGCCAGGATCAGGCTCATGCGGTTGTAGTCAAAGCCTGTGGCAGTGCGCTTCGGGGATGCAAATCCGGACTTGGAGACAAGCGTCTGCACCTCCGCTAAGATCGGGCGTGAGCCCTCCATCACGCAGGCAATGCACGTTCCCGACACGCCCAAAGGTCTACCGGCAAGAAGCATCTGTGAGGGGTTTTCCACCTCTTTGAGCCCCTTGTCCTGCATATCGAATACACCGATCTCATTGGTCGAGCCGAAACGGTTCTTGACCGCCCGGAGCACCCGGTAGCTCATGTGGCGCTCACCCTCAAAAAAGAGCACGGTATCCACGATATGCTCCATGACCTTCGGACCTGCGATGGCACCGTCCTTATTGACGTGACCAACAATAAATGTCGGTATTTCAAGTTTTTTTGCTGTGTGCATAAAGAGGTTCGTACACTCCCGCACCTGCGTCAGGCTGCCCGGTGTGGACGAGATCTGCGTGATCTGCATGGTCTGGATGGAGTCGATGATGACGACGTCAGGCTTTGCAATGCCGATGGTGTCACAGATCGCCTGGGCATCGGTCTCGGTGAGAATATAGAGCCGGTCGGAGGCAACATTCAGGCGCTCTGCACGGAGCTTGAGCTGCCGTGCGCTCTCCTCGCCGGAGACATAGAGGACGTTGTGCTTTTCGCCGAGAAACCGGCAGATTTGCAACAGCAGCGTGGACTTTCCGATACCCGGCTCACCGCCGAGCAGGACGATGGAGCCCTTGACAAGTCCGCCGCCGAGCACTCTGTCCAGCTCGCCGCATCCGGTCGAATAGCGCACCTCACTGTGCGTAGAAATATCAGCGATCAGGTGGATCCGGCTGGACAGATCGACAGCCGAACGGCTTCCGGATACGCTGCCGGTCTCGGAGGACAGCACCTCCTCCAAAGTATTCCATTTGCCGCAGCCCGGACAGCAGCCGTTCCATTTGGAGCTGACCCTGCCGCATTCGGTGCAGACGTATTCGATACGGTCACGTTTTGCCATGAGATTCTCCTTACAAATAAACTTTCTCCTTCATTATAGCAGATACGCCCCCGCCTTGTCAAGGCGTGCAAAAATCCCCGGTATCCCAATTTTTCAGGATACCGGGGAAACTGTTATTCCATATCAAAGAGCTGATGGTAGAAGTTGGAGTAATCCGTGCGCTCCTCCTTGGTGAAGGCGATCGCAGAGGACGGATGCAGGTTCATCTTGCCGGTCAGAAGGTACTGGATGTCGTAGCCCCACTTGAGCCCCTTCTTCTTGAGTGCCAGCATATAATCCTCGTAGAAACGCAGGATCGGGGTCAGGTTGTAACGGGGGTTCTTCAGGAAGCCGAGGAGCAGCTCCATCGGACAATTGCCGGCGCCTCTGCCCATGCTGCCAACCGTTGCATCGAGGTAAGATGCACCCATCGAGCAAGCCTCAATGGTGTTGGCAAATGCAAGCTGCTGGTTGTTGTGTGCATGGATGCCGACCTTCTTGCCAACCGCCTCCATCTGCTCCACATACATAGCGGTCAGCTTCTGCACCTGCTCCGGGAACAGGGAGCCGTAGCTGTCAACGAGGTACAGCGCATCCACATGGGACTCTGCCAGGAGCTTGATAGCTTCCTCGATGTCCGGGGTGTTTGCCTTGGAGATCGCCATGATGTTGCAGGTGGTCTCGTAGCCGAGGGAATGTGCATACTCGATCATTTCGATCGCTGCCGGCATGGTGTTGATGTAGGTCGCCACTCTGACACAGTCGATGACGCTCTCCTCCTTCGGGAGCAGGTCACGCTGGAGGTTGCATCTGCCGACGTCTGCCATCACGGAGAGCTTCATGTCGGTGTCGTTATTGCCGACGATGCGGCGGAGATTCTCCTCCTTGCAGAACTTCCAGTCACCGAAGTCTGCTTCCTTGAACACATCGGTATCTGCCAGATAGCCCATCTCCATATAATCCACACCTGCACGCAGATTTGCCAGATACAGCGCCTTGACGAATTCATCGTCGAAGAAGAAGTTGTTGACAAGTCCGCCGTCACGGATGGTGGCATCAAATACCTTGATGTCCGGTCTGTAAGTCATCAGATTACCTTTGCGTTCCATAATGTATATACCCTCCTGTTTTTGCTGTTTAGAGCTTTTAAGTGCTAAATTACTGTATCTATATCATAGCACGTTTTGTTTCAAATTGCAAGGGGTTTCACCATTTTTGTATATCTATACATTTTTATCAACCAAAACGATACAGATATATGAAATCTCTCACAAAAGCACCTCCCGGTTGGTGCCGAGAAAGACGTCCTTCCTGCCGGCGACCCGTTCCAGGACACGTTCGAGGAGGTCCCAGTTGCCGTCGCCGTCAAACTCGTAGGAATGCCCCCAGAGGTAAAAGATCTGCGGTGTCCCCTCGTCCGGGAGCGCCAGAAAGCGTTCGAGCAGCGGCATGAGGGCTTCGTCCTTGTGGTGGCAGGTCGGGCGGAACCGCAGCAGGTCGGTCTGCGGTACAAATGCATGGCTTGGCTCCACTGTCCGGCAATATTTTATTCCGATCGAGTGCAGCTTCTCCACCACACGATCGTTATAGGCACCGTATGCGTAAGCTGCCCCCACCGGTTCGGTGCCGCAAAGTTTGGTGAGTGCTGCCTTGTCAGCTGTGAATTCCGACTCCAGCTCCCCGGCGGAAAGCTGTGTCGGGTCGAGATGCCGGCTGCCGTGAACGGCGATCTCGTGCCCGGCGTAGCGGTGGATGTTATTGGCAAGGTCGAGCCTGCGCACCGGGAACCCCTGATAGTCCCAGCAGCTCTCCGCCCCCAGACCGGAATTGAGGTTGAAGGTACACTTCACCCCGTAGGTTTGCAGCAATTCCAGCAAATGCAGGTCGCTCTCCACGCCGTCATCATAGCTGAGCGTGAACGCCTTGCAGGTGTGTTCTGTCCAATGCATCTGAATGCCTCCTTACGTATTTTCATTTATTTTAGCACGCCGTTCCTTCGGTGTCAAGCCGAAAACGCAGCCCGCATTTTTGCCCCTTGCCAAATTGTCTGAAATATGTTATAATAATAACAAATTCAAAAGAAAGAAGGAATCTCCCATGACTCAGATCACCAATGATATCCGCTACATCGGCGTCAACGACCACCAGCTCGACCTGTTCGAGGGGCAGTACGATGTGCCGAACGGCATGGCTTATAACTCCTACGTCATTCTCGACGAGAAGATCGCTGTATTCGATTCTGTCGATGCGCATTTCGGCGAGGAATGGCTCCGCAATCTTGCTGACGCCCTCGGCGGTAGAAAGCCGGATTACCTCATCGTGCAGCATATGGAGCCGGATCATTCCGCCAACATCCTGCGCTTCGCAGAAAGCTACCCGGAAGCTGTCATCGTCGGCAATGCCAAGACCTTTGCAATGATGGGGCAGTTCTTTGAGCACCTGTCTCTCGCTGACGACCGCAAGCTCGTGGTCAAGGACGGCGATACCCTCTCCCTCGGCAAGCATGAGCTGAAGTTCGTATTTGCGCCGATGGTCCACTGGCCGGAGGTCATGTTCACCTATGATGCTGCGGACAAGGTGCTGTTCTCGGCTGACGCATTTGGTAAGTTCGGTGCGCTCGATGTCGAGGAGGACTGGGCTTGCGAGGCTCGCCGCTACTACTTCGGCATCGTCGGCAAGTATGGTATGCAGGTGCAGAACGTCCTCAAAAAGGCGGCTGCGCTCGACATCCAGATCATCTGTCCGCTGCACGGTCCTGTGCTTTCCGAAAATCTGGCGTACTACCTGGATCTCTACAACACCTGGTCGTCCTACGGTGTCGAGAGCGAGGGCATCTGTATTGCCTATACCTCCGTGTATGGGCATACCAAGGAAGCAGCCCTGCTGCTCGAAAAGGCGCTCCTTGCCCGTGGCTGCGTGAAGGTCGCTGTTACAGACCTCGCCCGTGAGGACATGGCTGAGGCAGTTGAGGACGCCTTCCGCTATGGCAAGCTCGTCCTGGCAACGACCACCTATAACGGCGATATCTTCCCGTTCATGAAGCATTTCATCGACGACCTGACCGAGCGTGGCTACCAGAACCGCACCATTGGTCTGATCGAGAACGGCACCTGGGCGCCGATGGCTGCCAAGATCATCAAGACCATGTTTGAAAAGTCCAAGAATCTGACCTTCGCTGAGAACGTTGTTTCCATCAAGTCTGCCCTCAACCAGAAAAACCGTGAGGAGATCGCAGCCCTCGCAGATGAACTGATGGCATAAGCGGTTCCGCCTTCGGCGGAATGCCCCTAACCCCCAACCCCCTTCCCCCTGAGGGGGAAGGGGGCTATTATGAAAGGAGTTGTCCCTCATGTCCCTGAATGCCACCCCCTCCTCCGAGCGTATCCATATTGCCTTTTTCGGCAGACGCAATGCCGGAAAATCCAGCGTGGTCAATGCCGTGACCGGACAGGCGCTTTCGGTCGTGTCCGACGTCAAGGGCACCACCACCGACCCCGTCTACAAGGCAATGGAGCTTCTCCCCCTGGGTCCCGTCATGATCGTGGATACCGCCGGCATCGACGACGAGGGCGAGCTCGGACAGCTCCGTGTGGAGAAGTCCCTGGCTGTGCTCGCCAAAACCGATATTGCTGTTCTGGTCGTTGACGGCACTGTGGGCTTACAGGATGCCGACCGTGCGCTTCTTGCTGAGTTTGAGAAACGCAAGCTCCCCTATCTCATCGTCTACAACAAGTCTGATCTGACGGGCAACTGGGATTACAGCTCCATCCACGAGATCTGTGTCTCCGCCAAGGACGGCACCAATATCCTTGCTCTGCGTGAGCGCATGGCTGCCATTGTCGCACCGGCTGTCAACCCCACACCACTGCTCGAAGATCTGGTCTCTCCGGGCGACCTGATCGTACTGGTCATTCCCATCGACGAGTCCGCCCCCAAGGGCAGGCTGATCCTGCCGCAGCAGCAGGTCATCCGTGCCGCCCTCGAAGCCGGTGCGGTCCCGGTCTGCTGCAAGGACACCGAGCTTGCCCTCACGCTGCAAACGATTCCCTCCCCCCGGATGGTCATCACCGATTCGCAGGCATTCGGGAGAGTGTCCAAGATCGTGCCGGAGAACATTCCGCTGACCTCGTTCTCCATCCTGTTTGCACGCTACAAGGGTGATCTGCTGACCGTGGTGCGTGGCGCCGCAGCGCTGGACACCCTCAAACCCGGCGACAAAGTGCTCCTCTCCGAGGGATGTACCCATCACCGCCAGTGCAACGACATCGGCACCGTCAAGCTCCCCCGCTGGATCAACGCTCACGCCGGCTGCGAGCTCACCTACGAATGGTCAAGCGGCACCGGCTTCCCCCGTGACCTGTCCCCCTACAAGCTCGTGGTGCATTGCGGCGCCTGTATGCTGCCGCCACGGGAGGTGCAGTTCCGGATGCAGACCGCCAATGCGCAGGGTATCCCCTTCACCAACTACGGTACTGCCATTGCGCATTGCCATGGGATCCTGCGGCGGTCACTCGGACTCTTTCCGGAGGCGGCGGCGCTTCTGGCGGAACAGACGGATTAACATTTCGTTGATTCGGTGCCCACTTCTACAATTTGTTTAGATTGCATAGTTTTAGCATCCTCTCTATTGACTTTTTTGATAGAATCCGCTATAATAGTAGTATCATGACTACGTTATGACAGAAGGAGGGTGTTTTCATGGGTCAACGTATCAAAAGCTGGCTCGGCATCGATAAGCAAAGCGATTACGTCAAAAACTATTTCTTTAATGCCAATATGCGTTCGAGCATCTATATGTCCGTGATCGTCATTGTACTGGAGTCGTACATGATCGTGCGGATGCTCAACCAATGGTTCAGCGGACAGCTCCCCAAGGCGTTTTCCTACTATTTCACCAATTATTTCCTCTACTACATCATGCTCCTCGTTTCCGGCATTCTGATGCTGGTGTGTGCGTTCCTGCACATACGGGGCAAGCTCAAACACCAATGGGTGGGTACCTTGGTCAAATGGATATTTGCTGTGATCTGCCTGTATTTTGGCGTGCGCATCTCCATCGGCGACTACACCAAGGGCGAACAGATTCTCACATTCCTCACGATGGAAATGTTCGTGTGCTGCCTGTTTGTCTGGCGGCCTCTGGTCGGATTTCTGGTGCTGACGCTCACCTATGGCATTTATATTTACAAGATCAGCGGCATTGCCCCCGTCAGCGGCGCCTACTCCGTCCTGAGCAAGCTCTCTGAGCTGACACCGGAGGAGGCTTACGAAAAGCTCCAGGCAGTCACCCAGACCAGCGGACTCTCGCAGGCGACGCAGATCAATCTCTTTACCATCTGGCTCTCGACTCTGCTCATCCTCATCAGCCGCTACCGCCAGACGATGGCACAGGCAAAGAAGGACGAACACCTCGAAGAAGTCAACGCCTACCTCAACGAGATCTCCGTCAATGACGAGCTGACCGGCATCCACAACATGGTATTCTTCCGCAGCGAAGCCGAAAAGCTCCTTGCCTACGTCACCACCGACCGGGACAATATCGTGTTCCTCTACTTTGATATCGAGAACTTCAAGTACTACAACGAGAAATACGGCTTTCATGAGGGCAATGCTCTGCTGCGGCAGGTCGCCCAGATGCTGGAGGAAGCCTTCCAGGGGTCGCTGGTATCCCGGTTCTCTGACGACCATTTCGTGGTGCTCACACGGTACGACGGCTGCGAAGCGATCATCCGCAAGCTCTCCCACCGCATCCACGAATTTCAGAAGGAAGTCCACATCGACCTCAAATGCGGCGCTTACCGTCCGCTTTCGACCGAGAAGGAGATCGATCCGAGCGTTGCCTGTGACCGTGCCCGTTTTGCCTGCAACAGCATCAAGAAGCATTACGAGCAGACCTTCCAGGTATACGACAAGACCCTCGAAGACCGCTTCCGCCTGAAGCAGTACATCATCAACAACATCGACACGGCGATTGAAAACAATTACATCAAGGTTTTCTATCAGCCTGTCGTGGACACCGCTGACAAGTCCATCGTCGGACTCGAAGCCCTCGCCAGATGGCAGGACCCGAATTACGGTCTGCTGCCGCCGGGTATTTTCATCGAGATTCTGGAGGAACACCGCCAGATTCACAAGCTTGACCAGTGCATCATCGAGCAGGTCTGCCGGGATTACCGGGAGGCTGCCGACAAGGGGCTGCCCTTTGCACCGGTTTCCCTGAACTTCTCCCGTCTGGACTTCGAGCTTTGCGATATTGTGGATTACTTCGAGGGCAAGGCAAAGGCGTACAACGTGCCGCAGGAATACCTCGATGTCGAGATCACCGAGAGCGCCCTCACCGACCAGCAGAATCTCCTGCAATCTGCCATGAAGCGTTTGCAGCAGGATGGCTATAAGGTTTGGCTGGACGATTTTGGCAGCGGCTATTCGTCCCTGAACGTCCTCAAGGATTACCAGTTTGACGTGCTCAAGATCGATATGAAGTTCCTGTCGGGCTTCTCCAATAACGAAAAGACCCGTCCCATCCTCCAGAACATCGTCAACCTCACCCAGCAGCTCCACATGACCTCGCTGACGGAGGGTGTCGAAACACAGGAGCAGTTTGAGTTTCTCAGCAAGATCGGCTGCAACCGGGCACAGGGCTACCTGTTCTCCAAACCGGTTCCGATCGGTGATCTCCGGGAGCGCATCAGCAAGGGCGACCTGCACGTCAGCGACAAGTATGTGACCCATCCCACCGCAACAGCCTAATATAATTTGCCATGCAGTCCGGCACTGTCGGACTGCATCTCTATGAAAGGAAAACCTATATGTCCGATATGATTACGAAGCTCCGCACCACCCACGATCTCTCCGATGCGGAATTCATCACCCTCCTCGAAACTGACCAGTACGACGAGGAGCTGAAACAGAACGCCAATGCCGTCCGCATCGAGCAGTATGGCAAAGAGGTGTATCTGCGTGGTTTGATTGAATTTACCAACTACTGCAAAAACAACTGCATCTACTGCGGCATCCGCCGTGACAACAAGGCGGCACAGCGCTATCGCCTGACGCTGGAGGACATCCTCGAATGCTGTGCGGAGGGGTACGAGCTGGGGTATCACACGTTTGTTTTGCAGGGCGGCGAGGATCCTTATTTTACAGATGAGCGTGTCTGTCAGATCGTATCTGCGATACGGGAGAAATACCCGGACTGCGCCATCACACTTTCCATCGGTGAGAAGTCCCGTGAAAGCTACCAGGCGTATTTCAACGCCGGCGCAGAGCGCTATCTCCTGCGCCACGAAACCGCCAATGAAGCCCACTACGCCATGCTCCACCCGGCAGAGATGAGCTGCCAAAACCGCAAGCGCTGTCTCTACGACCTCAAAGACATCGGCTATCAGGTCGGAGCCGGCATCATGGTCGGCTCGCCGGGGCAGACGACAGCGCATATCGTGGAGGATATCCGTTTCATGCAGGATCTCCAGCCGGATATGATCGGCATCGGACCGTTCCTGTCGCACAAGGATACGCCCTTCCGGGACAAGCCCAACGGCGAGCTGAAGCCTGTGCTCCGGCTGTTGGGAATCCTGCGGCTGGTCTTTCCGCAGGTGCTTTTGCCGGCGACAACGGCGCTTGGCACCATGCATCCGCAGGGACGTGAGCTTGGACTGCAAACCGGCGCCAACGTCATCATGCCCAATCTCTCTCCCGTCAGTGTCCGCAAGAAATATATGCTCTACGACAACAAGATCTGCACCGG
>CACXGK010000239.1 GCA_902767115.1 uncultured Ruminococcus sp.
GCGCTATTGCAAATCGTAATAACGATTTGCAATCCGCCGTCTTTGACGGCGGGGCGGCACACAGTGCCGCTAAGCGCTTCGTTTATACGCCCTCTGCCAAAGCCACTATGTGGCTTTGGCAGCTGCTGCGCAGCCTGCAAAGCACAACGTGTTGTGCTTTGCAATAGAGGGCAGTATATCACCGCTTTCCTCCGGGGCGTCTGCTCCGGAGAAATCTGCGGCAGCAGGGGGAATCCAATGAAAAGCAAGCTCTCGACCATATTGATTTTACTGATGTTTCTCATTGGATTGTCTGTGCTGCTGTATCCGACCATCAGCACCTATGTCAATTCCAAACACGCTTCCCGTGTCGTTGCCAACTATCAGGACACCGTCGATACCGCTGCTTCTGACCGCATTGAGCAGCTTTTTGCCGATGCCGACGACTACAACGCACGGCTCAAAGCTGACCCGAATGCCTTCTACATTCCCTCCCGGCTGGATGGCTATGCGCAGACACTCGACATCACCGGTACGGGCATCATGGGCAATATCACCATCGAAAAGCTCGGCGTCGAGCTGCCGATCTATCACGGCACCGACCCCGGTGTTTTGCAGATCGGTGTCGGGCACGTCGAAGGCTCTGCACTGCCGGTCGGCGGTGAGGGAACACATAGCGTGCTGTCCGGTCACAGAGGTCTGCCGAGTGCAAGGCTCTTTACGGACCTTGACAAGCTTGAGATCGGCGACACGTTCGTGATCTCCGTGCTGGATCGGAATATGACCTACCGCATTGACCAGATCAAAACTGTCCTCCCCACCGAATCCGCAGACCTGCTTCCGGTACAGGGAAAGGATTACTGCACGCTGGTGACGTGTACGCCCTATGGCATCAACACCCACCGTCTGCTCGTGCGTGGCATCCGTGAGGACATTCCCGAACCACGTCCCGGTATCCGTGTCCGGAATGAAGCCTTCCGGATCGATCCGTTGATCGTGGCACCCATCGCCGCCATTCCGATGGTGCTGGTGCTGCTGATCGGGACTTTCCTCCGGGGCGGCAGAAAGAAACCAAAGCATTCATCCAATTCATCATCCGGAAAGGGGGAAACACCATGAATTCGATCAGAAACCGGCTGCTTGCCGGAATCTGTATGTTGTTATTTGTGATTTCTGTTTGTGTCCCGTTTCCGGCAGGCGCCGATGACCGGAAGGGGACGCTGTCCCTCTGGTGCGTCCAGGATGAGGAAATCGTTTCCGGTATGCACTGGCAGATCTATCGTGTCGGGCATCGTGAGGACAATGATTACGTATTCGAGGCGCCGTTTGACGGCTACCGCCCGACGCTCGGAGATCAGTCGGTTTCCATGCTCGAATGGGATGCCGATACGGTTGCATCCGTGGCGGAGACCTTGCGTGTCTATGCCATCATCGACAAGCTCCCGGTGCGCAGCGAGGGCGTGACCGATGCGCAGGGCAACCTGCAATTCACGAACCTTGAGGACGGCTTGTACCTCGTGATCGGCGATACGCTCAAGCTGGAGACCAAGACCTATATCCCAAGCGCCATCTTCTTTGAAATGAACGGCGAGGAGGAAGCATACCTCAATGCCTTCCCCAAGATCATCCTGGAGACCCAGAACGAGCAGACGGCAGAATACACCGTCAAGAAGGTCTGGATGAACGACAAAAACCAGCCGCCGGATCTCAGCACGTATATCATCTGCGAGCTGTACCGGGACGGCGAGCTGTATGAGACTGTGCAGCTTGATGCTTCCAATGGCTGGTATTACAAATGGTCGGATGAGAACGGACATGAGTGGCTTGTCCGGGAAAAGGTGATCCCCAAGGATTACACCGTTGTGTACAAGGGCAATCACACCCAGTACCTCATCATCAATACCTACGAGCCGCCGCATAACGACAGCTCAATCACAGACGAGCCGCCGTCCACGACTACAACGGACGATCAGGCTTCGGATGTGCAGACCACGACCAGCACGGTTTCGACCTCGACCACGATGCCGGAATCCGGCACGACCCTGCAAAGCTCCTCGGAGCGCCCCCCCACGGAGACCACGACCGTTACCACAACGGTGGTGACTTCCACGGAGCCCCCGAAGCTGCCGCAGACCGGACAGCTCTGGTGGCCGGTACCGCTGTTGTGCGGCGGCGGACTGACGCTGATCGCAGCCGGTATGTGGCTCCGCAGGAAGGATGACCAGTCATGAGGGCAGTTAAGATCAGTTGCATGGCAATCGGAACAGCGCTGCTGCTGGCGGCGTTGTTCCTTGTTTTGCATAATGTGGCAGAGGACCGGAAGGGCGGAGAACAGGCGGAAGCCGTGCTGTCCTGGCTGGAACAGGAGATCCCGGAATACACACCCACGGAAACGACCCTGACAGCGGAGCAGTACGATCTTTACGCTCCCTTTGAGGAGCGCATTCCGGAGATGGAAACGATCGAACGGGACGGCATTGCCTATATCGGCTACGTGACCGTTCCGGCGCTGGATGTGGTGCTGCCGGTGCAGAGTACGTGGAGCATGGAGGCGCTGAAAACCTCTCCGTGCCGCTATGCCGGCAATCTGTACGCAGACGATCTGGTGCTCTGTGCGCACAACTACAGCAGCCATTTCGGGCGTATCCACGAATTGCAGAGCGGGGACGATATCCTGTTTACCGATGCGAAAGGTCAGGTGCATCCCTTCCGGGTCGTTGATGTGGAGCAGTACCCCGGCACGGCAGTGGAGGATGTGACGTTTGGCAATGCCGACGAATGGGATCTGACGCTCTTTACCTGCACACTTGATGGTCAGAGCCGTGTGACCGTCCGGGTGGAGAAAAATGAAGACCTATAAAGTAAGCCCTGCATTCTGTTGCGGAATGCAGGGCTTGTTTTGTTATGTATTCGCAGGGAATGCCGTGATCTCTCCGTGGAGGAAGCTTGTGTGGAGCTGGATGTCCTTATCATCGAGCACGCCGTCGGCATTGACGTCGGCTTCGGCAAAATGGTCAGTCTCACCAGCCGAGACAGCTCGCTTGAGGAGCGACAGATCAAAGACGTCCACGATGCCGTCGCCGTCCATGTCGCCATAGATGACCGGGATCTCGGCATCACGCAGCGACCACCAATTGAGGTTGCACAGATATCCCTCCTCGCCGGTAAAGACGAGGTATACATCCTGCAAGCCTCTGGTCGGCTCAATGTCACAGGTCTGGGTCGCCCAGTCCTGCCAGCCGCCGGTGCCGGTCACAGTAAGCTTGCCGATGCAGGCGCCGTCCGGAGCACCGAGATGCACTTCAATGGCAGCTTCGGCACCGTTCGAGGAAACCCGGAAGTTCACGCCGTCAGCGCCGGTGCCGAAGTCCACATCCTGGAAGCGCAGCCAGTCGCCGTTTTCGATGTAACCGACATCGCTGCCGCCCTCCTCGCATTTCTCGGTCTGGATGCCGCTCTGCTCGGTAAAGCTCTCGGCTTCGATGCCGGATGCAAGACCACGGATGCGCAGGAGATGCTGGGATCTGCTCAGCACCTTGCCGTCGGCGGACACGGTGTAAATGCGGTATTCGCCCTCCTTGACGGGCGTTTTGATGGTCACAGCACCGGCTGCGGCACGGGTCATGTCCTCGCCGGGCTGGAAGGTCTCTGTCTTGTCGGGAGCGATCCAGACGGTATCGCTGCCCTTGCGGATGGGAAGGCTGCCGCCGCCGGCAGTTTCACAGCTTGCCGGGAAGATGAAATCCGCTGCCGGCGTCCGGGAAACCACCAGTCCACGGTGCGCATCATCCACGCCGGAACGCAGGCACACACGGTACTGCGGCAATGCCCAGACATTGTCCTCAACGACGATCGGCTTGTCGATGCGGCTGTCGGGCGGGTTGGCACCCATCTTGCAGACGGTCGCATAGGTGCGCAGGATGGTGAGGTCGTGCTTCTGACCGTAGTCCTCGCAGTTGATGGTGTAGGTGACATTGGGGTCGATCTCCAGGACATTGTCGTTTTCCTCGATATATGCCGTACCTTCGTCGTTGTGCAGACCATAGGTCGGAGCGCCGGCACGTCCTGCCGGGATGCCCTGCACGTAGTTCTCATTGATGATGGTACCCGGCATCTGACCGATGGTGTAAATGCCGCCGGAGTCATGCAGGCGGTTCAGACAGCCGATGACACGGTTGTAACAGATCTGGTTGTCACGGCAGGTGGTGCTGTCCTTGAAATTGCACCAGCCCCAGCCGAGGTGGATGCCGTTGTAAGCAGTCTTTTCGACGGTGTTATTCAGGATGCGGACGGAGTCGCCGTAGTAGGTCGTGATCGCCGCACATCCGCCGAAGCCGTGGACTACGCTGATATCATACAGGTAGTTCTGCGTTACCAGAATGTCCTTGCAGACGCCCTCGACGCCCTTGGGGAATTTCTCGTGATTGTCGGGTGCTGCATCGCCGATGTAGATGTGCTGCGGATGGTCGATGGTGATACCGCTCGATGTGATGTCCGTGATATAGCAGCCGCTGATCTCGGAATGGAGCACGTCGTTGTCCATTGAGATGCCGTCGGCGCCGGTGTGCTTGATGGTGCAGTTCTGGATATTGATGCCCTCACTGCCTCTGACGTGGATGGCAGCCGGGAGTGTGTCCGCCATTTCGTACTTGCGCTTGTGCCAGTTGGAATCCGCAAAAGCGGTGTAGGACTGCGCTGCCTGACAGGTTGCCTTGCCGTGCGAGCCGTCAACCTCGGTGAGCTGATAGTCCGTATACGCAAAGGTGAGCCCCTCAAAGCCGATGCCCTTGACGTGCTGCTCCGTGGAGGGACCCTCGATGGAGATCAGGGTCTCCGTGACAGGCGCCTTGACATCTGCCGTGGTCATGTCCTCGTCCGGGTAGGGGTAGTAGTAGAGCAGGTGATTGGACTTGTCGAAGAAGAATTCGCCCGGTTCATCGACAAATTCCAGCGCATTGTAGACCGTGTGCCAGCCGCCGCAGGAGAAGCCAGCCCCCCAGCCGGGCGTCTGCGCAATGGCACCGTAGGGCTGCTGGAGAAGCAGCACCAGGTTGTTGCCGTCGGGCTTGATGTCACGGGTGCATACGATGTTCTCATTCCAGGTGGTGCCGCCGACGATTTCCAGGTCGTCAAAATCAGACGTGATATAGGGGAAATCACTCATTGCATAGGAAACACCGTCGCTCTTTTTGCCGCTGTCCCACGCCCAGTCCGCCTGACCGGCATTCACGGAATAATCGCCCCAGCCGCCCTTTGCCTGCACGGAAATGGAGCCCATGTGCGCACGGCGGTCATTGACGTAGAGGTTGCGCAGCTTGGTATCCCGGTCGAGTGGAGCAGTCCAGAGCTTGTCGTCTTTCTTCGTCCAGCCTGTGACGGAAACAGCGCCGGACAGCACCGGCGTTTCGTCCGCATACGCCTTGTAGGTGATGCGGCAGCCTTCAGCAGCGGAATCCTCCGGGGTGAATACCAACGGCTGCGTCAGAGCATACTCGCCGCCACGCAGATACACCGTGACGTCACCTTTGACGGAGCGCACGGCAGCCTTAGCGGCTTCGAGTGTTTGGAACGGGGACGTGAGCGAGCCGTCACCGGTGTCGCTGCCGTCCGGAGAAACATAGAATTCCGTTTCGTTCTGTGCCGCACGGGTCAGCGGCATCCCCTGCATGGAAGTCAGCGCCATCGCAGCGCTGAGCAGTCCGGCAAATAGTTTCTTCGTTTGCAATGTGATCTCCTCCTGTCTGTATCATGCGATTTTGTTGCGATAAAATGAACAATTGCAAATTAACGTCTCTGACATAAATTATACACAATTACAGTAAAATCGTCAACCGATAATCTGCATATAAGGTGGAGAAAATGCATTTCTCCCAAGGAAAATGGCGTCTGTTCGGGCTATTTCGGACGAAAACGGGGCATACTACAAAAGAAAATAGAAAAAACAGAATTTTTTTTGAAAAAAAGACTTGACAAATGCAGAATGATTTGATATAATTAAATTGAACACAAACGATAATGGGTCGAACAACAAGATGAATGAACAAACTGCAATCTATGTATAAGGAGGAAAAGCGTATGTCTATCTATGATTTCAAGGTGAAAAAGAGAAGAGAAGGAGAGCTCGATCTCTCCGAGTGGCAGGGCAAGGTCATCCTCGTGGTGAACACTGCGACCGGCTGCGGATTCACCCCTCAGTACGAAGCCATCGAGAATCTGTATGAGAAGTATCATGACCAGGGCTTTGAGGTGCTCGACCTCCCGTGCAACCAGTTTGGCAAGCAGGCACCCGGCTCCGATGCCGAGATCCATGAGTTCTGCACCGCCAAGTACAAGACCCAGTTCGACCAGATGGCAAAGATCGATGTCAATGGCGAAAACGAATCCCCGGTCTTCACCTTCCTCAAGGCTGCACAGCCCGATGAGGAGATCAAGGGCATGAAGAACAAGATGGCAATGAAGGCGATCGAGAAGATCAGCACCACCTGCAAAAAGCCAGGCGATATCAAGTGGAATTTTACCAAGTTCCTGGTTGACCGTGAGGGCAATGTTGTCAAGCGCTATGCCCCCACCTTTGACCCGGCAGAGATCGAGCCCGATCTCAAGGCGCTGCTGTAAGCTTTCACTGTGGCTGTAGCAGGCAGCACAGAGCCGCCTGCACAGCCCATCCCCCCCTCTCAATCCACGATAGAAAGGAAGTATTGTTATGAACGTTATCATTGGCACACAGGAGAATTTTGAACAGGAAGTACTGAAGTCTGATAAGCCAGTACTGGTGGATTTCAACGCCGACTGGTGCGGCCCGTGCAAGATGCTTTCCCCCATCGTACACCAGCTCGCTGAGGAGCAGAACAAGTTCAAGGTCGTATCGGTCAACATCGACGACCAGGATCTGCTGGCAGAGGATTATGATGTTTCCTCGATCCCGTGCCTGGTGGCGTTCCGGAACGGAAAGGAATTTGCCCGTGAAGTCGGCTTCCGTCCGAAGGATGACATTCTCGAAATGATGGAGGGATGAGCTATGTATGATATTCTGATCGTCGGCGCAGGGCCGGCTGGTATGACGGCTGCGATCTATGCAAGACGTGCCTCTAAAAGTGTTCTGGTGCTGGAAGCCAAGACTTACGGCGGTCAGATCGTCAATACGCCGGATATTGAGAACTATCCGGTGGCGGCACATATCTCCGGCTTTGATTTTGCGACCAAGGTCTATGAGCAGGCAGCAGCACTCGGTGCGGAGTTCAAGTTTGAGAAGGTCACGGACATCGCCGACAACGGCGACTACAAGACCGTCACCACCCCCAAGCACACCTATGAGGCAAAGACAGTCATCCTTGCGACCGGCTCGGAGAACCGCAAGCTCGGACTCCCGGATGAGGACAAGCTCACCGGACGTGGTGTGTCGTACTGTGCGACCTGCGACGGTGCTTTCTACCGCAAGAAGGTCGTGGCAGTCGTTGGCGGCGGCAATACGGCGCTGGAGGATGCGCTGTATCTGGCAGATCTGGCGGAGAAGGTCTATATCATCCACCGCCGGGATGCCTTCCGTGGCGAGGAGGCAAACGCCGCACGCATTGCCGCCAAGGAGAATATCGAAGTACTCTGGAACAGCCAGGTGACAAAGCTCATCGCCGAAAAGAAGCTCTCTGCCATCGAAGTGACGAACAAGGACGGCAGCGTGCAAACACTGGAAATCAATGGTTTGTTTGTGGCAGTCGGCAGAATTCCGGAGAATCAGAATTTTGCCAAGCTCATCGAGCTCGACGACGCAGGATACGTTAAGGCAGGGGAGAACTGCCTGACGAACGTGCCGGGTATCTTCGTGGCAGGCGATAACCGTGTCAAGGAAGTCCGTCAGCTCGTGACAGCGACCGGTGACGGCGCCGTTGCAGCCACCGCTGCGATCCGTTACTTGAATGAGGGTTGAACCCTCGAAATCTTTCCCCCCTATGATTTTTAACAGCCCCTTGCACCGGAGTCAGACATCCCCCCGTCGCCCCTCCGGTGCAGTTTTGTCAAAAAGGAACCCCCATCGTGTGTGTTGACACAGGGTGGGGGTTCTATGTATGCAAAGTCCGTGATTCAAGCGCTTTCTGCACGCTCTCCCTCTTGACAACCGCCCTGCGCTGTGTTACAATAAAGGCAACGGTGAAACTGCGCACGCTGCGGAGCCTGCACCTTTCGCACTGTGCCTTCGCCGGTTTGCGCCCGATCCGCAACAGAGATACAGCGGACGGGATGTTTTAAGGAGGGTAAAAGTATGAAGAAAAGAATCATCGCAGCCGCATCTGTCTGCGCTTTGGCGGTCTGCATGACCGGTGCCGGAAAAGCGTGGACGCTGACCGATCTCCAGGCACTCCGTACCGGGATCCTGACCACCGGCGCACCTGCCGTGTATGATCTCGACAACAATGGGGAGGTAGATGTGTTTGACTTGGGATTGATGAAGCGTGCCATGTCCGATACGGGTGAGCTGACCACACAGACCATTCCGATCACTGCCGAAAATGCCAAACTTCAGAGCCGTACCGTTATGCAGGACGATGTTCTCTGGCTTGTACAGAGTGGTTCTGCGGCGGAATTCAACGTGCGTGGCAGGAGTGCAGTTCTGACGCTCAAAGGCGGCGCCGGCAGCAAGAGTGAGCATGATTTCTGCCCGCGGTATGCGGTTTATGTCAATGATGAGCTCCTCTGTGACGAGGTCATGGACGAGCCTTCCAAAACCATCGAGCTCTGGAAGGACAAGGAGCAGACGGCGACCGTCAAGGTCATGCTCCTGTCGGAAGCTATGTATGACGGCATTGGCATTTCGGGCGTGACGACTGAGAGCTCCGCTGTCACGCCGGTGACACCGGCGGCAAAGAATGACCTGCGCATCGAATTTATCGGCGATTCCATCACCTGTGCCTACGGTGTGGAGGGCGCATCGCAGGGAGAGTCGTTCAAGACGACGACCGAGAATTTCTCCAAGTCCTACGCCTATCTGACGGCGCAGAAGCTTGGTGCGGATTATACGACCTGCTGCTACAGCGGTCACGGCATCGTTTCCGGCTATACATCGGACGGTGCCAAGAATGCAGAAAGCCTGATCCCGGACTGCTATGAGCTGACAAGCAAGTACCAGGGCTACAAGACCGCATGGGATTTTGCAGAGCCCTGTGATGCCGTTGTTATCAACCTCGGCACCAACGATATCAACTACGTGGCAAAGGATCCGGAGGAGCGTGGTGCGGAATTCGTGGAAGCGTACAAGGCATTCCTCAAGACCGTCCGCAAGCACAATCCGGACGCTGTAATCATTTGCACAGTCGGCACGATGGGCGGCGATGAGGTGTACACATTCATCGAGCAGGCTGTTTCGGAATATGGTGATGACAAGGTGAGCTGCTACTTCTCCAAGACGCACTCGATGGCAGACGGCATGGGTGCCGACTGGCATCCATCCGAAAAGACACAGCAGAACAGCGCCTACGTTCTCGCCGACAAGATCAGCAAGGCGCTCGGTATCGAGTCTGACGGCATCGGTCTGAATGCGGCAGATGAAGCAGCATATGATCTCGTGCAGGAGAATGGCGCAAATGCGGCACACTATGTCAGCGATTTCGACAAGAGCTTCTGGGTGAATACCGTGACCGGCGGCAGTGCTCCCACGGATGTGCAGGCAGTTCTCTCCGGCATGACGCTCAAGAAGGGCGGCACGTACAAGCTCAGCTTTGACTGCTCCGGTGCGGAGTCGGAATTCCCGGTCGTTGTGCGTTCGGGCAAGACGACGCTCTTTGAGGGGAATGCAGAGGCGGCGACAGCGGATGTACATTTCGAGGAGACCTTCACGGTCGATGCGGCGTACACCGATGCGCAGATCGCCTTCCTCCTCGGCGGCAAGGATTCCTACAGCGTGACGCTGCGGAATATTGCACTGGTTCGGGTGAAATAAATACGAAAATCCGCTGCACTTGGCAAAAAAGTGCAGCGGATTTTGCTTGCCTATTGTGTCCTGTTAAGGGGTGTACCCTTAAGCAATGCTAACAACTTAGGCTTTTTTGTCGGCTTGCGCCGACTTAGGAGGGGCTCCTCGCCCCTCCTAAACCTCCCTCGGCAGGACTA
>CACXGK010000240.1 GCA_902767115.1 uncultured Ruminococcus sp.
CATAGCAAAAGCGACCAAGATCTCTCTTAGTCGCTTTGCATAAGATTTCTTTGAAAAGTTTGTCTATCTTTTTGGGGTCAGTTCAGTCTGCCAAAATGGGGATTCTTTTCCGATTACCGCAAGCTTTATGGAAAGCCTGTCCCCACGCTCTATGCGTTCAGTGAGGCGCTTGTGCCGAGAGAACCAAAATGGGGCAGTCATATCCATGTGACAGGTTTCTGGCAGGGCGATGAGGAGACGAATTTTACACCTGATGAAAAGCTTGCAGCGTTCCTGTCCGCAGGTGAGCCGTCGATCTATATCGGCTTTGGCAGCATCGTTTTTGACGGTATGGAGCGTGTGCAGAAGGCGGTCTATGATGCGGTCAAAAAGACCGGTATCCGTGCAATCATGTCTTCAGGCTGGATGAAATGGCAGACCGAAAAAGACGACAACATCTGCTATGTGGACTATGTGCCGCACGAGTGGCTGTTCCGTCATGTGAAGGGCGTCGTGCATCACGGCGGCGCAGGGACTTCCTCTGCCGGACTGCGTGCAGGCTGCCCGACCTTTGTGCTGGCATTCGGCGGCGACCAGTTGTTCTGGGGCTTGCAGATCGCAGAACGGAATCTCGGCCCTGCGCCGGTGGATATCCATTCCGGCAAGTGGACGCAGGAGCAGATCGAGCACGGGCCGCTTGCTTTGAAAAATGACGTATACTCCGATTCTGCAAGGCAGTTCGGCGAAACACTCCGGCAGGAAAACGGGTGCAAAAATGCTGCTGATGTGCTGGAGTCACTGATATGAAACGCAGAACTGGAAAAACTGCTGACAGAGCATCATTCAGGAGGTATCATATGAGCACATTCAATGACATTGGCATCAGCCGCCAACTCGATTGGAACCGTATCCGGAAGCTGTTTATCATCGGATTGGTCGGCGCTATCATGACGTTTATCGGGGACTGGCTGCTGGGGTACGGCGTATATGATGAAAGTCTGACGGGACTTGAAAGGAAGCTGTCGCAGTATCTTGTCCTATCCGACGGAAAAATCTTCTGGTTGGCATTTCTCGGACTGATCGGCATTTCACTGGAGGGACTTTGCTATTTCGGCATCTATCGGCTCATCGAAAATGATACATATGCGCATATCTTCCGCAGCGGCGTATTCGGATATATGCTGTTTGCGGCGTGCGGTGTTCATGTACCTTGCCTTTCAACTGTATTTTTCTACAAGCATATGATGCTCGAAAGCCCGGAAACAGCGTATGATCTGACCGTGAAATTCGGTATGTATTTCCTGCTGCCTGCGATGATTCTGTTCCTGCTGTTCTTTATCGTCATGAGCATCGGACAGATCGGAGCTTTTGCAAAAGGACATACGCCGTACCCAAAGTGGTGCTGGATCTTTTGTCTGCCCATTGGCATGGCATCAACGATGCTGCTGAAATTGACCGGCAATCATGCAATTACAAACGGTCTGACCGCCGCATGGATCAGCATCGGAAATATATGGATGTTCGGCGGATTGCTGCTGACGATGAAACTTGCAAAAAACAGGAGGTCATAAAAATGAAATTCGATAAACAGGATCAGATCGTAAAAGCTCCCGATGCTTTGAACAATCCGCTATATAAGCTGACAAAGGCATTCGTGAAAGCTGCAAAGCTCAGGAACAGCCTTGTCGGAACAAAGGAAGAAGTTCTTGCAAAAGCGGCGAAAATGAATGCAAAGAACCGCCATTTTATCATGCCGACAGACAATAAAGCGCATTATACCGATCATCTGATACAGGGACAGTATCACTGCGTGGAAATAGGCATCGAAAAAACAAGGCAAAAAAGAGCGATCCTATTCGTGTTCGGCGGCGGCATGATACTCGGCTCGGATCAGGGCGATGTGGGACTTTCAAGGAAGATCGCAGAGCGAACAGATGCAGATGTATGGTTTCCGTATTATCCGCTTTGTCATGAGCACGATCTGCTTGAAAATGTGCAGATGATATACGAATGCTATGTAAAAATGCTGCAATTATACAAGCCGGAAAACATCGTATTTCTGGGCTTTTCGTCAGGCGGTGCGCTGATGCTTGACCTCATTACTTATATCAATGAGCTGAATGACAGCGGCAGCAATATGCCAATGCCGGGATTACTGATACCGATTTCACCGGGCAGTGTGCCTGTCAATCAAAAAGAGCGAGTGTATCTGCAAAAGCTTGACAGCAGAGATTTTATGATTCCAGCATCCTATATGGGGCTTGCAAAGGAGATCATGTGCTGCGGTCACGATGTACCGGAGAAATATCTTGCAACGGCACACGGTGATTTTCGCAATGCTCCCATGACACACTTCTACTATGGCAGCGCTGAAACGCTGTATGCCTTTGCGCCGAGCTATGCGGAGAGCTACCGAAAGGCAGGTGCGAAATGCATGATTCATGTGGGAAAAGGAATGCATCACTGCTATGCAATGCAATATTTCATTCCCGGCTGTAAGCCTGCGTTTGATGAAGTGATTCATCTGATACAAAACTATTACAAAAAGAAAAAAAGTCTATGATCTGAGCACATTTCGTGTGGAGTCTCATTGGAGTATTTCTGTGCGATAAAACGATGAGAGGAAACGGCGCAACGAAAACAGAGAACCGGATAACAGCGAAGCCCTGAGAGCTGCTTACAAGCATTTCTCAGGGCTTTCCTCATCATTCGGTCTGTCATGCCGTTTTGAGACAAGATCCAACGGTATACGGTCACCACCTGAACGTTGCCCACCGGTCATTCATTTTCGGCAGCAGCATTGCAAACAGTTTGCCACGGATGCTGAATTTTTCCTCCAGTTACGTTTTAGTGTTCATCCGTCAGCTTATACAGCACGAATCCTGCGATCAGCAGCAATAGGCCACCGACGATCAGTAATGTGATGACAAGCTGTGATACCATTTCTACGGTGAGATACAGCCCGCCCAGCAGCAGGAAAATGCTGACCATCATCATCAAAAGTCCTGCGATCTTCTTGGTATTATGCATTGGCTGCCTCCATTCTGCTGTAAATGCCGCCCTGCGAGAGCAGCTCCTCACGGGTGCCTTGCTCCGCAATACGCCCCTTGTCAATGACAATGATCTTGTCTGCATTGGCGATGGTGTACAGCCGATGTGCGATGACAAGAACGGTCTTGTTCCGGCATAGCTCAGACATTGCCTCCTGAATGCTGCGCTCATTATCGGCATCAATGCTGGCGGTCGCCTCATCGAGAATGATGATCGGCGCATTTTTCAGAATGCATCTTGCGATCGAAATACGCTGCGCCTCACCGCCCGACAGTGTAGCACCGCCCTCACCGATGATCGTTTCAAAGCCGTATGGCAGCGACATGATAAACTCATAACAGCGTGCTTTTTTTGCGGCTTCCACGACCTCTTCACGGGAGGCATCGCTGCCCATTGCGATGTTATTGTAAATGGTGTCATGGAACAGGTAAACACGCTGAAACACCATGCTGATATGCGCCATCAGGTCACTGAGACGCACATCCTGGATATTGGTATTTCGGATCCGGATTTCACCCGAACCGACATCCCAGAATCTTGCAAGCAGTGATGCGATCGTTGTTTTGCCGCTGCCAGATTCGCCGACGAGTGCGACCACCTGCCCTTTCTTTGCGGTAAAGGAAATATCGTGGAGAATCGTTTCCTTGCCGTAGCCGAACGAGACATTCCGGAATTCGATCTCTGCATCTGTAACGCCGTCACTGATCTTCGCCGTCCCGGAATCGGTGATCTCCGCTTCGGCAAAAACTTCGCTTATCCTGTCCAGTGAGTTCTTCATGATCGTCAGACGGGTAGACTGCTGGAACAGATGCTTGACCGCTGAAAAGATGCTGAACAGAAACAGCACAACACCCACAAAATATACGGCGGTGAGACTGCCCTGCTGAAACAGCCAGACCGCAGCGGCGAGAATACCCGTCATGCCGATGCCGTAAAGGAGCATCATGGCGATCTCATAGGGGAGGATATGTTCTTCATATTCCAGATTCGTGACCCGTGACGCATGAAATGCCTCCCGCATCTCCGATGCACTTTCGCCTGTCATGCCATAGCTTTTAATAACGGTCAGACCATCCGCATATTCCAGCACCGCAGAGGTCAACCCCTCGATGCTCTCCTGCCGGTTTTTGGCATCAGTGCAAGAGCGCCGTATCATGGGCTGTGCGATGAGGAATGCAAGGATATCCACCGTCAGCGTGACTGCCCCAAGCAGCGGATGAAACACAAACATAAACACACAGGTCAGCACGGTTGAAAAGATATCGCTGACCACATCGGCAACGATCGTCATCGCCTGTTCTTCAATATAGACCATGTCCTGCGAAAGCACCGAGCTGATTTTCCCGAGATTGCCCTCGGTAAAGTAACCCATCGGCAGCCGCCGGAGATGCTCTCCCAGCTCACGGCGTTTGTCGCAGAAGATCAGGTAGCCTGTACCGGATTCAAGCCTGTCAGACAGATTTTTGCAGAGCGCTTGCAGCAGAAATGCCGAAAACAGCACCGCTGCCGTCAGCACACAGGTCTTGAGATCCAGCTTGTCATTCAGATACCGGTCAACTGTCAGGATCGCCGCCATGACGGGGACGTTCAGGAGCAGAGAGTGCAGAAATACTGTGATATAGGCGAGCCTGATACGCTTTGCATAGTTCCCCGAAAATCGCAATATCTGCCGTATCATACCGATCATACGCCCGCCTCCTTCAGTGTCCAGCTTTGCGTTTCCTCTGACATTGCCCACAGCTTTCTGTATTGCTCACAGCTTGCTGTGAGTTCTTCATGCATACCCTCTGCGGTGATCGTGCCATTGTCGAGGAGAATGATCTTGTCTGCATCCTTGATAGAATGGAGCTTGTGTGCGATCACAATGACAGTCTTGCCATTCGTGATCTGTTCCATCGCGCTCCGCATTTTTTTCTCGTTTTCCGCATCGACAAAGGCGGTGGCTTCATCGAGTATGATGATGGGAGCATCTTTGAGTATCGCTCTTGCAAAGGCGATTCGCTGCTTCTGTCCGCCCGACAGCATATTGCCTGCAAGTCCGGCAGGCGTATCGTAACCATTCGGGAGTGATAGGATGAAGTCGTGGCACTGCGCTTTTTTCGCAGCGGCGATCACCTCCTCATCGGTGGCATCCTGCCGCCCGACACGGATATTCTCCATGACCGATTTGTTGAACAGGAATACCTCCTGCGACACGTAGGCGATGCGTGCATTCAGCTTGTCAAGCGATGTATCACAGATATCCGTATCCCCGACACGGATACGCCCCTCACTGACATCATAGTAATGCACAAGGAGTTTTGCCAGCGTGCTTTTTCCGCTGCCGCTGTGACCGACAAGTGCAGTTGTTTTTCCCTGTTCCGCCTTGAAGGAAATGCCCCTGATGACCTCATTGTCCCGATAGGAGAAGCGCACATTTCAAATGTAATGCTGTGATCGCCCGTCATATTGCTTTCTCCTGTTTTTACCGGAATATCATCCAGTGCCTTTTCAAGCGACTGTATCTTGAACGAGACCTGCGGTATCGAACCCACAAAGCTCATGCAATGCAGCAGCAGAGGTGCAATGCCGAAGGATAGGATGAGCGCAAGGACAAAATTTGTGATCTCCAGTTGTCCCAGCAAGATCAGCAGGATGCCAAAGGGCAGAGAATACAGTACCACGCTTGAAAAGACACTGCCGTAAAGCGCCATCCACGGCCAGCAGATACGGTACCAGTCCAGTGCCAGATCTCTGTAATCAGTGACCGCTTTTTCGTATTTTTCGCTTGCCACACCGTCACGGTTAAAGACACGCACGACCTCCATGCCGCTGACATATTCCACGATCGCACTGTTCATGCGCTTGGACGCTGCAAAATAGCTGCCCATGCGCTCCATGCCTGCGCTGTACATACGCTTGGAAACGCTCAGCCCGATTCCGACCATCAGCAGCGTAAGCAGAGCAAGCTGCCAGTCGGCATACAGCAAAAGCAGCAGGGCGGCGGCAGGCACAAAGAGATTTGCCGCACCTTCGGGTAGGATGTGCGCCAGGAGCATTTCAATGGATTCAATATCATCGGAAAACAGCTTTTTGAGTTCACCTTTGGAACGCGCCATGACTGCTCCAAGCGGCTGCTGTTCGAGTTTTTCCTGCAATTTACAGCGGATGTTCTCCAGTGTCGCAAACGCCGCATGATGCGAGACACGCAGTCCCAGCATATAAAACACCGCATACAGCACCTCGCAGAGCAACATTCCGAAAATGACCGGTAATGACGTGCCAAGCGTGATGCTGTCACCGCTCAGCACCTTCCGGACAAGGCTCCCCACAAGTCCGTAGGGCACAACACTTGCCGCCGCGCCGATCATCATGAGAAATGCAGCTAAAAAAACCTTGCTGCGTTCACGCCCCGTGTATTCGAGTATCTTGCCGATCTGCGTTTTTCTGTCCCGCACCTTGTTGGTGGTATCGCTGCTTTTGGAGAGATAATAGCTCTTGATGCGTTCAGCACCTTCCACGTTCATCGGATAAAAGGCTGTCACACGCCCTCTGTCCATATGCAGAACGTGGGTGCAGCAGTGCAGGATCAGCTCCGGGTCATGGGTGATGATGAAGGAAAGCTTGACTTCACTCCGGGTGCTGCGCAGCAGTTCGCCAAAGCGCTGCATTCCTGTCCGGTCAAGTCCGCTGGTCGGCTCGTCATAGAGAATGATGTCCTTTCCTGCACAGAGCGCCGCTGCAATGGCAGTGCGCTGCTTCTGACCGCCCGAAAGCGATGCGGGGTGACGATCGGCGTATTCCGCAAGACCAAGTTCAGCCAGTATTGTTTGCGCTTCTTCCTGCGCTACCGCTGTATTCAGCATCACTTCCTCAATCACGCTGTCTGAGAATAGCTGCCGGTTCACATCCTGCATCACCATATAGCATTGCTGCTGTTTTTGCCTGTCATTCAGAAATCTGCCCCCCAGCGCCACACTGCCGTCAGACGGGATAAGTCCGCAAAGTGCCTCTGCCAGTGTGCTTTTGCCGCAGCCGTTATCGCCGACAACGGCAACGATGCTGTGCTCCGGCAGCAAAATGCGGTCGATATCCAGAATACGGGAATTGCCCCGGCTACAACTGAGGTCGATCACATCGAGCGCCGGAGCGGTGTTTTGCTGCATATCGTTTTGGTGATTTGTTGGGATATGCCGGATATCCGTGCAGCGCAGTCCCATCCCTGCAAGCGTTTCATCAGACATGGCACGCATCTCGTCCGCCGTATAGTCACCCGTGATGATGCCGTCATCCAGATAGATGAACCTGTCCGCAATATCCATCAGATAATGGATGCGATGCTCGGAAATGACGAGTGTGTTTCCGTTCGCCTTCATCCTTGCAAAGATGTCGTGGATGCGGTTGACCGCCTTTTTATCCAGATTGGAGGACGGCTCGTCCAGCACATAGATCTGCGGTTTAGCAGCGTAGACACTGCCGCAGGCGATCTGCTGCTTTTCTCCGCCGGACAGCTCAAAAATATTACGATCCATCAGCGGTTCGAGTTTCAGGTCTGTGACCGTCTGCTCCACTCTCCTGCCGATCTCCTCATGGGAAAGTCCGAGATTCTCACAGCCAAACACCAGCTCGCCGGAGGTGTCGATATTAAAAAACTGCGATTTGGGATTCTGGAACACACTGCCCACACGCCTTGCTGTTTCCGACAGCTCGCCTTTGGATACATTGTAGTCGTCTATCATCACATCCCCGATCAGTTCACCCTCATAAAAATGCGGTATCAGTCCGTTGATGAGCCGTGTCAGCGTCGTTTTTCCGCAGCCACTCCTGTCGCAGAGTACAACGCATTCACCGTCCGCAATGGTCAGATCAATGCCGTCCACACCGTCGCCGGTGCCGTTTTCACCGCCGTAGTGAAAGTCTACGCCTTTGAGTTCGATCATGCTGCACCTCCTGTCACGACCCCCGTTGCAAAGAACCAGATGCCTGCCGCAGCGAACAGTAGCATCGTGATATAATCGTATGCTTTCAGGCGGACAGCTTCATAGGCAGTCCGTTCCCTGTCGCTGTCCATGCCCCGTGCAAGCGCCGCCGCCGCAAGCTCCTCCATAATGGAGATGCACGAAAACAGCAGCGGGATCAGGATATGCTCCACGGTTTTCACAGGATGCCGCAGAATGGCTGATGGTTCCAGCGACATCCCACGGAATGCCATCGCCTTGCGGACACCGTTCCATTCCTCGCCCACTGTCGGGATAAAGCGAAACATCACCGCAATGGGGATCACGATCTTGGTGGGAATGTGCATCGCCTGAAATGCCGCCAAAAACTGATTTACACGTGTCGTCTGCGTGATGATGAGCAGAGAGACCAGAATCGGAAAACAATACAGGAAAATCGTCACGAGAAAGGAAATGATCGTGACAACG
>CACXGK010000241.1 GCA_902767115.1 uncultured Ruminococcus sp.
AAAGAAGGGGCACTTTTTTGCAAAAAAGTGCCCCTCTTCCAAAAACAGTCCACTGGACTGTTTTTGAAATTCACCCCTGAAAAAAGCACAGCATTAGGGGATTTCGCCGTCTGCGACCGAGGATGAGGCAGGATGTTGCTCGAAGACGAGTAGTGTCGGGCTTGGATGAAAAACCGACCGGACGGCGACCAGCTTTTTGAAAAAAGCTGGACCAAAAACTTTTGCGTTTGCCTCACGCTTTCAAGAATAGTTTTTTTATCCCTGTGTTCCGTGTAAAAGCCCTTCAAACTCCCCCATCTGCACGGCATCCGTGCGGAATACTACAACGCCGTCCGGCGCCTTCTCGCACAGTGTCCGTGTGAGCTGCTCCGGCGAAAAGCTGTGCAGCAGCCGGAAGGCATTTTCCTCCTCCGGCGTATAGGGAGCGCTGCGGGGTGCATCATCACAGCGCAATTCTTCGGTATACGTGCCGTCATGCAGGCGGCAGATGATCTTATATTTCACCGGTACGGTGTTTGCTTCCGGATTTGTCATGGCGGTGCCTCCTGAAAATGAGGTGATAAATGCAGTAAAACCCATAGCCGATCACACAGCCGATCGTGTTCAGGATCAGGTCGTCAACGTCACAGCGTCCCACCAGCAGCGCCACCTGTGCCACCTCCACGCCGCAGATCAGCAAGGTCGTAGTGAACAGAAAGATCAGCGGATTGCGCTGTGCTTTCCAGAAATAGGGCAAAATGAAGCCGAGAGGGATGAAGATCAGGACATTGCCGGCATTGTTGACAAAGGCATAATTCCAGAGGTTAAAGCCGTTGCGGTTGTAATCCGAACGCCAGCTCCGGTAAAAATGCTTGATGGTCTGCAAGGGCTTGAGGTTGATGAAATTACGGACAGCCTTCCGGTAGCCGTGCTGTTCGGCATAGCGGCGCATAGAGACTGCCTTTCCGGTCGTGAGCCTGCGCAGAAAGAGCAGGTAGCACATACAGATCGTGTACACAAAGGCACACAATCCCATAAAGACCCGTCTTTTTTTGCGGGGCGCCATCAGCGGAACCGATTCTGTGCGGAATCGTAGGTATACCCGATCTGAGAGAGCTTGTCGGTGATATCGGACGGGTCGATGTCATTGGATTTGCAAAACTCCTCCAGCGACGGGTAGAAATCCCGGAGCTGCGTATTGATGAAGCTCAGTAAGATGGCAGGATCCTTTGGGATATTCATGGGAATCCAACTCCTTTCACGTTTGTATAGCGTTTTGCAGGAACTCGCCGATGGGCGCTGTTCCGCCGGCACCGACGAATGCTGCGTATTGCAGGACAGCGGCGGCATCCGAGGCATTGATGCTGCCGTCGCCATCAAGGTCGGCGGCGCTCTCCTGGGAAGCCGTCAGTCCCGAAGTCTCCCCTGCGCCAAGCCGTGCCGCAGCGATCAGAATGGCTGCGCCATCAGCGGCGTTGACGGTGCCGTTTGTGTCGAGGTCGCCGGGGGAGCAGTTGGTGGGGGTGAAATCCGCAAATGCTGCCGCCATGGGCGCTGTTGCCTGGAATGCATCCACCTCTGCAAAATACGTCTCCCGGTCGATGGTCTCCCAATTGGCGGAAGGGGTGCCAGGGTCACGCAGTCTTGCGTAAATATCGTGGTAAAACTCATACTGTTTTGCGATCTGAAAAGCACCGTATTCCAGACGATAGACGTACTCGATGCCATAGGTGCCGCTCCCGAAATACTCCGTGATCGTCCCGTCCACGCCAAACGAAAACCGGTCACGCTCCGAGGACTCCGCCAGATGGAGAATCTTGCCGTCGTAGATGGTGTAGAGGTCATAGAGGACAAGCCGCCCGTCCTCTCCGATTGCACCGATGCCAAGCTCCTTCTGTCCGTCGCCGTCGAGGTCGAGATAGACAAAGCCGTTCGCATCCGTCGTTTTAGGAGAGACATAAAACTGCCAGAGATAGCCGATATTCCCAGAATCCAGTCCTTGCAGCCCCGGAAGCTCTGCGCCGTATTCATAATTGAAGTTTCCAAGCTCCAGATTGGTCTTGATCGCCGCAAGCAGCGCATCATAGCCATAGGCACCCTGCACCGGAACGGAAACAGGCTTTGCCTCCGGAACAGGTCTGTTGCTGCCGTCTATAGGATGAAGCGGCGGACAAACCGCCTTGGCTGTGTCATTCTCACCATGCCATTCAGCCCAGAATTCTTCCAGCGTGATGGTGACTTTCGGAACTTCGTCCCAGCTTGTTTCGCCGCCCTGTGCGTCCTGCGTGTAGCAGCCTGTACCATAAACACAGCTATGTGTGGGACAGAGAGTTCCATTTGCAATTCGATAGCGATTTATTCCAAAGCTCTCACCATGCATATTCATGCCGAAACGATACTCGATCTCATTACCCACGATCGTAAAACAGCATGGGTTTCCGCCCAGATAGGGCGGATAATCCGAATACAGATGAATGACCCTACCCTCGTGGAAGGTAAACACATCGAGGATGCGATGTGTAATGCCGCTGCCGTCATAGTAATTTCCCAGCAGCAGCTCCTCGATGCCGTCGCCATTAATGTCATAGTAGCAGTAACCGGCGTCATAATAGCTGATGTGTTTCCAGACATTACCGACAATCTCAGGGTTGTCCATGTTCGCATCCCCGGATTTGGCGTTGGAGATCAGCCCATCCTTATAGACATACTCCTTCCACTCGGTTTCGAGGTGGTGGGCATAGTAGGAGATGATCTCGCCGTAGGCTTCCTCCGGGTCAAAGTCCTCTGCTGCCGCCGGAATGACCAGCGTCATGCCGAGCACTGCAATTGCAGCAAGTGCTGCTGCAAGACGTTTCATCATTTTGTCCCGAAAATCCGGTCTCCCGCATCGCCCATACCCGGCACGATGTATTTCTCCTCATTGAGTCCCTCGTCCATGATGCCGCAGTAAATATCGACATCCGGGTGGTTCTTGATGAGGGTCGAAGCGCCCTCCGGGGAGGCGATGATGCACATGAACTTGATGTTCTTGACGCCCAGGCTTTTGAGCTCCGTGATGGCTGCGCAGGCGGTGTTGCCGGTGGCGAGCATCGGGTCAACGATGATGCAGTCACGCTCTGCGATATCATCCGGCAGCTTGCAGTAATACTTCACGCTCTCCTGGGTCTCCGGATCACGGAACATACCGATATGACCGATCTTGGCAGCCGGAACGAGCGAGGTCACGCCCTCGATCATGCCCAGACCTGCACGCAGGATCGGGATGAATGCCAGCTTATGACCGGATACGATCTTGGTCTTTGCCATGCAGATCGGGGTCTCCATCTCGATCTCCTTCAGGGGAAGGTCACGGGTCGCCTCGTAGCAGATGAGCATTGCGGTCTCGGAAACCAGCTCACGGAACTCCTTGGTACCGGTGTTCTTATCCCGCATCAGCGAGATCTTGTGCTGGATCAGCGGATGGTCGATGATATGTAAATTTGCCATAATTATGACTCCTTTTCTTCAAGTGCAGTGATTTTGTCCACTCTGCGCTGGTGCCTGCCGCCTTCAAATCCGGTGGAGAGGAAAATATCCACAAGCTCCAGCGCCAGTCCCTTGCCGATGACACGCTCGCCCATGCACAGGATATTCGCATCATTGTGCAGACGGGTGTAGCGTGTGGAGAAGCAGTCCGAGCAGCAGGCTGCACGGATGCCCTTGATCTTGTTGGCTGCCATGCTCATGCCGATGCCGGTGCCGCACAGCAGGATGCCCAGCTCGCATTCGCCGGATGTGATCTTTCCGGCAACTGCCTCTGCCATATCCGGGTAATCACACGGATCGCCGTCCGTGCCGAGGTTCTGGTATTCGACGCCCTGCTCGTCCAGATGCGCCATGATCGCTTTCTTGAGCTCAATGGCAGCGTGATCGCAGCCGATCGCTATTTTCATATATCAGGATTCCTTTCGTGTAATGTTGACTGCTTGCAGATAGCTTGCCGTGAGGTCGGAAGCTGTGGGGAGGGTGTCATGCGTCTGGCAGAACTGTGCTGCCTGATAACATACCCCTGCCGCTGACTGCAAGCGCAGAAATGCCGGTGCCGGACGCAAAAGCGCAGTGCTGTCATGCGTTTGAGCATACTGCCGGATCAGCTCCTCTGCACCGTCACCGACAAGGACGATGCCCTCGCCGAGCTTGTCGATGGTTTCCATGATCTGTGCAGCATTCTGCAATTCATCTGGTGTCTCACGGTCGATGAACTGCGGATCGTACTCCATATAGATCTGGTACGAAAACCACGCCGCATAGAACAGATCCGCCCTTGCGTGCATGACACTCAGGATATGCCTTGCAGGAAATACCCGTGATGCCATTGCTTCAAGCGTAGAAACGCCGATGCAGGGGGTATTATGCACCATTGCCATGCCCTGCACAGCCGCAATGCCGATGCGCAGTCCCGTATAGGAGCCAGGCCCCACCGAGACCGCATAGCAGTCCACGTCCTGCGTCTGCATCGAGCAGTCACGCAGAATCTCCTGCACCATCGGCACGATGATCTGGGAATGTCCACGGGTCGTATAGAGCGAGCGTTCTGCGAGGAGAAGGTTCTGCTCTGTGTCCAGAATTGCCGCCGATGCGACCTTTCCGGAGGTGTCAAGTCCCAATATCCGCAAAGCGTTCATCTCCCTTCAA
>CACXGK010000242.1 GCA_902767115.1 uncultured Ruminococcus sp.
AATTCAGTATTGCGGGAGCCGGATTTGAACCGACGACCTTCGGGTTATGAGCCCGACGAGCTACCGAGCTGCTCCATCCCGCGATTTATATTGTGTAGTCTCTCAACCGACTACCTATATAGTATACCACATTGAGAGGCATTTGTCAAGCTTTTTTTCAAAAAAATCAGAAAAACTTTTCCAGTCAATTCGTTTTACGCAAAGCGCCTCCCGTTGCTGCCAGGCAGTTTCGGGAGGCATTTTGCTCGAATTTCGCTATGCTTCGTCGCTTTTCCTCCGATACTTCCGGGAACGGACGAACAGGATATCTGAGCTGTAGATCCTCAATGCGACCCAGACCAGCACGCCCAGGAACACCGCCTGGTACGCCATGCCGCCCCAGAACAGCGCCATATCATGGAATCGCAGACAGCCCGTTGCAACGAACGTGTGCGTGAACGGGATTGCCATCATCAGCATTTTCGGCGCACCCTCCATATTCCGGATGTCTGACACCATCGAAAGAATATACGGGAACATCGTGCAGAGCATGATCGGCAGACTCGCAGTCTGCGAATTCTTGGCATCCTCGACCATTGCGCCCAGGATGATCGCTGCCGTCAGGGCGATCGCCAGCGTCAGCACAAGCTGTGCCGCCACGCCAAGCCACGCATATGCCGGGATCTGAAGCCCCAGCTCCTGCACAGCATTGCGCACCTCCGCCATATTCGTCAGTGCTTCGCTCACGTTGATGGACGTTTCCCCAACGTTGATTTGCTCAACGCCAAACATCATCGAGCTCAGGAAACTAACGCCGTAAACCAGCGCATAGATCACAGCCACGATCAGCGCTGCCAGCATCTTGGCACCCAGGATCTTGGTACGGGGAACCGGCGAGGACAGCAAGGTTTCGAGCGTCTTATCCATCTTCTCAGAGGCGATCGCTGTGATGATCGTCTGTGCTGTCAGCACCACGAGTAAAAACAGCACCAGCGGCATCACCTGGTCAAACATCGCCAGCGACGTCACGATCGCCATGCCGCTTGCCTGCACGACCTTGCCGTTGGCGTAGGTGTACGGCTCGACATCAACAGGCTCCTTCAGAAAGCTCAGATCATCGCCAATATACGTATCCGCCAGCAATTCCTCGATCGCTGCCTGAACAGCTTCCTCACTGCTGCCGCTGCTCATCATGGAAAATGTAGAGGTCGTGCGCAGCGCTGTATAGGTCGGCAGCTTGACTGTCTCGTGCGCTGCAAATGCGGCTTCCATCCCGGCAGGGAGCACAACGGCTTCCTTCCAGCCGTCGGTATCTGCCATCTGCTCGAAATCGCTTCCGGTCTCGACCGTGTAGCCGTCCTCCTCCAGCTTGTCAATGATCTGCTGTGAGAACGAGCTCTGATCCTGGTCGATCAGCCGTACTGTCCCGGAATCCGTCATTTCCTCTCCGAGGATCGATGTCATCATCGTGCCGAGCATCATGATGATAAAGAAGCTCACCACAAGCGAGATCAACATCTGCTTATTCAGCAGCTCCGATAATTCCTTGCGCAAAAGATTTCTCATTCGTCACGCACCGCCCTTTCAAAAGCTTCCTCCAGATTCTGGGCAGCGTATTTGTCCAGAAGCTCCTGGATCGTGCCCTCCGCCAGGAATTCGCCGTCCTTCATGATGGCACCACGATCCGCCGTTGTCATGACCTCCTGCATATGGTGCGAGGACAGCAGAAACGCCGTTCCATAGTCCTGCGCACAGCGGCGGATGGTCTTGCGGATGTCAAGGGAATTGAGCACGTCCAGTCCGCTGGTCGGCTCATCGAGAATGGCAAGCCGAGGTTTGGGCATGACCGTGCGTGCCAGCACCAGCTTGCGGATCATGCCACGGGAATACGTCCCGATCTTCTGCTCCAGCGCATCGCCCAGTCCGCAGATCTCCTCGCCACGCTTGACGCATTCCTCCTGCTTTTCCTCCTCTTTATAATAGAGTCCGGCGATGAATTCCAGATAGCGTCTGCCCTTCATCGTCCGGTAGGCACCTGCCTCATCCGGCAGATAGCAGATGCAGGGCCGCACACGCTCCGGCTCCTTCACAATGCTGTGTCCGGCGATCAGGGCATCGCCCTCGTCGGGACGCAGAAGCGTTGCCAGCATTCGCAGGATCGTGGTCTTGCCGGCGCCGTTCATGCCCATCAGTCCGAAAATCTCGCCCTCCGCAATCGAAAAGCTCACATTCCGGACAGCCTGTTTCTTTCCATATGCCTTGCTCAGGTTGGTGACTTCCAGTGCATTTGCCATACAGATACCTCCTGTCACAAATTTTCCGTTTTGTGTAAATTCCATTTACATTATAGCACACTCCCTCCGGAAAGTCAATCGATTTTGAAAACTTTCTGAAAAAACGGTTGATTTTTCGGAGAAACTATGGTAAAATAGATATAGCAAACAATCTGCCGGAGCACCTCCGGCGACGAAAGGAGTAAGTCTTATGTCCCTGCATGAATCCGGTGAAGACTACCTGGAAACGATCTATCTTCTGACCAAAAAGAGTCCTTTTGTTCGCAGTGTCGATGTTGCCAATGAGCTGGGCTTCACGAAAGCGAGTGTCAGCCGTGCAATGCGGATCCTCCGTGAGGAGGGGCTGATCGTCGTTGGCGATGACGGCGGTATCAAGCTCACGAAGGCTGGTTCCAAGCGTGCCATTTCGGTATACGAACGCCACACGCTCATCACAGATTTCTTTTCGCAGTTTCTGGGTGTCAACCCGGTCACAGCCGAGAAGGACGCCTGCAAGATCGAGCACGTCATCAGCGAGGAGACCTACCTGCGTCTGCGCAGCTTCATGACCGAGAAGGGCTACAGCCCCAAGGAGCTTGTATGAAGCAGCTCCCAGTACCGGGGCATTTCGGACTTCTGTACACAGCGCCGGCAGCGCTGACAGAAAGCTTGCAGTCCGCTGCGGCGCATGAGCTTCTGCACCAATGTCTGCCGCTTTATGCGGAAACAGGGCGGATCCGTCTGACGGATTCGCCTGTCATTTTGCGTACAGAAATGGGAAAGCCCTATTTTCAGGACTTTCCCGATGTGCATTTTAATTTGTCCCATTGCAAAGGGCTGGCGGCGTGTCTGCTCTCGCCGTTTGAATGCGGCGTGGATACCGAACGCAAGCGCCCGGTGCGGGAACGGGTCGCAGCCCGTGTGTTCTCTCCGGAGGAACAGGCGGCATTGCAGGCGGCATCCGACCCCGATCTGTTTTTCACGCAGCTCTGGACACTCAAGGAATCCTACGTCAAAGCGATCGGTGTGGGCATTTCCTACCCGATGCGTGAGGTACGCTTCACCTTCACGCCGGACGGCATCCGCTGCTCCAAGCCCGATGCGGCTTTCTGGCAATGTATCGAGGGGGAATTTGTGATCTCGGTATGTATCCTTAAAGCCCCGTCACCCGGAACGGCGCCGCCGGCAGACCATTCTGCTCAAACAGCGTTGCCTGCCCGAAATTGAACCACGCATAGCGCACACCCGTCGGATGCGGCACCTGCTTGCTGTGGACAAAGACGCTGTTCTCATTGGCATGAGCTTTGGCAGCGTGCCAATTGCCGTCGGCGTCGCACAGCTCAAAGCCGCCCTCTCCGTGGAGCATCAGCCCGTTATCCACATTGTCAAACATCACCCGGATCCCATCCTCGGATGGGTACGCCTCACGCATCATCGGTGCCGTCGTGCCCTGTTCCTGGAGTCCGTAGACCTCACGCAGTGCCTGTAAGTACAGGCGGTGTGCCGGGGTCTTTTTTTCTTTGGGGTGGATCTCGTTGAATTCACCCAGATCCGGGATGCAGGCAAGTCCGGTGTGCTTCACGCTGCGGTAAACCGCCTCCTGCGCCTCACGGATCTGTGCCCAATGGTCGCAGTCGAGCGTTTCACGCACGGCATACATCGGGAGCTGCACCAGCAAAAACGGAAGCTGTGCATCCCGGAAATCCCGGCGCCATTCCTCGATCATCGACCGCAGCAATGCCGCATACCCAAACGGGCGGTGATCGTCCGATTCCCCCTGATAATAGAGCACACCACGCATCACATAGGGCGTGATGCGGGATATCATCGTGTCATACAATCCGTGCGGACGCAGGGGATTGTTCGGCGCCTGCGGACCGGGGTAGCGGTTCTCGCCGCAAATGCGCAGAGCATCCTCCCACTGGATGGTGGGATTCTCCCGATAGCACGCATCAATGCGCTTTTGCCATGCGTTGTGATAGTCACAGTATTCGAGATACGCACGGCAGCCCTCCTCCTCGGTCAGTCCCTCCATGCCCTTGCGGTAGTCTTCCAGGTAGGTCTGTCCGATGGCAGTCGATGCAAGCTGCTGCTCACTGATCCAGGCGCTTGCGGATGTGCCACCGTAGCAGCATTCCACGAGTCCCACGGTCACACCAAGCTTTTTTGCCAGCTCCGCACCGAAATAATACCCGACTGCCGTCCAGTGCTGACAAGTGTCCGCACACGGGCGCTGCCAGCAGGATGCCTCCTCCTCAGCATAGAACTGCGCATCAAAATAACCGTGCTTGCCCACATGATAGAGCCGCACGTTCGAGTCTGCACACGCATCGAGTGCCGGCTGCGGTTCAAGGGAATCCCGGAGCACAAGCTCCATATTGGACTGACCGCCGCACAGCCACACCTCACCGAGCATCACGTCCTCGAACTGCAAGGTCTCCAGTCCATCCGAAACGGACAATGTATAGGGACCGCCGGCAGGCAGCGGCGGCAGTGTCATTTCCCACCTGCCGTCCCTGACATCGGCAGTACCGGTCAGCTTGCCAAGTGCAACGGTCACGATCGTTTCATCCTCACCGGTGCCCCAGAAACGCAGGGGCTTTTCTCTTTGCAGAACCATGTGGTCTGTGAAAATAGGAGCTGGTTTGAGCATGGCATTTGTTCCTCCGATCCAATCGATCTGTTCTCATCATCTTCCAAAGCAGTGACCAAGCCGGTGCTCAGTCCTCCTTGCTGCCGCCCATTCTCTCCTCCAGTGCATGGGAGATCATGGCAAGTGATACAGCTAAATTCTCGTTATGTACGATGATCCCC
>CACXGK010000243.1 GCA_902767115.1 uncultured Ruminococcus sp.
CCAGCCGGAACGTCGGTGTTCGGACCGATGTGCTTGCAGAGCTCAGTCATGAAGCTCTGGCAGAAACGCATAACCTCAGCGTCGGACTTGCCCTGCGGGTCAAAGTCGGAACCGCCCTTGCCGCCGCCCATCGGCAGACCGGTCAGGGAGTTCTTAAAGATCTGCTCGAAGCCGAGGAACTTGATGATACCGATATATACATTGGGAGCAAAACGCAGACCACCCTTGTACGGGCCGATTGCGGAATTGAACTGTACACGGAAGCCACGGTTTACCTGTACCTTGCCGTTGTCGTCAACCCACGGTACACGGAACACGATCTGGCGCTCCGGCTCTACGATTCTCTCAAACACGCCTGCATCAATGAGATCCTGTCTCTGATTTGCGAGCGGCTCAACGGACTCGAAAACCTCTGTTACTGTCTGGATGAACTCAGGCTCACCCTGATTTCTTGCCTTGACTCTCTCGAGGAGATCAAGGAGATACTGATTCTTTAACGCCATTGTTAAGAACCCTCCTACATAAAATTCCGTCAGTGGAAAACAGTTGTATTTCTCACACGGTACCCTCATTATAACACAAATCGTTTTCAATTGCAAGTATTTTTTTCAAATTTTTCTGTTTTTTTTAATTTGACGACCAACCGGAGCATTCCGGCAGAGGTTATCAGTGAAACTATACAAAAGGCACTATGCCAATTCCGGCCCTGTGCTTCGTGCCAGACCGCACACGATTGCGGCTGAACCGATCAGCCAGAATACGGAAACTATGAGCAGGATGCCCCAGATGCGTCTGGAGCGCAAACTTTTGCCGTGTCCGGCACGAACGCTTGTGACGATCAGTCCGATGAGCGAGAGAACCGTCAGCGGCACAGGCAGAAAAATGCCGATCATGGTCAGAACATCATAGCGCATGGGCGTTCTCCTTTCAATGCTATAAGAAAAATGCCCCGAAAATTCGGGGCATTTGCAGTTCTTAATAGCTCTTGATCGTGTCCGCATTGAAGAAGCTGTCGGACTCGGTGTAGTAATCGTTGGATTCGAGAGAAGTGAAGTCCTCATCATCCGCATCGGGCAGTCTTGCACCGCAAACGCCGCAGAACTGGAACTTCTCGTTGACCTCAGCATCGCACTTCGGGCAGATCTTGTAGCCACGGATGCTGTTGAGCTCGAAACGCATCTTCTTGATACGGCGGCGGCGGGTATCAATATCCTCGCACAGCACCTTCAGAACCGCCGGATCCTCATCCGGGTTCTTGTAGTACTTCTTGCCGATATCTGCAAAGACCTCGACGATACGCTCCTCCTCATACAGGATCTTACGCTTCAGATTGTTGACCTCGGAAACATTTTTTGCCTTTTCGCTCACGCCTCTGCCGGCGCCGCTTAAAGTATCCATGAATCCCATAGTACTCATCTCCTCACTATTGTACTTATTACGGAAGCACACAATAGCGCAGTTTGTGCTTCCATTAGATTATCCCGACAAGCACGCCCAAAGGCGCAATCCTGCCGGCAGTAACGCTCCTACTATAAATTATACAACATTTTCAGAATTTGTCAAGTGGTTTTTGGACAAAACTTTTAGGACGCGCAGATTAAACCAAATTTACCTGTGAAATCAGGTCATTTTGCCAGTTCTGTCGCCGCATACCGAATGCGGATGGCAGGGAGCTTTTCGATGGAGGCATAGGCATTATAGAGTCCATCCTCCAGCGTCAGGTCATTCTCACCGGATGCCGGCGGTGCAAAGAGCCTGAGTGTCAGGTCGGCAGCGCCCTCCAGCGGCTTTTCAAAGAAAGCACTCATGAGGTCAATGGTCTTAGCCTTGGGGGACTTGTAGAACCATCTGCCGTTGAGCTCGATCATGTAGTTGCCCTCGTCCTCGAAATTCAGCTCGCAGAACACGGGGTTCTTCTCGAAATGCAGCGGGATTGCCAGACCCTCAGCATCCTCGGAGCTGCCCCAGCGGAGTGTCACGGGGAGCGTGACCTCACCGCCCTGCTCCATTTTCGGCAGGAATCGCTCGGAATGGATGATCTTTCTGTAGGTATCCATTACAGGCTGACGAATGCCGACATCGGGGTTATTGGGATCCTCGATCTCCAGACCCAGTCGTCCCCTGTCACGGAACTGGTAGAACGTAAACCCGGTAAACCAGTCTGCCTGCTCCTCCTCCAGAATATCGCAGAATTCCTGCACCATTTCCGCCTGTTCGTAAGCGCCGGTCACGTCGCCGTCGGCGTTGAATTCGGACATGAGCATGGGCTTGGGGGTACCGCCATTGAGGTACTTGTAGCGCTCGAAGGAGAGCTTTGTCATGTCATAGATATCCCGCACACGGCTTCTGCCGTGGGAGGTGCCGCCGGGTTCTGCCACATCGTAGGGCCAGCCCCAGTGGAGCGCCATGTACTTGTCCACCGACCAGATATCGGCAGCCGGGATGGTCTGAGCGAATTCGTCCTCCTTCTCCATTCTGCCGGTTTCTGGGTGTTCCACGCCGCCGATGCAGATGATGGTCTGGACATTGGGGGCATTCTCCTTGATGATGCGTGACGCACGGACAAAGAAATCCGCAACCTGCTGGTAGGTACAGCGGCGGTTGAAGGAGAACCAGTTGCCGGTGGCTTCGTGGTTGATGCGCAGGAGAACCCGTCCGAACGGACGCAGATCCTGACCGATGGCGGCAAGCTGCTCGTCGGAGACATTGGGGTCGATGGTGAGTGTGAGGGTGACATCCTGTCCGTGGGCACGGATCTCACGCATATAATTGAAGGGCTCGCCCTCGGTATTGCCTTCCAGACCGCCCTTGTAGGTGAAGTAGTCGTCGTAGGGGAAATCCCATGCAAACGACACATCGGGGTTGGCATGAACCACGCTTGCCCGACCCGGAAACCCCTCATCGAGGGGATAATAGCAGTACATGAGAGAGATACTGCGGTGCGGTCTGCCGAGCGTGTGGAGGATGTAGTCCTGATTCACGTACTCGCCACGTTCGGAGCCATCTCCGAGGTCAACGGCGCATTTCGCCGGTCCCATGTGGAGAGAGAAGATTTTTTCCATAAATACCCTGTTCCTTTTCTGTGTTGGATTCTATTCGTGGGATACCCACATATTTATATTACCATTATACAAGATTTCAGGGCAAACTGTCTATTGCATTTGGTGCTGTGTTTGTGGGGGATGTTGGA
>CACXGK010000244.1 GCA_902767115.1 uncultured Ruminococcus sp.
CGGCGTCTGCACGCAGACATTTCCGGTCTCACGGGAAGCCCATGCGATGGTACACGGATGCTCCTGCGCAATGAGCTGATACGCCAGCGAATAGAGCATGGTGAGCAGGGCTTCGAGCTGTTTGAGGTCAGTCTCACGCTGCGGCTGGTATTCGAGGAGCAGGAGAGCGTGCTTTTCGACCGGCGAGCCGAATTCCTTGAGAAAGAGCTTGTCCGAATGCGAGCTGAGCTTCCAGTGGATGCGGCTGACCGGGTCGCCGGTGTGATACTCCCGGATGCCGAACAGCTCCGACGGATCGTCACCGGGCTTGTCCGCAAAGCGGCTGCTTTCCGGGTCGCTGACCGGGGGCGCCGATGCATCGAGCGGCACCAGCACAGGCTTCGGGAGGACAAGCAGCGTCACATCCTGCCGGGCATTCGGGACGCTTGTATGAAACAGCCGGAGCGCATCATAAATGCGCACCCTTCGCAGGGTGATCGTCACCACGCCGCACCGGGCAGGCTTGATATAGAACGTCAGCTTCATGCGGTTGCGGTCCTGCACGGGAAATTTGAGCCGGAGCTTCTCGGTTTTCTGCCCGAAGCCATGCCGGATCTGCACAAGCGCCTCACCCCTCGGAAAGAACAGGGGAGACCGGTTCCCGACCGTCACGGTGACGGAAACATTGTCCGACGTCGTACACGTCTGCGCCTGCGTCCGGATGGCGGCATCCGATGCAAAGTGCAGCCACACAAGTCCGGCTTTCAGAAACACCGGCACGAGCAGCGCACAAACGAGCAGCATCAGCGGCAGCGAATCTATATACAATATGTAGAAGCACACAAGTCCGATCAGCACCGCCGCATAAATGATCTTCGCACGTACCATCAGTCCGTCCAGGGGAGGGGCACGGTGGAGAGGATCTCCTGCACCACGGCTTTGGTCTCCTGCGCACTGCCGGCGGTGCCATGCAGCAGGATGCGGTGTCCGAACACGTCACCGCAGACGTAATGAATATCGTCCGGCAGCAAATAATCCCGTCCCTGCGCATACGCAGACGCCTTGGCGAGCTGCATGAGCGCCAGCGACCCACGGGGGCTGACACCGAGGCGGATATTCCCGTGCTGACGGGTGGCATTCGTGAGGTGAACGATATACTGATACAGCGTATCACTGACAAACACATCCTCGACCTCGCTGCGCATCTGCATGAGCATATCGGTGCCGGTCACGGGAACGACCTTGTCGAGGGGATTGCCGTTCTGACGGGCTTTGAGGAGTGCCACCTCGCTGCCCGGATCGGGATATCCGAGTGAGAGCCGCACCATAAAGCGGTCGAGCTGCGACTCCGGCAAGCGCTGCGTTCCCACGCAGGTGATCGGATTCTGTGTTGCAATGACGATATTGGGCTTGGGCAGCGGATGCGTCACGCCGTCCACGGTGACGGCGCCCTCCTCCATGAGCTCCAGCAAAGCGCTCTGGGTCTTGCTGGAGGTGCGGTTGATCTCGTCGGCAAGGAGCAGGTTGCAGAATGCCGCACCCTTGCGGAAGGAAAAGCTGTCGCTGTCCTTGTGATACATATTGAAGCCGACCACGTCCGTCGGCAGAACGTCAGGCGTAAACTGGATACGCTTGCAGGAGAGGGAAAGCGTCTTGGAAAGTGCCAGTGCCAGCGTTGTTTTCCCCACACCGGGCATATCCTCCAGCAAAATATGACCGCCAGCCAAAATGACAAGCAGGATCTTGTAAATGACCTCATCCTTGCCATTGACAGCCTTACCGATCTCATGCAGCATCTGCTTCAGGACGGGATGTTCCGGTCTGGGCTTGATGGTGGATACGGATGGTATCGTATTCTGACTCATGAGTGAATTCCCCTTTTCGTAAAAGCCTGTTTCGACCTGACCACAGCCGTCTTTCAGGAAACAGGCTCCATAATCATACAGATATTATTATACCATATTCCACGGATTTCGTCAATGCCAAATCCGGCAGGGAATGGGTAAATGCGTACCCATCGGACTGTTCTTACCGTCATTTTTGTCATGGGTGGCAATTTTCGATAGAAAATTATCAAATTTTATGGTATTTTAGCTATATATTCACGATTTGTTCATGAAATTCTACGCAGAGTATGCTATAATAAATGTATCTATAGAAACGATACTATCATTTTTTGAGGCAACTCCCCACAAAGGATGTGAGTACACTATGCAGAATCATCAACAACCCAGCCTGAAAAACATCAATCGCTTGAAATATATGCTTGTCATCGGCTTTGCGGCGATCGTCATTGTGGCGATCCTGAGCATTTCGACGCTGGCGTTCCGCACGACCGACAAGGCGATGAAGAACAAGGTCAGCTCTCTGGTCTCGTCCCTGAACGTCCAGCTCCAGCTCAACATGGACAGCTACCTGTCCCGTATGGAAACGATCGGCACGCTGGCATTTGCGGTCGAGGACACGTACAAATACGATGCGACCGACCCGGATAATGACGAATTTGAAGCCCTGAACACCGAAAAGGCGATCCAGGACAAGCTCCTGAGTCTGTGTATCATGGAGAACTTCGTGGACTACGGCATCGTCTACCGCAACAACCACACCGTCGGCAAGATCTCGAACGGCACCAAGAACCTGTTCGGCGAGACGATCTTCGAGGATCTCGAAGCGATGATCGTCCGCCCCCGGACGCAGGACGGCTGGGCAGCCGGCTATCACGATGATTTCAAGCGCATCTACTACGTCAAGCGCATCCACGACAACGCCGTGATGGTCATTTCCTTCTACACCGCCGAGCTGGAGAAGGTCTTTGACAACCCGGAGACCATGCACGATATGACCATCCGTCTGACGGATCAGAATTATAACATCCTGTATTCTTCCGACGAAGAAGACGAACCCGGCGAGCAGCTCCCGGAGCCGCTCACACGCCGCATCACCGGACACAGCTCCGCCACCGTCCTGGATGACGAATACCTCGTCACCGTCAATACGTGCAGCGACGACTGGTATGTGGTCTGTTCCGTCCCGACCTCGATCATTCTGGAGGAAAGCACCCAGATCCGGAAGCTGATCTACGCCGCAGCCGGCATTGCAGCGATTTTGGCAGCGCTGATGGGTATGTTCCTGTCGCTGCGCCTGACGAAACCGGTAGAGCGTTTCGTTTCGAGCCTTGACACCAAGGCGCACACCGACCAGCTCACCGGCATCCTGAACAAGCTATCCTTTGAGGAATACACTGCGCATCTCCTTGAACACGAGATCCACACGGTTCCGCACGCCCTGATTTTGCTGGATATAGACGATTTCAAGTCCGTCAATGACACCCTCGGTCACGCCTACGGTGATAAAGTCCTGGCGCAGGTCGGCAGTCTGCTGCGTGCGACCTTCTCCACGGAGGATTACCTCGGACGCATCGGCGGCGATGAATTTGCGGTGCTCCTGATCTCCCAGCCGGCAGAGGGACAGTCCTACGAGGACTACGTCCACGAGAAATGCCGTGCGCTCTGTCAGAGCTTCCATCACAACTACACCGGCGACAAGGGCGACTACAAGATCTCTGCAAGCATCGGCTGTGCGCTGTTCCCGAACCACGGCGATACCTTCCAGACACTTTACAAATCCGCCGACCAGGCGCTTTACAAGTCCAAAAAAGGCGGCAAGGATACCTATTCCATTTACAACAGCGAGGAGGCGAGTCAAGATGCGTAAACGACTGCTTGCGGCTGTCACAGCGCTCTGTATGCTCCTCTCCGGCTGTGCGGCGGAACCGATGGTCACCAAGCAGACCGAGCAGACCCGTATCACCTTTTCCTGGTGGGGCAATGACAAACGAACGGAATACACGATCGAAGGCATCGAGCTGTTTGAGAAGCTCCACCCGGAGATCAAGGTCGATGTCAGCTATTCGGAATGGACAGGCTACGAAGCCCGGAACCGCATCCAGATGGTCTCCCAGACGGAAGCGGACGTGATGCAGATCAACTTTAGCTGGCTTCCGGAATTCTCGCCGGACGGCGAGGGGTACTATGATCTCGAATCCGTTTCGGAGGAGGTAGACCTGTCGGATTTTGATGCGGTGACGCTCGATTACGGCAGACGTGGCGGTGTCCTCAACGGCATCCCGATCGCCATGAACGCCGAGACCGTCTACGTGAACAAGACCCTGTACGACCAGTACGGACTGGACATCCCGGAGACCTGGGACGACCTGAAAGCCGCCGCCGCCGTCATGTCCAAGGACGGTGTATACCCGATGTCATGTGCGGACAAGGCGGCATGGCTGTACATCATCGCCTACACCGAACAGCTCACCGGCAAGCCCATCCTGCGTGAGGACGGCAACCTGAATTTCTCCCCGAACGACCTGAAGATCATGCTCCTGTTCTACAAGGAACTGGTCGAGTCGAAGGTCATTCCGCAGATCGAATACTACGACCGCCTGAACATCCAGAACGGCACCTATGCCGGCACAGTCGCATGGGTCAGCGACGCTGTCAATTACTGCGGTGCGGCGATGGACGAAGGCTATGAGATCGTGACGGCGCCGTACACGCATTCGGCGGAAACCGCATCCGGTGTCGGCTGGTATGCAAAGCCTGCGACGCTCTACGCCATCAGCAAGAACACCCAGCACCCGAAGGAAGCCGCCATGCTTCTGGATTTTCTGCTCAACGACCACGACATGGCGATCCTGCAAAGCGTCGAAAAGGGCGTCCCGATCAGCCCCTCCGCCCGGAATGCACTGGACGAGGAAGGTCTGCTTAGCGGCTTGCAGTACGAAGCCTGCCTGTGCATGGAAAACTGCGAAAACCTCTCCCCGATCCACGCCTATCTCGAAAATGCAGCGGTCTATGGCGCATTCTTTGACGCCTGCAATCTGGTGCTCTACGACAAGGCGACTCCGGAGGAAGCCGCATCCCAGCTCTACCTCCAGATCCACGACCCGGCATAAAGAAAAGCTCCCCTGTGATGGGGGAGCTTTTCTTTATGTTAATGAAGAATTAACATCACTCAAAACTGCGGGTGGCTGTGTTTCATCTTAGCACAGCACTACTTAGCTTCGAGCAATATCCACCCTCAGCTTCGGTCGCAGGGCTGCATAGTCCTGCCGAGGGTGGTTTAGGAGGGGCGAGAAGCCCCTCCTAAGTCGGCGTAAGCCGACAAAATACCTTCGTATTGATTGGTATACTTACTCCGTCACGGCCTCCAACTCGACCGGGCGATCGATGGTGAGTTCGTTGACATTTTCGCCGAGCACGGCGTCCTTGCCGCTTTTTGCCATGCTGATGAGGGCATTGCGAAAGAGTTTGAGCTGATCGGGTGTCAGATGCCGGACGGCACGCAGCATCGCCGGATAGGACGTGCGTTTGCTTTTGTTGATCTCCCGGAAGGTATCCGCATCGGACGCTTCAAGCACGCCGAAAAAAGACTCAATGAGCTGCCGCCGCTCCTCGTCATTGAGCTGCGAGATAAAGCCGGTAAGCGCCTTGTTCAGGAGCGTACCGCTTTTGGACAGGGCATCCGCCTCCACGAAATGGCACCCCAGCACCTCCCAGTTGTACGCTAAATGCTGCATGATACCGGACGCACTGGACTTCACGATCGTGTGATCCGCCAGATTATTGAGCAGCATCCCGACCACGGACGACTCCGGGATATAGGATGCGACCTTGCCGATCACCGCATTGTACTCCTCTGTTTCAATGATCTCCTCCCGGAAGCCCGGACCGTCATAGGACTGCACCTCTTTGATGCGTCCCCGGATGCTGTGTTCACAGAATGCGGATGCATACACGGCTAAGTTGCCGCCCTTGGAATGCCCCCCGACCCGGATGGGACGTGGGTGCCGGCGGAAATGCTCATTGAGATACGCCCTCGCATCGGACTGCGAGCCGGTCTCCTGCATATAGCTGAGGTTCATGTCCTCCTTCCAGCCGACGATGGTGCCGTCCGTGCCACGGAAGCTGACATACGTCGTCCCGTCCTCCAGCAGGCACGTCAGGGCAGAGAACTGCGTCTGCGTTTCGGTGTTGATGCGTGTGATGTAGCCGGTGAGCTGCGTCTTGGAAAAGCGCCGGGATCTCGCCATTTTCTCAAACAGCGAACAGTCCTGCTCAAAGCTCATGATGCGCATTTTCTCCTCGACCTGGGTCTTGTCGAATTTCTCCCAGGCGCCCTGCAGATCCTGCCGGATGGAAAACTGCCCCGGCACGACGCCTTCGAGCGGAATATAGCCAAATTCCGCTAAAATCAGCCCGTCGATCTCATTGAACGGCGCCGCCGAAAACGGCAGATCACCACGCCAGTCGAGATAGTCCAGAATACTTGCCAAGCAAACCGCCTCCTCTCAGATACCTATATACTGCCCTCTATTGCAAAGCACAACACGTTGTGCTTTGCAGGCTGCGCAGCAGCCGCCAAAGCCACATAGTGGCTTTGGCAG
>CACXGK010000245.1 GCA_902767115.1 uncultured Ruminococcus sp.
CACAAGACCCTGAGAGGTCCGAGAGGCGGTCTGATCCTCACCAATAACGAGTATCTTGCCAAGAAGATCAATTCTGCGATCTTCCCCGGCACCCAGGGCGGCCCTCTGATGCACGTCATCGCTGCCAAGGCTGTCTGCTTCGGTGAGGCGCTCACTGACGAGTTCAAGGACTACCAGAGAAGAATCGTGGAGAACGCAAAGGCTCTCGCAGAGGGTCTCGTGAAGCGTGGCTTCAACCTCGTTTCCGGCGGTACTGACAACCACCTGATGCTCGTTGACCTGCGTCCGTTCAACATCACCGGCAAGGAGCTGGAGCACAGACTGGATGAGGTCTACATCACCGTCAACAAGAACGCTATCCACAACGATCCCCAGAGCCCGTTCGTCACCAGCGGTATCCGCATCGGTACCCCGGCTGTCACCACCCGTGGTCTTGGCGTCGAGGAGATGGAGAAGATCGCTGAGTACATCTACCTGTGCGCTACCGATTTCGAGAACAAGGCGGACGAGATCCGTGCCGGTGTCAACGAGATCTGCGCAAAGTTCCCGCTGTACGAGGACTGATCTACATTTCAGGTAATTGCACATCCCCTCCCTTTGCGGAGGGGACTGTGTGTGATTTTATGACGAATACGGAGGGTCATTATGACCATAGAGATCCATTCCCGTGACAGCATCCAGGAGCTGATCGAACGGGGTTTTCCGGAGCATACGGCTGTTCTCAGCTTCTATGATCCGCAGACCGGGCACCATGAAGGCACTGCGCCCGTGGATTATACTGACTTGACCGATCGGGTCTTCCAGATCCCTCTGGAGAATCTCCGCATCGACGAGCTCGAAGCACATGGTCTGACCTACGAGGAATACTTCAGCGAAGCCGAGGATATGGCGGAATTCGTATTTGCTGCCATCCGTGACGGCTATGACATCATCTGCCAGTGTGAGGACGGGAGCTGTGTCAGCGCCGGGTGCGCTGCGGCTCTGCATGAGTTCTTTACAGCGGACGGCGTGTTCATCTTCGCTGACTATCGCTACCATCCCAGCCGGATGGTGTTCCACAAGGTTTACAATGCCCTGTGGCTTTCAGGTAAAAAATAACGCAAAGGGCGAGCTTGTTCGCCCTTATTTTCTATTTTGGGGAGGAGTCACTTGCTATGGATCTCCAGGAAATTCTCGGTACCTACCAGCTCTCACCCGAAGCGGAGGAGCGTTTCTCCAAAGAGGTCATCGAAAACCTCAAAGGCTCTGTCCGCATCGATTTCGGGGAATTTTGCCTCTCGCTCATCGTGGTGACGATTCTTGGCGCACTCGAAGAACTGCTGTTTGTCAAGGTCGGGGGACTGGTGGGAATGCTCACCATGATCGTGTATCTGCTCGGTGCGATCCTGTTTCTGTGGTATCTGCTGTCGTGGCAGCTTGATTTTGACGGAAGCACGGGATTTCTGAACTACCATACGCTCTTTCAGGGGACAGCCACCTACCATGTGGACGAGCTGATGTGCTACGACATCCGCACCCAGCGCTGGAAGCGCACCACGTTCGAGAGCTACGGCGAAAAGCTCACGCTGGCGCAGTTTCTCGACAATCTCCGGGCACGCCGGACGTTCCGCATCCGGGAGCTTTTGCAGATCCGCACCAGTGACGGGAGCATCACCATTCCGCTGTCCACTGCATGGCTTTCCAGCAAGCTCATCCACGGCGTTGGGGGCTTCCGGGATGCGGACAAGCTGTCCCATTACCTCGAACTCTACCGCCGCTATCTCCTCAAGGCTGATGCCGTTATCCCCGTGCAGACGCCGGAGAAAGCGCTCTCCCCTGCCGTGTTGATGGCAATTGAGGAGGAGAAGCGCCGTTCCAGGGAAGCTGTCTCTGAGAACACCGAGCCGGAACAGACCCCCGAAGTTCCCAAGGTTTCCAAGCCCGAACCTCCCAAACCGGCATCCGCTGCCCCCGAAAAGCCCGCTGTCGATGTGGACAAGCTCTTTGAGAGCGTCCTGCGGCAGCACGGCAAGATCAAGTAGAAAGGAGCCTATTCATGGCATCTCCGCTCGCAGACCGCATCCGTCCGCAGGGACTGGATGATGTGGTCGGACAGCAGCACCTCCTCGGTGCCGGCAAGCCCCTGCGCCGCATCATCGAAAGCGGCACCATCCCGAATATGATCTTCTACGGTCCCTCCGGCATCGGCAAGACGACCGTGGCTTCCATCATCGCCAAACGCACCAACATGACCCTCCACATCCTCAACGGCACCCAGGCAGGCGTGGCGGATATCAAGTCGGTCATTGCGGACGTGGGGACGTTCGCCTCCATGAACGGCATCCTGCTCTACCTCGATGAGATCCAGTACCTCAACAAAAAGCAGCAGCAGTCCCTCCTGTCCTATATCGAAAACGGCGATATCACGCTCATTGCATCCACGACGGAGAATCCGTATTTCGCCGTGTACAACGCTGTTATCAGCCGGTCAACGGTCTTTGAATTCAAGCCGGTCGATGCAGGCGAGATGGAGAAAGCTGTCCTGCGTGCCTTTCGCATCATTGGCGAGGAACAGGGGAATCCTTTGCTCCTCGAAGACGGCGTGGCGGCGCATATCGCCCTTGGTAGCGGCGGCGACGTCCGCAAGGCAATGAATGCCGCAGAGCTGTGCGCCCTGTCCGCCGACCCGACACCGGAAGGCTACAAAGTCACCCTCGCCCTTGCCGAAGCCCTCACGCAGCGCAGCAATATGCGGTACGACCGGGACGGCGATGCGCATTACGACATCCTCTCCGCTCTGCAAAAGTCCATCCGTGGTTCGGACGAAAACGCTGCGCTTCACTATGCGGCACGTCTGCTCGAAGCCGGCGACCTCATCTCCCTGACACGGCGCCTGCTCGTCATTGCATCCGAGGACGTGGGGCTGGCGTACCCCCTCGCCCCCGTCATTGTGAAAGCCTGTGTGGACAACGCCTTAGCGCTCGGACTGCCGGAGGCTCGCATTCCCATTGCGGAAGCCATCATCATGATGTGTACCGCCCCCAAGTCTAATTCCGCCGAGGCTGCGATCGATGCCGCCATTGCGGATTTGCAGAAGTACGGACCGCTCGATTTTCCACGCCATCTCCAGAACAAGCACTTCGACGGCGAGGGTGCTGCGGTCAAGGGGCAGCATTACCTCTATCCGCATGATTACCCGAATCACTACGTCCGGCAGCAGTACTTGCCGGATGAGATCAAGGACCATGTGTATTACCAGTTCGGGGAGAACAAGACCGAACAGGCGGCGCTTGTCTACCGGCGGAAAATTCTGGAGGAAAGCAAATAGGGGAAGCATGAAGAACATCATCAAAAGAATCACCCTCGGACTGTTCGGCGTTTTGCAGGGCGTGTTCGGGAGCTGGTGGCTGCTTTGCGGCATTGCCGGCGCATTTCCGGGGACAGCGCCCGGAACGAAGGACTACGAGGAAGATATGTGGTTCGTCCCGTTCGGTGTCGGGATGATCTTGCTATGGCTTGCGGTCATGGCGGTCACGGTCATTCTGAACCGCAAGGACTGGAAAAGCCTGCTGGCGTTTCTGATTCCGTGGGGCGTGGGAACGGCAGGATTCATCGTATTTGCAGCAGCTTTCCGGTGAAAGGAGCATCCGCATGAGCTTGTTTGACAAATTCCGTGCCTTCCACGAGCGACAAAAACTGATGCGGCATGGCGGCACGATCACGGGCAAGGTCGTGGACATTGATGCATCGCAAGCCGGCGCTCTGCCGCTGGTCGTCATCAATTACGAAAACGCACTCGGTCAGGTGCAGATCCTGATGCTGCGTGTGGAGGACACTGCGCCCTATGAGCCGGTCGGCAAAGAAATTCCCTTGCGGTTCCGGCGTGAGGTGGAGAACGACCGGGAGGTCTTTATCCCGGAATTACTGTCAGAGGAGGACAACGCATGAATATCCAGATCTTCGGCTCGAAAAAGAGCAATGATTCCAAGAAGGCAGAGCGCTGGTTCAAGGAACGGCGCATCAAATACCAGATGATCGACATGAAGGAGAAAGGCATGAGCCGTGGCGAGCTGAACTCTGTCATGCAGGCAGTCGGCGGACTCGATGCGCTCCTCGACCCGAATGCCAAGGACAAGGACACCCTGGCGCTGCTCGGCTACCTCACAGACGATGCCAAGCTCGAAAAGGTGCTCGAAAATCCGCAGCTTCTTCGCACGCCCGTTGTCCGCAACGGCAAGAAAGCCACCGTCGGCTACACACCGGAGATCTGGGAGACCTGGGACTGATTTCACCGTTTTAACCGCATACACAAAGAAAAACTCCCGGAACACTCTTGCATCCGGGAGTATCTAATTATGCAATTGTTAGAAGTTTACACTGTGCATTGGTCACACACGCCTTTCGCTAAGGAGATTTCAGAATGGTTTTCATAGCATTACTTTTCATATGCACCACGTCTTTCATCAGAGATTAGCTAAGTATTAACTGTTCTCATAGGAGTGTACCTCCCTTTCTGAAAACCTGTATGCCTGCTATGTAAAGTTTCGCTGCCATGTTCACCTTAGCACATCCTGCTGCGCCGGCATTGAAACGAATCAGCGCATTAGGATCAGACTATTTTTCGACGACATTCGCAGAATTGATGTAAGCTCAAAAGCCTCAGGGAACGGAGCAGGGGAACAACCTGACTCAAACGCCTTCCCAATCACTTAGCTGCGTGCGACGAAACCGTCTGCTGCTGTGCTTCAATACTCTCCATTGGTTCCGCCTCCTTCGCAGGTCCCGGCATATTCAGCAGCCATTCGCTGCAACCAGGAAACCACCTGCATATTTGCCTCCACTTCCGGGAAGCATTGTTCAGATTCAGTCACTGCAGTTCCTTTATCTTGATTCTATTATACCACAGCATTTGTGAAATGTCAATAGTTATTTTTCAAGTTTTTACTGTTTTCTGGCAGTTTGTATGAATGCCCAGTTTTGGAAATCCGGTTTTGTGCAATCTGGATTCTCAGTGGGAAACCGGGTGTCCGGAATGTGTACACCTCGTGAAATCCCCTCGCATATGCCAAAAGCCCCTCCATCCGGAAGGGCTTTCCTGTGGCTTGTTCACTCCATGCACTGTAATTTCGATGCAAGCTTTGCCTTGGCGATCTCCTCGGTGGAGCCATCGGGCTTGCGCAGGAGGATGTGCGCACCGTTGGAATAGACCACGCCCTCGCTGCACAGGCAGTAATCCAGCACCGCCTTTGCCATGACTTCCTCCGTGCCGTCCGGCGCACGGCGGATCAGGACACGGTTCCGGGGGAGCAAGCCGGGGTAAGTGTCACCGGAGCGCTGGTTTTCCTTCTCATTCTGCTCGGCGTGGATGAGATTCCCCTCGAAGAACAGGTCTTTCTCGGACTTCTGCTTGGACTTGGTATCCCGGCTCTGCTGGGAATTCGCACGCAGCGACTCCCCGCCAAAGAGCATCGAAAAGGCATTCAGGAAACCCCCGATGGCTTTCAGCAGGCGCACCGGGAACAGCAGCACATCAAGCAGGATCGACCCGAAGCTTGCCTTCTCCTCCCCCAGACGATAGGGCTGGCGGATATACCAGAGGGCATCGTCGGCGTCACGCTTCGGGGCGAGGAAGTCGTACTTCTCATCCTCCAGGATGGTCTCCATGCGCTCGGAATGGACGTTGTACTCCATGAGCACGTTCGGGGAGTAGGCAATGCCACGGTCTGACCTGCCGATGCCGCAGCTTGCAAAGAGCAGGCATCTGCCGTCCGGTGTCCAGCTCGGAGCGGTCTCCACGCTGTCGCCGCCTGTGATCTCCGTGCAGTAGCTTGCCGGCAGGTGGTACATCCCAATATGGCTCTGCCCGTTCGGGTACTGCACGCAAGCCGCCACGTCCTCCCCACGGGCGCAGATCGCCCCCAGACGCACGTCATTACCGGAGCAGATATGCCCCTCCGGCTGCGCCTTTTCGGAGAAATCCCGGCGGTACATTCCGCCCGATGCATCCAGCCGCAGGGTGTAGAGGAATTCGTCGTGATACAGCGCCAGTCCGCAGATCACGGGCTTGACGTCCTCCTCCGTCTGCATTTCCGCCACGCCCATAAACTGTGCGCCACGTCCGGTGGTTTTCCACGCTTTGTTGTTGGTAATCTGCTCAATCGTTGCCTGGTATTGCTGCGCACGGTAGCTGGGCAGCTCGATGGACTTGCCGCCTTCCGCCAGGTACATCGCCTCACCCGTTGTGTACAGGACCTTCATTTCCGTAATCCCCCATTCATGCCGATTTTGTGCCATTTTATATATTATAGCATAAACCGGGACGGCTGTCAATGACCTGCACCCTGCTTCCCCTTCCGGTGCGCCGCCGTGCAAGGTGACCGACCATACAAAAGTTCTGTTTTCCAGGCTTTCAAATCACCAAATCGCTTGACAAATCGCACAAAATGGAGTATCATTATAAGTAGACGAAACTCAACAACAATCGCTTATACCCTGATCGGAGGATTCCTATGACAACCATTCATGTACCCGTACAAAAAGCTTATGACGTGCTGATCGAGCGTGGCATCCTGTCCAAATGCGGCGAGATCATCCGTGACCTGACTGGCAGTGCCACCTGCGCCATCATCACTGACGATAATGTGGACAAGCTCTATGCCGCACAGCTCACCGCTACGCTTGAAGCCGCAGGACTGCGTGTCGTCAAGTTCGTATTTCCGCACGGCGAAAGCTCCAAGTGCGCTGCAACGCTCATGCGCATCTACTCCTTCCTGTGTGAAAACGACATCACCCGAAGCGACTGCCTGGTGGCACTCGGCGGCGGCGTGACCGGCGATATGACGGGCTTTGCGGCGGCGACCTTCCTCCGTGGACTGCATTATGTACAGATCCCCACCTCGCTGCTGGCGCAGGTGGATTCCTCTGTCGGCGGCAAGACCGCCATTGACCTGCCGGAGGGCAAGAACCTTGTGGGTGCGTTCTACCAGCCGGATATCGTCCTGTGCGACCCCGACACGCTCAACACCCTGCCCAAGGAGTTCCTCATTGACGGCATGGGCGAGGTCGTAAAATATGGCATGATCGCCGATGCGAAGCTCTTTGACCTGCTGTGCAAGCTCGATCTGGACACCGTTTCCGCCCATTTCGATGAGATCATCCCGGCGTGTGTCGGCATCAAGCGTGATGTCGTGGCAGAGGATGAGCACGACACCGGTCTGCGCATGATCCTCAATTTCGGACATACGCTCGGCCATGCGATCGAGGCGTACTACCACTACGAGACCTACTCCCACGGCTGTGCCGTGGCGCTCGGAATGTGCCTGATGACCCGTTTTCACGGGCAGGACGAGGGCTATGAGCGCCTGAAAGCGTGCTGTGAGCGCTATTCCCTGCCGACCGAGATCGAGGTGGAGGACTTTTCGCATCTCATCGACCTGTGCTCGCACGACAAGAAGCGCAAGGGCGGCGCTATCCGCTACATCGTGTGTGACCCCATCGGCAAGGCGCAGATCATGACCAAGAGCTTTGCGGAATTCCGCCAGATTTTCGGATTGGAGGACTGACATGGATCTTCGCATCACGCCGCATCGCCTCAGCGGTGCGGTCAACATCCCGGCTTCCAAATCGATGGCGCACCGGGCGATCATCTGCGCAGCGCTCTCGGAGGGGCATTCGAGCCTTTCCAATGTCACCTTCTCGAAGGACATCCACGCCACCCTGTCTGTGATGCAGGCGCTTGGGGCGGCATTTACGATCCACGGTGACCGCATCGAGCTCGACGGCATCCGGAAGCCTGCTGTGCAGGCAACAGCGGATTGCTGCGAAAGCGGCTCTACCCTGCGGTTTCTGATACCCGTTGCGGCTGCACTCGGCACAAAGACGACCTTTCTCGGTCAGGGCAGACTCCCGGAACGCCCCATCACCCCCTACCTGCGTGAGCTGCCGCCCAAGGGCGTGACGTTTGACGTGGAGGGGACGATGCCGTTCACCATCGAAGGCAGGCTCTCCCCCGGTATTTTCGAGCTGGAGGGCGACATTTCCTCGCAGTTCATCACGGGACTGCTGCTGGCGCTCCCCCTGCTGAAGGGTGATTCCGAGCTTCGGATGCTCTCCCCCCTCCAGTCCAAGCCCTATGCGGACATGACGATCGACTGCATGAAGCGGTTCGGCGTCGAGGTCACGGAAACGGAACAGGGCTATCATATCCCCGGCAATCAGCGCTATCAGGCGTGTGATCTGGCTGTGGAGGGCGATTTCTCGCAGGCGGCGTTCTTCTTCGCCGCCAATGCGCTTGGCAGTGACGTCAAGCTGCAAAACATTCCGGAAAAATCTGTCCAGGGCGACAGGAAAATTGTTGAAATTCTCGGCGAGATGTGGTATAATAGTAAGGAAGAACTGTGCATTGACGCACAGGATATCCCTGACCTCGTCCCCATCATGGCGGTGGCGGCATCGCTATGCCCTCGCAGCGTGCGCATTTACGGCGCTGAACGCCTGCGCATCAAGGAAAGCGACCGGCTCGAAACGACCGCTGCACTCCTGCGCACCCTTGGCGGCAGCGTGGAGATCACGCCTGATGGACTGCGCATTGCGCCTGTTCCGGCATTTACCGGTGGCGAAGTGGACAGTGCCGGCGACCACCGGATCGCCATGTGTGCTGCGATCGCAGCCACGAGAGCTTCTGGCGAGGTTATCATCAGAGGCGCTGAATGCGTGGAAAAGTCCTATCCTGCGTTCTTTGAGGACTATCAATCATTAGGAGGCGTTGCCAATGGCATCCATTTGGAATAACCGGATCTCTGTGTCGATTTTTGGTGAGGCACAGGGTCCTGCGATCGGCGTCACGATCGACAATCTTCCCCCTGGGGAGTTCATCGAGGTCAAGAAGCTCCACCGCTTTATGGAGCGGCGGTGCCCCGGTGTCCATGAGGGCGGAGAGTTCACCCAGATCATGTCCGGTATTCTGAATGACCGTACCACCGGTTCTCCGCTTTGCGCCTTTATCCAGAATCCCAAGGTGGAAACGCCTGATTTTTCGCAGTTAAACCGCCTGCCCCGTCCGGGCAACGCCGATTACACCGGAACGCTTCGGTATCGTGGCTTCAATGATTTCCGGGACGGCGGACATTTCTCAGATCGACTGACGGCGCCGCTTTGCTTTGCGGGTGCGATCTGCGGTCAGATTTTGGAACGGCGTGGCATTTACGTCGGCGCCCATGCGCTCGAAATTCACGGTATCCGTGACGACGAGTTCGATCATGTGAACGTCACCAAGGACGACCTGGTGGCAGTTCGTGCCAAGAGCTTCCCGGTCATCAACTTTGACAAAGGCACCGAAATGCTGGAGGATATCCGGGCTGCGGCGGCTGGCGGTGAATCGCTTGGCGGTATCATCGAGTGCGCCGCTGTGAATGTGCCGGCTGGTATCGGTTCGCCGATTTTTGACGGCATTGAAAACACCATCGGGCAGCTTATTTTCGGCATTCCGGGCGTGCGTGGTCTGGAATTCGGTGCCGGATTTGATGTGGCTCGCATGGTCGGCAGCCAGAATAACGACAGCTTTTACGTCAACGATCACGGTCACGTCCGCACGACGTCCAACAATCACGGCGGCATTCTGGGCGGTATTTCCTCCGGTATGCCGATCATCCTGAAGGTTGCGATCAAGCCGACGCCTTCCCTGGGCTCCGTGCAGGAGACCGTCAATCTCTCCACGCTCAAAACCGAGAAGCTGGAGGTCGAAAACAGCGCAGAATCGTGCATTCTGCCGAGAATGGTTCCGTGTGTGGAAGCAGCGGTCAACATCGCCCTGCTCAGCCACATGATGGATTATCCACATTTTAACTAAAGGAGGATAGGTATGAAGAAAATGATGCGTGACGAGAATCTGATGAAGATCTCGGAAATGGCTGACCGCTCGATCACAGAGACTGCGGTTGCCGGAATTTTGCTATGTTACGTGCTTTATCGTGTGGACGAGCCGATGGAATCCGAGCTGCTGTACAGCATTGCGGTCACGGGCGAGATCATCAATTTCTTCACCTATCAGGAAGCGATCTGCTCACTTGAACAGAACAAGTGCATCGAGGCATCCTATAATGATGCGCATGAGAAAGTCTATACATTAACGCAGGTTGGCATCGATACAGCAAAAAAACTACGAAATATCGCGGCAAAATCCTACCGTGACCAGATCGTGACTTCTGCAAAGCTCGCCATTCGCCGGAAGCGCAATGAAAAGGAAGTCCACATCCAGTATGAAAATGTGAAAAACGGCTGCCAGCTTCATGTGACGCTGATGGATCAGGATTTACAGCTTCTCGATCTGACGTTGTTCACGCCGGATGAGGATACCGCAAGGCAGCTCGGCGAGCGAATTTTGCTCAATCCTTCGGCATTATACCATGATGTGATCCAGTCCGTCATCAAGTACGACGAAACCCCGATCGACATCAATGATGATTAAATAACAACAGCTTCCCCCTGTACCGCTTTGGTACAGGGGGATTTCTTTTCGCCTTGATTAGGTTCATGAGAGCAAAAAAGAACCCTCCATTGCGGAGGGTTCTCTTAGTTGCGTTCAGATCACGATTACTTCTTGTTGGTGTAAGCGTAGATCTCAGCGGAGTACTTCGGCAGGTTTGCAGTGCCAAGTACATCGGTTGCCCAGTCAGCGGAGCCCTGTGCACCTACTGCTGCTGCGTAGATGAGCTGGTTAGCAGCATCACCTGCATTGACCGGAGACTCAGCGTCGCCGTTAGCAGTGGTCTTGCCATGGTCCTCAGACTCGCCGTCGGTATCGGACAGGAAGTAGCAGAAGTTCTCAGCTACATCATCGCCCAGTGCCTTGATAGCGTCTGCATTGTTGCAGATCTTAGCAGCGTCGCCAGCACCAACTGCTGCAGCGTAGATCAGTACATCAGCAGCGTCAGATGCATCGCACTTCATATCGAGGTTGGTATCGCCCTTAACACCGATGATTGCATTGAATACATCACCAGTAGCAACTACCTCACCGAACTCATCGGTAACAGTAACCTTCAGCGGAACCTTAACGTATGCATTCTTTCCATCAAATGCATCCTTCGGGTTAGCTGCGCCTGCTTCAGTGGTGATCGTGAGGGACTTGAGATCAGCGATCTTTACAGCCTCCCAATCGCCATTGGTGTCATCGCTCATAACAGCACGACGCTCAACAGTTACATCAGCGAAGCTGGTGTCGAACGGTCTCGGATCATGAGAGAAGAAGAACTTATCAGCGCCAGTTACCTTGTACTCATACCCAGTTACAGTAGGAGTAGGAGTCTCAGACGGTGCCTCGGTCGGCTTATCAGTCGGTGCCTCGGTCGGTGCCTCAGTAGGCTCCTCGGTCGGTGCCTCAGTAGGCTCCTCGGTCGGTGCCTCAGTAGGCTCCTCGGTCGGTGCCTCAGTAGGCTCCTCGGTCGGCTCCTCAGTCGGCTCCTCAGTCGGCTCCTCGTCCTTGATCTTGATCCAACCAGCAGTCTGAGAAGGAACAAGCTTTACCATGTCGCCGCTGATGATTTCGAGATCAGCAAAGTCTACATTGTACTTAGTGCCAGGTGCTGCATCAGCCGGAACCTCGAAGGTTACATAGAATACAACAGAATCATCTGCTGCTGCTGCTGTATCCTTCTTGTTGGTGCTGGTTGCACCGAACATCAGCTCAGCTGCGTTTGCCTGGAAGTCAGTGCCAGCGTAAGCATCGCCGCCCTTGCCGCCAGTAGCAGTCGGACCCGGGTCAACGGTCAGCTTAGCAATGTAGCTGTTCAGACCAGTGGTATCGCCAACAACAGTGATCGGGAGATCAACAGTTGCGCCAGCATCAACCTCGGTCGTACCGATGATCCAGTTAGCGTCGATGTTCTCGCTGGAGAGGATGAATTCAGACGGCTCCTCGGAAGGCTCTTCGTCCTTAACCTTGATCCAGCCATCGGTCATCTTCGGAACGAGCTTAACCATGTCAATGTTGTTGATTGCCAGGTCAGCCCACTTTACATCATACTTAGTGCCAGGTGCTGCATCTGCCGGAACCTCGAAGGTTACGAAGAATACAGTTGCACCATCCTGAGCGGTCTGGTTAGCCTTGGAAGAGGAGCAAGTACCGCCGAATGCCATAGCAGCTACGTTAGACTCGAAGTCCAGAGCAGCATAAGCATCGCCAGCCTTAGCGCCGGTAGCCTTCAGGCCAGTTGCAGCTTCGATCTTAGCGATGTAGCTGTTCAGACCCTTCTCGTCGCCGGTAACTGTGATCGGGAGATCAACAGTTGCGCCAGCCTCAACCTCAGTGGTACCAATTGCCCACTCAGCGTCGATGTTCTCGCTTGTCTCAACGAACTCAGACGGCTTTACAACTTCCTTAACGGTGATGGAGCCTGCCTTAGCGGTCGGGATCAGCTTGGTCATGTCGATATCGTAGATCTGGAGACCATCGAAATCGAGCTTGTATACTGTGCCGCCCTCAGCATTAGCCGGTACAGTGTAAGTCAGGTAGAATACGTCGCCGTCGCCGGAAACGTTCGTCTTATCAGCGGTATCAGTATCGCCGTAAGTGCTGTTCTTCGGGTTGTACTGGATGTTAGACAGACCCTTCAGGTTACCGTTCTTCGGATCGCCAGCGGTGATGCCGGTGTCAGCCTTGATACCGGTGATGTAGCTATTGAAGCCAACATTGCCAGTAACGGAAACAGCAACGCTTACAGTCTCACCAGCCTCAGCCTCAACATCAGCGATGTCCCAAACCATGCCCGGAACCTCAGAAGACTTCTCAACGAACTGGGTCGGAGCCTCAGTCGGAGCAGCAGTCGGAGCCTGGGTCGGTGCCTGAGTCGGAGCTTCGGTCGGCTCTTCAGTCGGAGCCTGGGTCGGTGCCTGTGTAGGAGCCTGGGTCGGAGCCTCAGTCGGATCCTCGGACGGCTCTTCGTCGCCAACGATGGTCAGCGTACCAGCGATCGTAGCCGGAGTGTGCTTCACATTGTTGTCGTCGCCAACGGTCAGATCCTTGAAGGTGATCTCATAGGTCTTGCCCTCTGTCAGATTTTCAGGAGGCAGAACCGTGAAGGTAACAACTGCAGTGCCGTCAGCAAGTACAGTGTTGCTCTCAAGCTTGGAGGAACCGCCAACGTGACCATTGTCTACGTTAGTAGCAAAGGTCTCGAACGGATAGCCGCCGTCAGCAGCCCACTCGATCGTATCGATCTCAAAGCCCTGCTCTGCGAAGGTCTTGCCATCGATCAGAGGAGTGAAATCAAAGCCATAAGTGCCCTGATCCTTGGTTACATAAGCGGTGATCTCGATGTAGCCCTTGTTGCCCTTGCCGTCCTTGCCGGTCTTCGGGTTGTAGGTGGTGTCATCGAAGTACCAGGTCCACTCAGATGCATTCTTCTTGTCCTCAGCAGACGGTCTGTCCGGAGTCACATCGGAAGGTGTCTGAGAAGGTGTCTGGCTGGGAGCCTGTGTCGGAGTCTCGGACGGAGTATCAGACGGTGTGTCGGAACCGCCAGCAATCGTGATGGAACCATCAACAGATGCAGGCTTATACTTATTCTGGTCAGAGTCGCCAACGATCAGGTTGTTCAGGCTTACCTTGTAAACCTGACCCGGTTTTGCATTAGCCGGAGGTACTACATCGATATCAACAACAACAGAGCCATCAGCAATTGTCTGGTTACCCTCAGTCTTCTTTGCAGAACCTACGTGTCCATTATCCGGATTAAACGTGAAGGTCTCAAAATCAGTGTAGCCAGTATCAGCCGGTGCAATGTCCCACAGCTCGAAGCCTGCTGCAGCAAAGTCCTTACCGTCAAAATACGGTGTGAACTCAAAGCCATATGCAGCCGTATCGCCAGTAACGGTTACATGAAGTGTCACGTACTCGTCCTTAGCCGGATCAAAGACTTCATTGCTTACAGTCCAGGTGCAATCACCTGCGAATGCAGTGATGGCACTGGAGTCCGTCATTGTCAGGGCAGAAGCCGGCAGCGAAGCCGCTGTCATTGATGCGCACATGCAGAACGCGGTCAATGCAGATATAAATTTCTTCATTGCGCATATTTCCTTTCTGAAATATTAAATTTTCAAGATGTCAAACCATGTTCAACCGGAATCCGGCTGAACACAGCCATTCATCCTTAGTGCATCATTTCAACTTAGCCCTGGATCGGGAGAGAGTCTGCCAGCTTGATCAGGTACTTCAGGATTGCTACGGAATCCTTACCGTTCAGATCAGAGGTCTTGGTGTCTGCATCAGACTCACCGCTGCGAGAGCAGTTTGCGTTTACGGTAGCAACTGCGGACAGCTCAGAATCGATACCAGTCAGGAAGCGGTTCAGCTTAACGATATCAACGAGCTCAACCTTACCGTCCTCATTAACGTCACCATACAGATACTTTGCATCAGTGCTCGGACCAGTCGGTGTGTCGGAAGGTGTATCAGACGGCTCGTCAGAAGGCGTATCGGACGGTGTGTCAGAAGGTGTATCAGACGGCTCGTCAGACGGAGTATCAGACGGCTCCTCAGACGGCTTATCGGTCGGATTCTCAGACGGAGTTACAGCACTCTTGCCGATGGTCAGAGAACCAGCGATGGTAGCCGGAGTATGCTTAACCTGATCGGAGTCACCAACGGTCAGATCCTTGAAGGTGATCTCATAGGTCTTGCCAACCTCAACATCCTCAGGCGGAATTACGTAGAATACAACAACTGCACTACCGTCAGCCAGTGTGGAGTTGCCATCGAGCTTGGAGGAAGCACCAACGTGACCGTTATCTACGTTAGTAGCAAAGGTCTCGAACGGATAACCGCCGTCAGCAGCCCAGTCAATGGTATCAATCTCAAAGCCCTGCTCTGCGAAGGTCTTGCCATCGATCAGAGGAGTGAAGTCGAAGCCATAAGTACCAGGATCCTTGGTAACGTAAGCAGTGATCTCAACATAGCCATCATTGCCCTTGCCGTCCTTGCCGGTCTCAGGATCATAGTTGGTATCATCGAAGTACCAGGTCCACTCAGTAGCCTTGCTCTTGTCAACAGCTGTCGGAGCATCGGTCGGCTGCTCAGACGGAGTGTCAGAAGGCTGCTCAGACGGCTTGTCAGTCGGAGTCTCAGAAGGCTTATCAGTCGGAGTGTCGGAAGGCGTATCGGAAGGAGTCTCGCCGCCCTCGCCGATCACGATGGAGATACCGGAGTGATTGGAGATCAGAACCTTGTTCTTACCATCAACGTTTACGAAGGTACCGTTCTGGGTGCCGTTCTCGCCGTGCTCCCAGGAATCAACGATGTCGATGGTGTAGGTGCCGTCTGCCAGATCCTCAAGGGTAGCATCGAACTGTGTGAACGGATATGCATCAGACTCTGCTGCTGCAAAGTGTGCAGTCTCCTTGTAGTTGTCATAGGTCTTGTCTGCGAAGTCAGAAGCCCAGATGATGGACAGCTGATCCGGACCGTCATAGCTCCAGGAGTAGTTTCTGGAAGAACCCCAGGATGCGTCACCAGTACCATTCTTGAACTTCTTGGTCTTGGTTGCATATGCGAAGCAGGAAACGAACTGATCAGTGGTAACAGTGGTACCATTGATGTCATATTCCTTTGCATCGCCGATAGCCTTGGAGTAGGAAACACCAGTGTAGATGCCAGCATCATCAGCAGTACCAAGGGTGATGCCCTTAGCGGAAGCCTCGAAAGTGGAGCCTACCTGCTGTACGGACGGATTAGCGGTGTCAGCCTTGATGAACTCCTGAACGGTGAGCTTTGCGCTCTTTGCGTCAGCTGCGGATGCGAAGGTTACGGTCTTACCATCTGCAGAAATGGTACCCTTACCTGCGTCTACAACCTTGAGGTAAAACTCAACATCGTTTGCCGAGTAAACAGCGAATGCGGTCATGACACTTGCAGACATACTTGCGCACATTGCTGCCGCTGTCAGTGCAGAAATTACCTTCTTCATAACTAATTAATTCCTTTCTTTATGAGGGATTTGTGCAGGCGTTTGTCGCCGCCTGCATAACTCAGATTCAGATTGTCTCAACTCAAAGATGTCATTTGTTTGACTTGTGAATGCAGGATGTGATCACTTGATCGGGAACGAAGACTGATCGATCAGCTCAACAACGCACTTCAGGATATTCAGGGAGTCAGTGGTGTCAACGCCGTTCTGGAGATCGACGTCAGCATTGATCTTGCCCTGCTCAGTCAGAGTACCAGCGCCCAGCAGATACTTGTTCGTTGCGATAACGTCCATGATATCAACGTTGCCGTCGCAGTTTGCGTCGCCGTACATGGTCTTGCCGTCACCCGGCTTCACCGGTGTATCGGTCGGCTGATCGGACGGAGCATCGGTCGGCTTGTCGCTCGGCTGCTCAGTCGGAGTGTCGCTCGGCTGCTCAGACGGAGCATCAGTCGGCTTGTCGCTCGGCTGCTCGGACGGAGTATCGGAAGGCTCCTCAGACGGAGTGGTAGCAGTGCCTACGGTTACCTTACCATTTGTTACAGAAGTAGCATACTTGGTAACGGTGCCGTCAGCAGCGATGTAACCAGCCTTGATCTCCTTGTTGGTGTCGCCCTTGCCCTCAACAGTTTCACGAGCAATAGCAGTGATCTTGATGTCGGAATAGTCGCCGTCCTTAGCGGTAGCAGCAACAGTACCAGAAATGGTTGCGTATACGCCGGACTCGGTGATGCAGTACTTAGCATCGCTCAGACCAGTGGAATACGTGATGGTCACAAGACCTGCGGTGTCATAAGCAGCCTCAAAAGCGTTTACCCCGTCAAACTTTTCAACTGTTTCAACACCATTCTGTGCGATCTTGCCAGGTGTTACACTTGTTACGGTAACGATAGCCGGATCATAAGTTACAGCGAACTCCATAGAAGAGATACCCGCAGCAGGTACGCCCTCCAGAGAGACATCCAGTGTGAACTTCTCACCAGCATTAGCCGAAGCCTCACCAGCCTTGATCGATACAGTGTCGGCTGCGATTACAGCCTGTGCTGAAAATGCTGCCAGCATGGATACTGCAGCCAGACCAGCAACGATTTTCCTTACCTTCATTAGTCTTTCCTCCTTTGATATGTTTGTTTGAAGTAATACAAAGCTATATAACCAAAGGAAGCCGCACTTCCTCAAATTATATCCTCATATCATTCAGCAGACAGGGCACAGTCATGTGTGTCATATCTACTTACTGTTATTATAGGACAAAATATCACATAAGTCAAGAGAATTTATAACATTTTGTGTAACTTGTAAAAAAGATACCCCATCTTTTGTGCACCCTTTACAAATGCGGGAGAGGACTTGTCCACAATTCACAAAAACAGGCGCTTCCATTTTACACATCAGCCAAATTCCCTGACTATATCTATTATACATCAGCCACGAAAAAAAGTAAACACTTTTTTGGAAATTCATCACTATAAACAATTACAGCGTAACAAATTATGGGGTTTTCACAAAGACTTCTTAATCGATTAACGAAATCCGGTCGTTTCACTGGTTTTTACTGTACTACTGGTCATTTTTATGTGTCATTTTCTTCCAAAAAGCTCCCCTGCTGATGCAGCAAGGGAGCCGTCACATTATTCATCCAGCTTGCGGTACTCCTCCGGGACATTGTTCTCCACGATGGTGTTGATGACATCCCAGCTCCAGTTCTTGGCGGTGCCCATCGGCGAATACGGGATACCATGGGAAGCTACCAGGTCGTCTGTGTACAGGTAATACGGGATCACACGTACATTGCTCAGGCTGCCGTCATCGTACTGGTTGATGAGGGGGGTGAGCTTGGGGTTTTCGATGGTGGTGACGCCGTTTTCCTTGACGATATCAAACATCGCCATGCCGCCGACCATATTGAAGTTGTCCGTCTGACCGGAAATAAAATTGCCAAGCGAATAGTACACAAAGCCCTTTGTGCCGTCCGGTCTCGTGAGGTACTCCATGCTCTCCAGGGTATGGGGACCCGTACCGATAATGACATCAGCGCCCCAGTCGATGAGGTTCTGTGAAAGGTTCTTGACGTCCTCCGTCACGACATGGCTGTCCTCCACGCCCCAGTGGGTGGAAACCACCACGCAGTCCACCATGCCGTCCAGTTCCTTGACCTGCTTCTCCATCAGCTCGGTGTCCCAGGTATACGGGATGCGCATTTCGGAGTCGCCGGGGAGCGAATAGCCGTTGGTGTGGTCGGTATAGCCCAGAACGCCGACCGTCACGCCGTTGACCTCGGTGATGCGGTAGTCGTACATATCCTGATAGTCCCGGTAAGCGCCCAGAACGAGGAGATTATCGTGCTTTTCCACCTGGCTGTCCCAGTAGTCCAGGCACGCACGCATACCGGAGGAGCCCTTGTCGAGGACGTGGTTGTTTGCCATATTGATGATGTCAAAGCCGATGTCGATCAGGTCGTCACCCAGTTCGTTCGGGGAGTTGAAGTTGAGGTTTGAGCCGGAGATCTCGAATTCGCCGTTGCAGATGACGGTCTCCTGGTTCACGAAGGCGAGGTCTGCCGCCTTGATCTTGTCCTCTACGTACTGGTAGCAGTAGTGGAAATCATACTCCTTGCCGTTTTCGGCATGGTTTGCAGCCGTGCGGTACACAGCGGAATGGATGAGGTTATCACCAACTGCCACAAAGCTCACAGTGCCGTCAGGGCCCACATCGCTTGCAGGCTCTGTTTCGGTGGGTAACTCTGCTGCGGCACTGTCGTCGGCAGCAGAGGTCGGTGCCTGTGTGCCATCCCCGATCACGGTCAGGGAGTCGTCATCAGAGACAAAATTCGGGTCATTTTTCTGCTTGCTTCCGCAGCCGGCTGCCGGGAGCATCAGCAGAGCTGCCAGCAGCAGCGCTGTATATCTGTGTTTCATGTTCCTGTTCCTTTCTTCTTTATCAACGTAAATGCGCCGTCTTTGCGGCATACGTAACAAGTATACCACACAAATCTGAAAATTGCAAGAAAAAAATGAAAATCCCGTGAGCTACTTGCATATTTTACAAAAATCTGTTATAATGGATTCAAAACATGGAAAGGATGTGCAGAATTTGAGTAAACTGCTAATTGTAGATGACGAGGTCAATATCCGTGCAGTTGTCCGGGAATATGCGGAATTTGAGGACTACGAGGTCGATGAGGCTGCCAACGGCATGGAAGCCGTTGAGAAGGCAAAAAATGGTGATTACGACCTCATCATCATGGATGTCATGATGCCCAAGCTTGACGGCTACTCCGCATCCAAGGAGATCCGCAAGCACAAGAATATCCCGATCATCATGCTCTCCGCCCGTGGTGAGGAGTACGACAAGCTGTTCGGCTTTGAGATCGGCGTGGATGATTACGTGGTCAAGCCCTTCTCGCCCAAGGAGCTGATGGCTCGTGTCAAGGCTGTTCTCCTGCGCAGCAAGGCATCTGCTGCCGGCGCTGCACAGCCCACAGAGCAGCGTATGGTCTTTGAGGGACTGGAGATCGACCTTGCCGGACGTGAGGTCTATGTGGACGGCAAGAAGGCTTCCATGACCCCCAAGGAGTACGATCTCCTGTTCTTCCTCGTGCGCAACAAGGGGCTTGCCCTCACCCGTGACAAGCTGCTCGAAGCCGTCTGGGGCTATGACTTCTTCGGCGACGACCGCACTGTTGACACGCATATCAAGATGCTCCGTGGCTCGCTCGGCAAGTACAGAAAGTTCATCGTAACGCTGCGTGGCATGGGCTATAAATTCGATACCAATGGGGTTTAAGCAATTCACACGGAAGGTCAAATGCCGCACGCCGCTGCAATTCAACATCGGCTTGTTCTTTGTGCTGTATGCCGTGATCGTCGTGGGACTGCTCTGGATCCTGGAGACCATGCTGCTGCCGAAATTCTACTACGTCTTCAAGACCCGTGAAACGCAGCGCATCGCCCTGTCCCTCCTGGAGGACTTCAAGGCACAGGACGCCGAGACCTTCCAGCAGACGCTGGACTATACGGCTGTCTCCAACCAGATGTGCATTTCCATGTACGACAGCAAGAACCGTGGTATGTACTTCCGTGATACCATGAACAACAACTGCCTCATCCACGGGTACAACAACCAGCATTTTCTGCTGAAATTCGTGGAGGCGCTCGACGAGAGCCCGGACGGCAGCATTTGCATGACCGTGTACGACGAGCATATCGGCACGCAGACCCTCGTGGTCGGCTATGTGGTCGGCTCAAAGGAGGACGTGGGCGGATGCCTGTTCATCAACACCATCTTAGAGCCCGTCGGCGCTACCATCCGCATCCAGAAGACCATGATTCTCATGTTCAGTGCGGTGCTGCTGGTGATCGGCATCATCATTGCGCTCATCCTCTCCAACCGCCTGTCTGTCCCCATCACACGCATCACGGAATCCGCCAAGCGGATGGCGCACGGGGATTACCAGACACGCTTCGAGGGCGGTTCCTGCCGGGAGGTGGACGAGCTTGCCAGAGCGCTGACCTACGCCGAGCACGAGATCTCCAAGGCGGATTCCATGCAGCGTGACCTCATTGCGAATGTCTCACATGATCTGCGCACGCCGCTGACCATGCTCAAAGCCTATGCCGAGATGATCCGTGACCTCTCCGGCAACAACCCTGTCAAGCGTGAAGCGCACCTGAATATCATCATCGATGAGACCGACCGTCTGGCAGCGCTGGTCAATGATATCCTCGACCTCTCCAAGCTCGAAAACGGCTCTCAGAAGCTCGAAATGGAGACCGTTGACGTCAGCACATGGCTCAGCGACATCATCACACGCTACAAGGGCGTTTCGGAGCAGATGGGCTATCAGATCACCTTCACGCCGGACGAGAGCCGGACAATGGAATTTGACCCCGCCAAGCTCGAACGTGTCGTCTGCAACCTCATCAACAATGCCATCAACTACACCGGCGAGGACAAGCAGGTGTTCGTTTCCCAGGTCAACACCGAGACCGGCGTGCGCATCGAAGTCCGTGACACCGGTGACGGCATCGAGGAGGACAAGATCCAGCGCATCTTTGACAAGTACTACCGCAGCGAAAATCACAAGCGTGAGGTGGTCGGGACAGGGCTGGGACTGTCCATCGTCAAGGCGATCCTCCGGCTGCACAATTACAACTTCGGCGTGCATTCCAAGCTGGGGGAAGGTTCGGTATTCTGGTTTGAGATACGCAATTCGTGAAATTTACAAATTATTCATACTTCTATCACGAAGCTATCACAGTATAAGCATAAAATACAATTGTAGTCTTTATAGACTCGTCAAATACGTTAATAACGTTTTTACCCCAACGTTATTATAAATCCCCAATAATCCCTATATCATGCACAAGTACCCTCCCGACCCCGGAGGGTATTTGTGTGTCCGGACGAGCCAAATACAAAAAACGCACACACAAAAAATAACAGCCCCTTCCGCCTGTGCCTGACAGGTCGGAAGGGGCTTGCTTTTGTAATACTTATCGTCTGGGACGCAGACCGCCGGGGGTCTCCTTTTCCGGGATTCCGCCGCAGAGGTAGAAATTCTTGAGCAGCACCAGAGAGCATCCGGCAAGGAAATCTGTCTTGTCCTCCACGCTGCTGCAAACGATGCGTTCAGCGATATCATCGCCGGCAAATTCCTTGACATACGCACGGAACTGCGAGAATCCACGCTCACTCAGCCCGAACCGGTGCAGCACCACCTGCTGCGACTGGAAACAGCAAACCAGATTGTGCAGCAGCACACTCCAGTCCTGCATGATCTCACGCACGACCTCCTCGCATCTTGCATCGCCGGCGGAGACCGCCTGGTACATCTGTTCAAGGGTAACGTGCTCGATATAGCCGTCAGTTGCGGTGTACAGGAACGGCGTGCGCTCCTTGGAATACACCTCTGCGATACGTGCCTGCATCGCCTGCACAGAGAGCTGCGCACGCACAGAGCCAGCCGGATAGCCGTCCTGCTGTCTGCCGCCCGGACGGACGATCACACGCTCTGTGAGATAGCTGTAGGTCAGGTAGTCATTCTCGTTCTTCTCCGGACGCAATACTGCGATATGAATATGGCTGCCCAGATGCAGATACACCTGGTTCTGCACCGGAACGCCGTCACGCAGCAAGTCTGCATTCGCCAGCGACAGCAGCCACACGGCATTGCCGCAGAATACCGGCGGCATCTGCGGAACGGACAGCGAGCGTGCCAAATCGCTGAAATCAAGCGTACCGTCCTTGTAGTACACACGCATCCGTCCTATCATGATCGGCATCACGCCCACGCCAAGCCCCAGCACATTTTCACGGGTCAGGCAGGAATTGTTCATCATCAGCTCAGCGCCGTTGATGATGAACTGCTGGATCTCCTTGCGGCTGGTGTGATCCGTACACGGCATACTCACCTTATCGAGGATCTCCATGTGCATGGTGCAGAGCCCTACTGTGATCTCCTGTTCGCTGATGACAGCGCCGAGCACAAACTTATAATTGGCATTGATGTCGAGCAGGATCTTGCGCCGCCCCTTCGGGAGCTTGTTATCCTGCTGACTCTGGTAGGGTGCCTCACCGATCTCGGTGAGCAGTCCCTCAGCGATCATGGCATTGGTGATCTGCGTGATGGATGCACGGGTGATCTGGAGCATCTGGGACAGATCCACTCTCGAAATCGGTCCTGCCTCCCAGACCGTGCGGAGCACCTGCATCCGATTGATTCGTTTCAGATCCAGTTTACTGATACCACTGAGCATGACCGTCGCCTCCTCTCCATCTCTCTCAGAGCCTGTTTCATATTGGTCAATTTCTCTTCTATATTATAGCATACTGCCCGGAAAAAGGCAAGTAGCCAGAAAGTAAACTTATTTTGTTATATTTGTTAACATAAATGAAACAAACCGTTTTCGCAGACGCATCAGCGCCGGATGAGCTTGGATACGATCCCTGCCACGAGTGCCACAACAAGCGCCGCAGCGCTGCCGGCAATGAGGGCGGTTTTCATATCGGGCGGATCGGCAGCCCCGGCATTTTGCAGTTCCGATGCCAGCGGACTGCGGTCATTGAAGGCGTACCGCCTGCCAACGTCCTCTTTCCACACGATATCGGCATAGGGGGCATAGGCGGTCTCGTACTCCTCCTTGGAAATGCTCTTTTCGTTGTGCTGCCAGACGGCTTTGTTCTTCTGCGTGTCCGGGTAGCTTTCCTCGTCATTCATAAAGCTGTCGATCAGGACAAGCTCCCCTTTTTCAAGGCGGTAATAGCTGCGCATCTCCACGCCGGAGCCCGTGTGGAACGAGCCGATCATATGCCCCTGCGCATTGACAGCCGTGAGTCCGAACTCACCAAACGCCTGCTGCCCGTCAGCCTGCAAAAGCTTCGGGTCACCCGACAGGCAGGTATAGACCATTACGCCGTTGGCATGGGAATTGTCGGGGGAAATGAACAGCTCCGGCGTTCCGTCGCCGTTCACGTCGTAGAGATCCCAGCGGGAGCCGAGATCCTCCTTCGAGGTACCGCCCTGAAAGCCCTGCATCCGGCTGTAGGTCGTGAGCACCTTCTGATAAGCGATCTGCCAGTCAAGCTGTCCGGCTTCTCTCGCAGAAACAGGCACGCTGGTCACAAGGCTCAGTCCTATGACAGCGGCAAGCAATCCGGTCGGTTTCATCCGGTTTCCTCCTTAGAAGTGAAGTCATCCCATCAGGGTATCGATTCTCTCATAAAGCACCATCATCAGCGGCATGGTCGCAATGGAAAGGAGCGTACTCACACCGAAGATCTCCGATGCATATGCCGCATTGCGCTTGTAACTGAGCGACATCATCGTGCAGATGGCTGCGCACGGCGCACTGGCAGCGGCAACAACCGTCATTTCCACGATCTTTTCCGCCGGGAACAGCAGAAATACCAGCACCGTAATGACCGGCACAGCGATCAGCCGCAGGAAGCATACGTAAAAGATACGGGGCTTGCGGAGCACCTTGGGGATATCCGTCTGGATGATGGTCGCCCCGGCAACGAACATGGCAAGCGGTGAATTCAGACTCCCGACCATCTCAAACGCCGAGGAGAGCAGTCCGCCGATCATATGCAATGCACACCGCAGTCCGGACGCATCCGACGGCATCGGGTCATCGAGCGACGGCAGTGTAATGCGGCAGAAGAACATGACCAAGCCCACCACGATCGCAATGATCGCCGGGGAACGCAGCACCTTCAGCAAAGAGCGCAGGGACTTCTGCCCTGACATCTGCATGACGCCGTGCGACCAGACAAAGGCGTTGAATGTGGCGATGAACGCCGTCAGAAAGAACACGCCCTCATACCCGAACATCGCCTGCACCAGCGGGATGCCCATAAAGCCGCAGTTGGAATAGATGGTGGAAAAACGCTCAATGACCGCTTCCCTGCCCTCCTTTTTGCGAATGCAAAGATACGACACCGCAAAGGCGATCCCATAGGATACGATTGCCAGCAGGAACGTCCAGCCGAGGTCATGTACGAGCTCCGTATTGAACTCACGCTGAAAGGACATGAGAATCACGATCGGGTTGACGACCTTGAGGACGAGTCCGGAGATCTGGCTGACTGCCTCCTGCGAGAGCATTTTCAGCTTGAAACACCCTGCACCGATCGCAATCAGGATCAGCATGATACACGCCTGCTGGAAAACCACTGCTGCCATAAATAGAAGACGCCTCTTTCTTTTTGTAATCCATATTATACTATACCATACCCCGGCGAAAATTGCAAGCGCCTGACAGTTTTTTGACAATCATGCCAAATTTCCGCCCGATTCCGGACAGCTTTTGGACACGAAAAAGCCCCCTCCTTCCGGGAGGGGGGCAGGGCAAGCGGCAAAACCGCCGCTCACCGCTCTGAGATCATCAGGTAGGTCAGCAAAATGCTTGGCAGGAGCACAATGATCGTATTGCGCACCATGCGGCTTTTCATGCGTTTCCACTGCTTCTCCGTCAGGCTTGCCACACGGGGAATCCGCAGGAGATCCAGCACGACGACAGCGGACATGAAGATAAAGTACGTATTCACCAGAAAGAGATATGACGCACCGGCAAGCATATCCCACCGCATATGGGCAATTGCAAAGCCGCAGGTACAGACAGGCGGCATCAGCGCTGTTGCGATTGCAACACCGGGAATGATGTTGTTGGATTTCTCCGTGCGTGTACTGCCGATGATGCCGGCAATGCCGCCGGCTGTGGCGATGATGACATCATAAAACGTCGGCTGCGTTCTCGCCATCAGTTCACTACTCGGTTCATTGAGGGGCGAGAGAAAGAAATATAAGGTCGATACCAGAATGCTGATGGTGAGCTGGATCAGGAACCCGTACAGATGCCGCCGGAATCTCGGAAAATCCGCCGCTGCAATGCCGTATGCCATTGCCAGGATACTGCCCATCAGGGGCGAGACCAGCATGGCGCCGATGATGACGGCTGTCGAGCCGGTATTCAGTCCCACCGATGCGATCAAAATCGCACAGATCAGAACACACATATTGGTACCCGTCACCTGTCCGCCGCTGAGGATCCGGCTCTTGATCTCCTCATGGGTGGCAGTGTCGGCGTGGATATCGAAGGCACGCTTGATGGATTTGGTCAGTTCGTGGGTAAACAGCTTCATGCAGCCGCTCCTTTCGGAAGGTCGCAAACGACCTTGGAATATGATTTATTATAGCATAAAGGCGCCCAAAAATCAATGGCTATTTTGTGAAATCTTTGCGCAAAGTCCCTGTGCTGCGATATTTCAGCAGATTCCCCATAAACGCAAAAGCTGCCGCCGTATGAACCGGCAGCAGCCTTCGCTATGGAAAGTAGTATGGAACGATCTTGTTGAAAAGCCGGCTCTTACTTTACGAGCTGCTCTGCGGCTGCGATCTTGACGCACAGCACGAACAGATCCATTGCCTTCTGGAGCTCTGCGACCTCCGGATAGCTCGGTGCGATGCGGATGTTTCTGTCCTCCGGATCCTTGCCGTAGGGGAATGCAGCGCCGGCGCCGGTCAGGACAACGCCTGCCTCCTTGCAGAGCTGTACGATGCGCTTTGCAGTGCCGTTCGGCGCATTGAAGGATACGAAATAGCCGCCCTTGGGCTCTGTCCACTCACCGATGCCGAGCGGACGGATCTCCTTGTTCAGAGTGTCGAGTACGCAGGCAAACTTCGGTGCCATCTCTGCCTTCTGCTTCTCCATGTGCTTGAGCACGTTCTCGTACTTGCCGTCGAAGAACTTGACATGGCGCATCTGGTTGACCTTGTCAAAGCTGATGGTGAAGGTACCGAGTGCCTTGGAAAGGTCAGCAAGGTTTGCCTTGGAAGCTGCCATCATGGAAACGCCTGCGCCGGCAAAGGTGATCTTTGCGGTCGATGCGAACTCATACACGATATCCGGGTTGCCAGCCTTCTTTGCCTCATCGAGGATTGGGAGGATCATCTTCGGGTTGTCAACCAGGTGATGGATGCAGTATGCATTATCCCAGAAAATACGGAAATCCTTGGCAGCCGGCTTCAGATTTGCAAAACGCTTGACAGTCTCATCGCTGTAAACAATGCCGGAGGGGTTAGCGTACTGCGGCACGCACCAGATACCCTTGACAGCCGGATCACTGCCCACGTACTGCTCAACCATGTCCATATCCGGACCATCCTCGGTGCAGGGAACGTTGATCATCTCCACGCCAAAGAACTCAGTGATGCGGAAATGTCTGTCATAACCCGGAACCGGGCAGAGGAACTTGACCTTGTCCAGCTTGCTCCACGGGGTGCTGCCCATGATGCCGTGAGAAAATGCGTTGCTGATCGCAAAGTACATTGCCTGGAGCGAGGCATTGCCGAACATGAATACCTCATCCGGCTCTACGCCCAGCATCGGTGCAAACAGTGCCTTAGCCTCCGGGATACCGTCGAGGACGCCGTAGTTGCGGTAGTCGCCGTTCTCGCCCTTGAGATCCTCTGCCTTCAGGCAGTCGAGCAGACCCGCAGAGAGGTCGAGCTGCTTCGGAGAGGGCTTGCCACGGGACATATCCAGCTTCAGGTCCTGTGCCTGATAGTCTGCATACGCTGCCTTACATTCGCTTAAAAATGCGGAAAGCTCCGCCTGATTCATGTCCTTGAGTGCCATAATCAATCGCTCCTTCAATCTTGCTTACGATTTTCCAGCACGGACGTTCAAGTGTCCGTGCCCCACATACAACAGTATTTATTATACAACACACTTTTGCGTTTTGCAAGTAAAATCCGGACCCCCAACCACAATTTTGTAGCTTTATACGGAATTCACCTGTCATACTCTCTGCCCCATGTGAATTTTGACGTCAAATTTGTCCATGAGGGGTGTCCATCTGTCTTTTGCAGGGCGACAAAGCACCCGATTTTTTTCATAATCTACTCGCAGTTAAAGTTTTTTTGAAAATCCCCTTGACAAAATCCACAAAAACGTTTACAATAATAATGTTGTATGATATTTGAGTAATCTCTCGTACCGCTCAGAATCGGCAGTACGGGTTTGCTCGTTTCTGTCCGCCTGAGCGTGCAGAAACGTACATTACGCAGCAGTATTTGCAGCTTACGCAGGGGGTCGTCCGGCGTCCTGCGGTACTTTATATCATTCACTTCCTATCTGGAATTCCGCAGCTTTCCAAAAGAAACGTCTGCGGTTAGCATATGGTATGGAGCGTGAATGCTCCGCTGAAGTTTGAAAAATGAATAAAGAAGCAGCATTTACCGCCTGTGTAAAGTGTAACCATACATGAAACTTTACAATTTTATAAGGAGGTAATGCACACATGACAACTGTTTTGATTGCCATTATTGTTGTCCTGGCGATCCTGCTGGCTGTAGCGATCGGATTTGCGATCGTTTCACAGAAGTCTGCGGAAGCACGAGGCTTTGAAAAAGGCGTTGCGCAGCATTCCCGTGAGACAGAGCAGACCATCGCAGCGGCAGAGCGTTCTGCACAGGCGAAAGCCGATGAAGCAGAGGCAAAGAGCCGTGAAGCCGCACGCAAGATCAAGAAGGCTGACGCCCTGATCGAGAATGCCGGCAAGGAAGCAGAGGCAAAGAAGAAGGAAGCACTCGTAGAGGCTAAGGACGAGATCTACAAGCTCCGCCAGGATGCAGAAAAGGAGATCCGTGACCGCCGCAGCGAGATCTCCAAGCAGGAAAAGCGTATCCACCAGAAGGAGGAGAACCTCGATAAGAAGATCGATTCCCTCGAAAAGAAGGAGGAGGCTCTGCAGGAGAAGCTCCGTGAAGCAGATGCCCTCAAAGAGGAGTCTGAGACCATCCGTCAGAAGCAGCTCGATGAACTCGAACGCATCTCCGGCTTGACCCGTGAGCAGGCGAAGGAGTACATTCTCCACACGCTTGAGGAGGATCTTGTACACGACAAAGCTGTCAAGGTCGCTGCTTACGAGCAGCAGGTCAAGGAGGACTGCGAGGAGAAGGCAAGAAGCTATATTTCCCTTGCCATCGCCAAGTGCGCTGCCGATCAGGTCTCCGAGGCTGCTGTGTCCGTTGTGGCGCTGCCCAGTGACGAGATGAAGGGTCGTATCATCGGCCGTGAGGGTCGCAACATCCGCACGCTCGAAACACTCACCGGTGTTGACCTCATCATCGACGACACGCCGGAGGCAATCACGCTCTCGTGCTTTGACCAGGTTCGCCGTGAGATCGCAAGAATTGCTCTGGAACGCCTGATCGCTGACGGCAGAATCCATCCGTCGAGAATCGAGGAGATGGTCGAGAAGGCAAAGCGTGAGGTCGAGCACAAGATCAAGCAGGAGGGCGAACGGGCTGTACTCGAAACGAATGTACACGGTGTCAACCACGAGCTCATCAAGCTCCTGGGTCGCCTGAAGTTCCGTACCAGCTATCGCCAGAATGTCCTGACCCATTCGATCGAGGTCGCACAGCTCTGCGGCGTGCTTGCCGCTGAGATCGGTGTCGATGTCAACCTCGCAAAGCGTGCCGGTCTGCTCCACGATATCGGTAAGGCTCTGACCTCCGAGGTGGAGGGCTCCCATGTTCAGATCGGTGTGGACGTTTGCCGCAAGGCTCACGAGAATCCTGAGGTCATCCATGCGATCGAGGCTCACCACAACGACGTCGAGCCGAGAACTGCCATTGCCTGCATTGTTCAGGCTGCGGATGCCATTTCCGCCGCAAGACCCGGTGCAAGATCCGAGAACTACGAGAACTACATCAAGCGTCTTGAAAAACTTGAGGAGATCTGCAAGTCCTACAAGGGTGTCGAGAAGTGCTATGCCGTTCAGGCAGGCAGAGAGATCCGTGTCATGGTTCAGCCTGAGATCATCAACGATGAGAAGATGGTGCTCGTGGCAAGACAGATCGCACAGCAGATCGAGGATGAGATGGAATATCCCGGTCAGATCAAGGTCAACCTCATTCGTGAGAGCCGGACTGTGGATTATGCAAAGTAACAAAGATAGGGATGGCTTCTGCCGTCCCTATTTTTATTTGACCGATTCATAAGGAGGTCTTTTATGCCAAAGACGATCTTCGGTACGACCGAAAAATCTAACTTTATTCTGAATATGAAAACCGAGCGCTACTGGGACTTCAACCTGAAGATCCTGCTCGCATTTATGATCCTGATGCCGGTGCTGTCGATCCCGCTGGAATTTTTCCGGTTCTACAGCCTGCCGCTGATCGCACTGGCGGTCACTGGCGTGGCGGCGATCGTGTTCACCTTCATCGGCTTCATGAAGTCTGTCACCCCAAAGAAGCTCTGGGTGCTGACAGGCATCCTGGCGGCTATGGTTGTCTGGGGGTATGTGAGCCTGATGAATTCCTTCTGCGGCGGCGACCCGTATAACTATAATGTCGCTACCTTTGGCTTTGACGGCAGAGGTGAGGGCTTGCTGTCGATTTTGTTTTACGGCTGCTTCTTCATGCTGGGCGCACAGCTCGGCACTGACGACAACCGCAAAAAGCTCCTTGCCGGAATGCTCCTGATGGGGCTGGCGGAATGTATCTGGGGACTGCTCCAGGCGCTGCCCATCGGCTTCCCGTCCTACTATGACAGTCTCGAACCCCTGCTCCTGTTCCGCACGTTCCTGCCGTCCGGTCTGACCGGCAGCCCGATCTTTCTTGCAACGCTCCTGGCAATGCTCGAAATGCCTGCCATGTTGATGGCTGCCTTTGCCAAGGACAAAAAGCACCGGATCCTGTATCTGGTCTGCACCGCAGTCTTTGCGCTGATGGCTGTCAAGACCCAGACCCTCATCGGATTTGCCGGCATGGGACTGGCGATCGTGCTGGGCGTGATCTACCTGCTCTGGAAGAAAGCCGGCAAGCAGGGCTTGACCGTGATTCTGGCGGCTGTGATCGCTTTTGGCGCCGGCATCGGCTGGAGCTTTGCGGCATCTGCCATCAACGGCACCTCTAAGGGCAGCGAAGCGGAGTCCCTGACGCAGACACAGCTTCTCTACGACGGCGCTATCATGTGGGAGGACAGCTCCTACCGCCTGGAGGCAAGCGGCTACTATATGCCGACCTACGACGGCAACCCGAACGGCACGCCGGATGCGACCAGCATCACCGGTACCTACAGCTACCTTTGGAATGCGACCGCCAATATCATTCATGACTACCCGATCGTCGGCGCAGGTCCGGACAGTCTGGTCTATCCGCAGCTCTACCAGAACATCACGATCACGTCCAACCCCAATACCTTTGACCGTGCATACAACTTCTATCTGCACACGGCAGCAACGCTCGGTATTCCGATGCTGCTGCTCGTGATTGCTGTTCTGCTGTTCGCCTTTGTGCGGGGCGGCAAGGCTGGCGCACACGGCGGCTGGGTACAGACGGCTGTTCTGGGCGCTGTGCTGGTGTATGTGGTCGTCATGGTCGTTGGTGCAAGCGCCGTGACAGTCGCACCGCTGTTCTGGATGCTGGCAGGCTGCTGCTGCAATATGGAGACAGAGCCAGCGAAATCCAAATAAGGGAAGCTTTACGCCATAGTATTTCTGACATCCGGTCAGAGGAATTTGCAAAGGGGAACATGACATGGTCGAAATCACATTTTTATCTGTCGAACTGCTATTCGCTGCGATCTGGCTGCTGACAAGGATCATCGTATGCAAGCGGCAGAGACAGATCCAGTGGAAAAGAGAAGCCATTTTACTCTTGATGTTTATCAATCTATCGTTCATCATTCGTTTTGTATTTTTTCCACGGGCATTAGTAGACGGGCATATCCAGCCGCTGCAATTTGACCCGGCAGAAGCCTTTCCTTTCTGGATGAACCTTGTTCCATTTGTCCATTTATTTGATTATCATCATGTCAAAGATATGATCTGGAATGTAGTCGGCAATATGATCATGTTCATTCCCACTGGCATTGTTCTGCCAGTCGTTTATAAAAGGCTGAATTGTTTTTGGAAAGTGGTTGTAGTCGGTGCTGCTATCTCCCTATGCATTGAGCTGCTTCAGCTTCCTTTCGCCTCAAGAGCTACAGATGTGGATGATCTGATCCTGAATACGATGGGTGTTGCTGTTGGCTACGGCATCTATGCAGCATTCAGACATCTAAAACGCAAATCCTGATGTATCATAGCACTCATTCCCCTGCCCCGAAGCGTTGCAAAGCGTTTCGGGGCAGGACTTCTATAGGGGTATCCGTCTTTTGGGAAAGGACTTTTGTTGACAATTACCCCTGAGCATGGTATAATGAAATGACCGATATGATACGAAAGGAGCACATCACCATGAGTTTCACCGATCGTGAACAATTCAGCAAGCGGATCCGGCGTGTCATGATCTCCGAGGAGGAGCTGCACGCTGCCATTGCACAGGCTGGTGCGGAGATCGACGCTGCCTACGAGGGCAAGCCCCTGCTGCTCGTCAGCATCCTGAAGGGCGCCTTTGTCTTTCTGGCAGACCTGGCTCGTGCCGTTTCCATCCCCTGTGAGATCGGCTTTATGCAGGCGCAGAGCTATTTCGAGGGCACTGTGTCCTCCGGCAAGGTCGAGATCACCCTTGACCTGACGCAGGACATCAGCCAGTATCACGTCATCATCGTGGAGGACATCATCGATACCGGACGCACCCTGAGCCTTGTCGCAGAGGAGCTGCGCCGCCGTAATCCCCTCTCCCTCAGGATCCTGACCCTCCTCGATAAACCGGAACGCCGTGTGGTCGATCTCAAGGCAGACAAATCCCTGTTTACCATTCCGGATGCCTTTGTGGTCGGCTATGGTCTGGACTGTGCGGAATACTACCGGAATCTGCCGTATATCGCAGAATATGAAGAGCCGTAACGCTGTTCCTGCCCGCGGGGGAGCCCCCGCTGGCAGGATTCTCCCAATGCGCCTTACGGCGCAAAGGTCGAATAGGTTCTGCACTAAATCGGAATTTGCGGGGGAGCCCCCGCTGGCACGATTCTCCCAATGCGCCTTACGGCGCAAAGGTCGAATAGGTTCTGCGCTAAATCGGAATTTGAGAGGATGGCTATAGGAGAAGTTTCCATGACTAAATATGAAGTTAAGAAAACGTATTTGATTATATATTTATGCCTTGTTGCTGTCGGTGCGTTTTGCATGATATCTCGCTGGATTAACAGTATTAATCCTGATGTAAAAATACTTCCTGATTTGCTCCTAACACATATAACAAATTTTGCCCTATGTATGATGGCATTGCTTATTTTCGGCTTTGTTGTTCTTTGCTTCGGAGGAAGGTTTGAAATCATCACTCTTGCG
>CACXGK010000246.1 GCA_902767115.1 uncultured Ruminococcus sp.
CCCAGTCCCAGACAGCCGAAACGGCACATTCCGCTGCCGCCGTAAAAGGACTTCGCAGCGGCGCAGCTCGTCATATCTGCCGCATCATAGAGCTTTCGGACGGAATTGCAGGTGCCGCTGCAATGCACGGCCATCACCATCGGATCGCCGGGTTCGAACTCGATGCCGAGAATGGCACCGATCTTTTCAGCCACTGCAGCGCCGCCCGGACGGCAGCGATCCGGTGCGGCCGTTCCGGCAGCGACCGCTGCTGCGTAATCCGCACAGCCTGCAAAGCCGCAGCCGCCGCAGTTGGCGCCGGGCAGGGCTTCGGTGATCTGCTCCTGCCGGGGGTCTGTCTGGACTGCAAAGATCTTTGACGCAATGGTCAGCAGAATGCCGGCAAGCAGTCCCATGCCTGCAAAGAGCAGAACAGGTATCAGGATATTCATTGCATTCCTCCTCAGATCATGCCGGTGAATGCCGAGAAGCTCATGGACACGATCGCAGCAGCAACAAGTGTTGCCGGGATGCCCTTGAAGGCTTCGGGGACATCTGCCGCTTCGATGCGGCTTCTGACACCGGAGAAAATGATGAGTGCGAGCGTAAAGCCGATCCCGACCGAGATCGCATTCCAGACGGACAGCAGGAATCCGTAGCCGTCGTCAATGTTGTTGATGGTCACGCCGAGCACGGCGCAGTTGGTCGTGATCAGCGGCAGATAGACGCCGAGTGTCCGGTACAGCGGCGGCAAGAGCTTTTTGAGGGCGATTTCCACGAGCTGTACGAACAGCGCAATGATGAGAATAAACGCCACCGTCTTGAGGTAGGTCAGCTCCAGCATGGCAAGGAGCTGGTAGACCGGATAGGTCACGGCTGCCGCACAGCCCATGACAAAGATCACAGCGCCGCCCATGCCAAGGCTGGAGGAGAGCTTTTGCGAAACGCCCAGAAACGGGCAGATGCCGATGGAACGGGACAGCACGTAGTTATCTGTCAGCATGGCAGCAAGCAAAGTGGTGATAAAGATCTTCATTTGCAGCTCTCCTTTCCGTTAGACCGGCAGCCGTCTGCCATCGGACAGCCTGCACAGCCGACCTCCTTGGGGAGGGGCTTTCGGGTGAGGATGCCGGCAATGGCAACGAGGACGCCGAGCGTCATAAAGCCACCGGCAGTCGAGGAGAAGATCGCCAGCTTCGGGAATTCTGCCGGGAGCGTCAGTGCGATGGGGGTGCCTGCCATCCAGGTGCCGGCACCGAGGATCTCACGCACCGAGCCGATCGCCAGGAGCGAGAGCGTAAAGCCTGCCCCCATGCCGCAGCCGTCGAGTATGGACGGGAGCACAGGATTCTTGGAAGCGAACATCTCTGCACGTCCGAGGATGATGCAGTTGACGGTGATGAGCGAGAGGAAGGTGCCGAGACTTTCGTGCAGCTCCGGCAGAAAGCCGTGGAGCAGGAAGTCGATGATGGTCACAAAGCCGGCAATGATGACGATGTAGCACGGCAGCTTGACCGTTGCCGGGATGATTTTTCGCAGGAGGGAGATCACGCAGTTGGAGCCGATGAGGACGAACATGGTGGCAAGCCCCATGCCCAGCGCATTGACTGCCTGTGAGGTGACAGCGAGGGTCGGACACATTCCGAGCAGTCCCACGAGTGTGGGGTTCTCACGCAGGAGTCCTTTGGTAAACTCTTGTAAATAGCCGTTTTTGCCTGTCATGTGTCATTCCTCCTTTCTGCGCATTGCAGGGCAAGTGACACGGCGCTCTGGAGCCCTTTCGAGGAGAAGGTCGCACGGGAGATCGCATCCGGGAAGTCCTCTGCGGTTCTGGCACCGTCAAATTGTGCGAGGTATGCCGGGTCTGTGATCTTGGTGCCGACGCCGGCAGTTTCGCCGCAGGAGACAATGCCGATCCCGGCAATCGAGCCGTCCTGCGCAATGCCGATGAGCGCCCGGATGCCGCCTTTGGAATAGCCGTCGGCTGTGATGTCATAGATCTGCAAGCCGTCTGTGCTTTCGTACACGGCAGTGACGCCTTCAAATGCCGTTTCCAGCGGTGTGTACGTGCCCTCGCCGAAGCAGCGCACGAGACTTTTCTGGACTTTATCTGCCTCCGCCTGTACGATTTTGTCGTGGGTCGCCGCATTGGCAGCGGCAAGCAGTCCGCATACCACGGCGCAGACGATCGTCAGGACGGCGGAGGGGAGGAGTTTTTCCTTCATTTCGCAGCGCCTCCCTTCTGGGGCTTGACGCCGAACGGGTGGCTCACGGTGAAGCGGTCGATGTACGGCGTGAGGATATTCATTAGCAGAATAGCGAACGAAACGCCCTCCGGATAGCTGCCGAACGTCCGGATGAGGAACGTCAGCACGCCGCACCCGATGCCAAAGACAATGCGTCCCGTGGTGGTGATGGGGGTGGTCACGTAGTCGGTCGCCATGAAGAAGGCGCCGAGGAGCAGACCGCCGGAGAGGAGCTGATAGGGGATCTCGATCATGTCACCGCCGTTTGCAAGGACGGAGATCAGTGTGCAGAGTGCCATCGTCCCGATGTAGGAGAAGGGCGCTGCCGGCGAGATGATGCCGAGTGCCAGGAGAAAGACAGCGCCCAGCAGCAGCATCGCAGCCGAGGTCTCACCCAGGCAGCCGCCGATATTCGTCCCCCAGAACAGATCAGCAAGGCTGGCTTCGCCGCCGCTGAGAGGGGTCGCAGACGAAATGGCGTCATAGCTCTCGCCCGGACGGATCCAGTGGGTCATATCCTCCGTGACGGAGAGCATCAGCATGATACGGGCGGTGATGGCAGGATTGGCGAAATTCTGCCCCAGTCCGCCAAAGAGCTGCTTGACCGCAACGATGGCAATGAAGCAGCCGACCCCGGCTTCCCAGAGGGGGAGCGTGACGGGGAGATTGAGGGCAAGCAGGAGACCGGTGAGGGCAGCAGAGCCGTCACGTATGGTCTGTTCACGCTTCATCAGGATCCTACAAAGTCCCTCGCAAGCCGTGGAGAATACCATGCAGAACCCGATCAGGAGCGCCGCACGCCATCCGAAATGTACCACGCTGCTGACAGCCGCCGGCATAAGCGAGGCGATCACGAGCAGCATGATACGCTGTGTGGTAAGAACGTCACGGATGTGAGGTGTGTTTTCAATGCGCAACAGCTTCATCGTGTCGCCTCCTTTCGCAGGAATGCCTTTGCCAGACCGTTGCTCTCAGCGAGGGGACGGTTTGCAGGACACACGTAAGAGCAGCAGCCGCAGAGCATACACAGGTCTACACGCAGACGGCGCAGACGGGCGGCATCCCGGCGCTGATACGCCTTTTCAAGCTCGGTGGGCATCAGGCGCAGCGGACAGGTACGGATGCAGCGTCCGCAGCGGATGCAGGCGGTCGTGGGGCGGCTTTCGGGTTCGGGGAGAGCCAGAATGGCATTGGTGGTCTTGGTGACGGGGTACTCCGCCGACGGCAGACAAACGCCCATCATGGGACCGCCGGAGATGAGCCGTGCCATTCGCTCCATATCACAGCCGGCGAAATCCAGGACATTCCGGATGGGTGTACCGATCGGCACCGTCAGGCTGCACGGTTCCTGGATACAGGAACCGTCCACCGTGATGCCACGGGATACCAGCGGCATTCCGGTCGTGAAGTATTCCTCCAGAAAACAGACGCTTGTGACATTCATCACGAGCACGCCTGCGTCCGCCGGGAGCTGACCGGGTGCCACGATGCGTCCGGTCAGGTGGTAGATCAGCACCTTTTCGGCGCCCTGCGGATAGACGGAAGGAAGTGTCCGGACGGTGATCTGTGACCGGGTGCCGATGGCTTTGCGCAGGGTGCGGATGGCTTCAGGCTTGTTTTCCTCCACGCCGATGATGCAGGACGGGATCTCCAGCACCTCCAGGATGCGGCAGATGCCGGCGATGATGAGGGCGAATTTCTCCTGCATGATGCGGTCATCCGCTGTGATGTATGGTTCGCATTCAGCGGCATTGACCAGGAGGTGTTCGATCTTCTGCTTGGGATTGAGCTTGATATGTGCCGGGAGACCGGCGCCGCCCATGCCGACCGCACCGGAATGCCGGACGGCTGTCAGGAATTCCGCACGGCTGCTGTAATGCGGCACAGTGATTGCAGGACAAGGCGTCTGCTCGCCGTCTGTGGTGATCTCCACCGCCTTGCACGGCTCTCCTTTGACAGGGCGATACTCCGTGATCGCCGTGACCGTGCCGGAGACAGAGGCATGGATATCCGCAGAAAACTGCGCTTCCGCAGTTCCGATGCACTCCCCGACGGTGACAGACTGCCGGAGCTTGACAATGGGCGACGCCGGTGTACCGATATGCATCTGCATGGGGATCAGCACCTTTTCCGGGACCGGAAGCGGCTGAAAGGGTTCGGCGGCTGTCGATTTTGCGTGCGGCAGGTGTACGCCGTGTAGTCTGCGCATAGGATCCCTCCTTCGGGACATCAGGACAGACCGCACAGTCCTCCGTGCGGCGCTGCCCGAATGGAATACGATACGCCGCCCGGACAGGACGGCGCATATTTTTTTAGAAAAGACTTTTATTTTTTCAGGAAATGTGGTACAATATAAATGCACCGCCTGCAAGAGCGTCTATGCGATCTTATGCATTCCGCTTCTTATGAATGCTCTCCTCACTGATCTTGATGAGGTTGAGCAGGGAGGAGGAGTACTCCGGATAGGTCTTGGACAGGATCGCCGTGGTCAGATACAGGACGTCCGAATCACGGACGCAGTCGTTCTCACCGATCGGGATACCGCTCGATGCAGCCTTGATATTGGCTTCGTTCATGCTCACGATCGCAGAGGCGTCGTCATTCGCAACGACCTTCGGAACAGAGAACAGCTTCTGGTCATTGTGGGGGTTGGCATTGTACACGATACGGAACAGCTTGTAGATGTTCAGCATCAGATACGAACCGATCTCCTTGATGAGCGTAACGCTGTTTGCCTTCTGTGCCAGAGAGAACAGGAGGCTGATGGAGTTGTTGATGATCTTGCGGTTGAAGGCAACGACCTCCGGGCTTGGCATTTCGTTATTGCCGTCATCGTCCGGAATGTCCTCGATCGTCAGGGTGCGTCCCTCCGGTTCGGGGGTACGGCCAAGCAGATAGTCGCAGGATACGTTATAGTAATCGGCGATCTTCACGAGAAAGTCCAGACCACATTCACGGATGCCCTTCTCATAGTGAGACAGAAGTGCCTGTGAGATGCCAAGGTCAGCAGCAGCCTGCTTCTGGCTGATCTGGCGCTCCTTTCTCTGGAGAGCAATGATGCGGGGGAAATCAGAATTCATGACGTATGCTCCTTTCCTGTAAAATAACGTCGGTTTTATACAAATAGGGATTACTTATATTATAATACAAAGTTATACTATTTGTAAATAGTCTGCGGTGTGGAAATTTTGGCTTATTTTTTACGGAAAGTTGTACAAAAAGCCTACGGTGTCAAAAAAGTTGTTCACAATTTGTGGGTTTCGACAGATTTTTGCCGTATATCAGCAATTATTTACTGTATCATAGGAGGAAAAGCAAATGAAGGGTTATCATCTGAGTGTATTCCGTCACGGGCGTACCCGTGCCAACGACGAGGGCATTTATATCGGCTCGACGGATTATCCGCTGACCGACGAGGGTGCAGCAGAGCTGTCCGGCAAGTGCGACCGGTACGAGTATCCGAGGGTGCAGCGTGTGTATACGAGCCCCTTGTCCCGCTGCAAGGAGACAGCAGAGATCCTGTTCCCGGAAACGCCGCTGTACATCGCCGAGGATCTGCGTGAGCTGAACTTCGGGCTGTTCGAGGGAAAGAAGGCATCCGAGCTGGTCGGGCGTGAGGACTACCGCACCTGGCTCAAGGGCGGTGCGCCGGATGTGCGTCCGCCGGAGGGGGAGAGCGCCGAGGAGCTGTGCATCCGTTCCTACCGTGCGCTCAACCGCATCCTGATCGACATGATGGAGAACGACTTCTCGCACTGTGCCGTCATCACCCACGCCGGTGTCATCAGCAATATGCTTGCCTGCTTCGGAATGCCCAAGATCCCGGCAAAGGATCTGCACTGCGAACCGGGTGAGGGCTTTGAGCTGCTCTTTACGGCGCAGATGTGGCAGACAGCGCAGGCATTTGAGATCCTGGGCATGACGCCGTATTCGAGGGGATAACACATCGCCTGTCAGCTTCTACATACTTTATAAAAAGGAGCTGATCGGATGGATCTGCGGCAACTGCACCGCTTTTCAAAACGTGCGATAAAGGGACGGTATGCAGCCTCTCTGCGAGCCTCCTGGCTGCGCACCGGGATGGCATTTGGGGCAAGGCTGCTGCCGGCAGGCTTTGCGGCGCTGCTCGTGCGCAAACGTCTGATGCCGGCACAGGACGTCTGGAACGGGAGTCTGGCATGGGCGGCATTCTGCGCACTCTGGGCGCTTTTCTGCGCAGGCGTGATGCTCCCCGTGCGCTGCGGCGTCTGCAACTGGTACGGCACCCGGCTCGGACTGACAAGGCTTCGCATCTGCTTTCGGGATGCAAGGAGCTACCTGCACACCGCCTGGGTCTGTACGGCTGCCGCCGCTTTGAAGGCGGCAGCGGCATTTCTGCCGGTGGCAGCCGGGATGCTGTGCGTGATGGCATTCCGGGAGAGCACTGTGCAGCAGGAGGGCGGTATCTGGCTCTTTGCGGCGGTGCAGGCATTTCTGGCGATGCTGTGGACGGGCATTTATGGAATCCGTCTGAGCGTGGCGCTGTTTCCGGTGCCGTTTCTATGCACGGAAATGCCGGATGCCGGGGCGGTGCGTGTGATACGCCGTTCCATGCAGCTTATGCAGGGACATCACCGGACATTCTGGCTGATCGTGCTGCGGTATCTGCCGGCGGTGCTGACGGTGGTGCCGATCACGCTGCTGCTGCCCTATCTCGACTGTGAGCTGATGCTGTTTTTGCAGCTTCGGCTGCGTGAAACCAATACAAAGGAGGGATCCGCTTGCCGGATCTGATATTTACTGTGAAATGGCAGGAGCCCTGTCAGGCGGAGCGCTATCTGCGGCAGGAATGCGGCTTGTCTCACCGGCAGATCTCCCGGCTCAAGCAGATCGAGGGCGGCATGACGGTCAATGGCAGACATCTGCGCAGCGTGGATATCGTGCAGCCCGGTGATGTGATCCGGCTGCATCTGGTGGATACGCCCAACATCGTGCCGAATCCGTTGCTGTCCGTTCCGGTCGCATTTGAGGATGCGGATGTGCGCATCTTTGACAAGCCTGCCGGGATGCCCATCCATCCGAGCCAGAACCACCGGATGGACACGCTGGGAAATGCCTTTGCGGCGATGTATCCGGGGGAGACCTTCCGTCCCGTCAACCGCCTGGACAGCAACACCTCCGGACTGACGGCGGCGGCTCGCCATGCCATAGCCGCAGCGCAGCTGCCGGGGAGGATCCGGAAATCCTACCTTGCGGTCGTGACCGGAATGCCCCCGGCGGAAGGGACGGTCGATGCACCCCTTGGCAGAACACAGGAGAGCATCATCGTGCGGTGCGTCCGCCCGGACGGACAGCGTGCGGTGACGCATTTCCGGACGGTGCAGCAGGCTGGGAAATACAGCCTTGTCGAGCTCTGGCTGGAGACCGGAAGGACACATCAGATCCGTGTGCATATGGCATACATCGGCTGTCCGCTTGCCGGCGATACGCTTTATGGCGGTGATCTGACGGATATCGGACGCCATGCCCTGCATTGCTTCCGGGCAGTGTACACCGACGCCGGGGACACATCCCACACGATCACATCCCCTTTGCCGGAGGAGATGCAAAGACTGATCGGCGGATAGGCACAGACGTTGTGCATCCTGCCGGAATGTGCGGGGATGGCTTGCATTTGGTCGGGAAATGTGGTATACTTAATGACGTATGCGATTCAGTGATTCGTACTATTTATATAAAGGGTAAGTAAGGAGGTGCTGTATGGCACGCAAGCAGTACCCTGATCCACGAACGGACAAGAAGTCTTTTGGCGAGCTGATGGTACGCATTGGTATGATGGTGCTTCACAGCCTTCGTGCGGTGATCCGGATCCTGTGGTTCTTCATCGGAGGATTCTTCCGGATGCTCTGGTATATGCTCTGCCAGATCGGACGCTTTTTCAAGCTCAACTGGCTGGGAATGCGTCACGCTATCCGGGAACATAACCGTCCCACGCAGGAAATGCTCCGGGACGTTCAGCACGCCAGACGGGAGGGGACAGGTTCCTTCCTGTCGTCCGTCGGCAAGCTCCTTGCCGGGTGGCTGCTCGGCGAGCACGGACTGTTCCGGACGGGATTCAATTACGTGTTGCCGGTGATCTCGATCGTCTTTCTCATCGGCGTGATCCATTATGGCTTCGGGCTTGACTACGCTCTGGCGGTGTCCGTCAGCGGCGAGGAGATCGGCATCGTCAGCGGCGAGAATGTCTTTGAGGAAGCCCGTGAGGAGGTGCGGCAGCGTATCGAGCTCACGGACAGCGAAACGGAGCTTTCGTATAATCCGGTCTACACGCTGCGCATCGTGTCGGATGAGGATTCCTACGCCACGGCGCAGACCATTGCCGACCGCTTGCTCATCAGCTCCCATGAGGAGCTGGGAGATGCCTATGGCGTGTATGTGGACGGCGAATTTGTCGGTGCCGTCGAGGACAAGGACGCCATTATCAAGGCGATGAATGACGGACTTGCCAAGTATGCCGCAGGGCTTGACGATATGGTCAATGAGGTCTACTATACGAAGTCCATCACCTACCAGGAGGGCATCTACCTCAAGGAGTCTCTGACACCGGAGGAACAGATGGTCCGCAAGCTCACGGCGACGACCGTCGAGGAGAGCCGCTACGTGGTGCGGAAGTCCGACTCCCCCCAGCTCATTGCTGCCACGCACGGCATGACGGAAAAGGAGCTGCTCCGCCTGAATCCCCGGATCGAGCGCTTCTTTAAGGAAGGAATGCTCCTGAAGGTGTACACCTACTCCCGTGCCATCCCGATCGCCTATACCAAGACCATGAACGTGACGAGCTATATCAACTACGGCTCGGTCAAGGTCGAGACATCGGCGCTGAATCTCGGTGTCGAGAAGGTCATTTCCAAGGGCGTGCTCGGCGAGCGCACGAGCGAGGTGCTCGTGACCTACGTGGATGATACCGAGAGCAGCCGTGAGATCCTTAGCACTGCGATCACCAAGCGCCCGGTGCCGGAGCAGATCGGTATCGGTACGTATAAGGCGGAGCCTGCCAGCAGCAAGACTGTGCTCAGCGGCTCCGGCAAATTCGGCTGGCCTGTCAACGGCGGCTATATCAGCGACCACTTCGGCGGTGAACGCCGTCACAAGGGTCTGGATATCGCTGCGCCGACCGGAACCGAGATCTATGCTGCCGAGGGCGGCACGGTCTATCGTGCCGGCTGGAATTCGGGTGGCTACGGCAACTACGTCATCATCGACCACCCGGACGGCTACCGCACGCTGTATGGTCACGCCAGCAGCGTCGTGGCATATGAGGGACAGGTCGTCGAGAAGGGACAGCTCATTGCCTATGTCGGCTCGACCGGTGACTCGACGGGACCGCACTGCCACTTTGAAGTGCGCATCAATAATATCTGCCAGAATCCGGAGGACTATCTTCGGGTGAATGCGGATTAAGACCTTCGCTCCCCGTGCCGGCGCATGGGGAGCTTGTCATTTCTGACGAAGTTTGCCGGCGAAAATCGGCGGAATGAACGAAATTTGTTCGTTCACAAAAAGTTTACATTTTCGAGCTCGAAATTGCAGGAAAAAGGCTTGACAATGGGACGGGTATGTGTTATACTAAATAAGGTTCAAGGCAACAAGAACCAAACGATATGCGAAGAAGCGGAAGGTTGCCGGCGGTTTGTCGGGGAATTTCCGTGGAGTATGTCCGATTTCAAACCGGGCGCAAAGGAATGTCGGCACAGTACGTGCAGCCAGAATGATCGGAAATTTCCGGGTTACGGCGGGAACTTGCGTGTGCAAACGCACAGGCAGGAGGATCATGCGGCTGAGAGTACTGTCATTCTGTCCGGGAACTCTCGAAAATGAGCAGTTTGCCGGATTTTTTATACGATATGGGGTGCGACACACCCGGCAAAGTGTAAAAACGAAAGACGATTCCTGAAAACCTGCCCCCACAACAAACCAAGGAGGCGAAAACAAATGGCAGTAAGCGAAAAGATCAGAATCAAGATCAAGGGCTACGAGCACGCAACAGTGGACTCCGCTGCAGCAAAGATCGTTGAGGCAGCTAAGAGAAGCGGTGCATCTGTATCCGGTCCGATCCCGCTCCCGACCGAAAAGGAGATCGTAACTATCCTGAGAGCAGTACACAAGTACAAGGACAGCCGTGAGCAGTTTGAGCAGCGCACCCACAAGCGTCTGATTGATGTACTCCGTCCCACTCCGAAGACGATGGATACTCTTCAGAAGCTCGAGCTCCCCGCAGGTGTGGACATCGTAATGGAGGCTAAGTAAGCCAAGATCACGATCCTGCGAATGTGCTTCGATGCAGAAGCGCAACACATTCCCGCTCATGTTGAGCGACCCCTCAACCAATGAGCAGGTCACGTCGGTATGTACCGACCAATAACCTTACAAGGAGGAAAAACAATGCAGAAAGGTATTATCGCCAAGAAGATCGGCATGACACAGATCTTTGATGAAAATGGCAAGGTAATCCCGGTAACCGTCGTAGAGGCTGCACCGAACGTTGTTGTTCAGGTGAAGACTGTCGAGAATGATGGCTATGCAGCAGTTCAGCTCGGCTACGGCGACAAGAAGGCAACCAGAGTTAACAAGCCTATGAAGGGTCACTTCGACAAGGCAAACGCTGGTTACAAGAAGACCCTCAAGGAATTCAGACTGGATAACTGCGATCTGGAAGCAGGCAGCCTCGTGAAGGCTGACGTATTTGCTGTAGGCGACATCGTTGATGTTTCCGGCACCAGCAAGGGTAAGGGTTTTCAGGGCGCCATCAAGCGTCACAACCAGCACAGACTGAAGGAAACTCACGGTACCGGTCCTGTTCACAGACAGGCAGGCTCCATGGGCGCTTGCTCCTCTCCGTCCCGTATTTACAAGGGCAAGGGCATGGCAGGTCACATGGGTGCTGAGAAGGTAACCGTTCAGAACCTCGAGATCGTGAAGGTTGACGTTGAGAACAACCTGATCGCTATCAAGGGCGCTATCCCGGGCCCGAAGGGCGGTATTGTAACGATCACTGACAGTGTCAAGGCGTAAGAAAGGAGGAAACGTAAATGGCAACAGTTAAAGTATTCGATATGACTGGAAGTGCAGTCTCTGAGACTGAGCTGAAGGACGAGATTTTTGGTATTGAGCCGAATGTTTCCGTAATGCACGCTGTAGTCCTGAACTACCTTGCAAACCAGCGCCAGGGCACACAGTCCACTCTGACTCGTACCGAGGTTAGAGGCGGCGGCAGAAAGCCGTGGAGACAGAAGGGTACCGGTCACGCAAGACAGGGTTCCATCAGAGCTCCCCAGTGGACACACGGCGGCGTTGCGATCGGTCCGAAGCCGAGAAGCTACAGATATACACTGAACAAGAAGGTTCGCAGACTCGCTATGAAGTCCGCACTTTCC
>CACXGK010000247.1 GCA_902767115.1 uncultured Ruminococcus sp.
GGTCGGGAGGGGGAAGTCGGTGCCGAGGAAGTAGTCGGTGTGGGGCGGCTGGTTGTAGCCGTTGTTCTGGGCTGCTACCTGGACACGGTACTGGGCGTTGTGCATCAGCGAGTAGATCGGGTATTCGGTCTGGAAGGTCGTGGTGAATACTCTTAGTCCGCCATCGGACTTTCTGCCGATGATCTCCTCACGCCAGTCACCCATCAGGTCACAGGTCAGGCACATATTGGACTTGGTGTAGTTGTTGTAGGAAATGCCATCGCCGGTGAAGACTCTGCCCTTGCCGTACTGGTCAGCCATCGAGCGATCCATAACGGCTCTCTCCAGCACGTCTGTCCAGTAGATCACGGAATTCTGACCCCACTTGGTGATATCAGACCACTGGCAAACGACCTCATGCGAGCCGGTCGCCAGGTACACATTGCCGGAATGGGAACCATTCATCTCGGCGCCTGCATTGCCTGCGATGATGTTGTCGCAGATGGCACGTCCGGTATCGCCGCCGGCGGTCTCACGGAACAGCGCCTTGCCGGTCTTGGCATCACGCAGTTCAACGCCGAAGCTGATTTTCTTGCCGTTCGGGTGATACTCGTCCTCTAAGCACTGGAAGATCTCCAGACCCGGATTCTGCGGGTCAAAGTCACCGATATGGATCGCATCGCCGTGCGCATTGCCGGTGGTGTAGAGGAGCTTGCCGTTGTCGTCAATGACAGCGGAGCCGCAAACGACCTCCTGCTTGCCGTCGCCGTCCACGTCTGCGGCGAGGGAGTGATGGTTGCCGTCACCGTAGCCCGGTACGGACTTGTCGAATCCGGTATCGAACAGCCAGCGCTTGGACAGCTTGCCGCCCTTGACATCCCAAGCAGCTACAGCAAGTCTCGTGTAATAGCCTCGTCCGAAGCAAGCGGATGCGTTCTTGCCGTCAAGATATGCCACGCACGCCGTATAGCGCTCGCTGCGGTTGCCGTAAGTATCGCCCCATGTCTCCTTGCTCTGCGCACCTCTTGCCGGGTCGTAATCCTGCGTATCGAGTGCCGCACCGGTCATGCCGTCAAAGAGCGTGATGTATTCCGGACCATCCAGGACAGTACCGGAGCTGTTGCGCCAATCCTTGGAATTGTCGCCGATGTAGTTGCCCTTGCCGTCCTTGGTGCCGTCAGCGGTCTTGCAGATGAGCTCGCACTTGCCGTCGCCGTCGAAATCATACACGAGGAACTGCGTATAATGCGCACCGGAGCGGATGTTTTTGCCGAGGTCGATCCGCCAAACGAGCGTGCCGTCCAGGCGGTAGCAGTCGAAGAAGGTCGTGCCGGTGTAGCCGGTCTTGGAGTTATCCTGCGAGTTGGACGGATCCCACTTGACGAAGATCTCGTAAACGCCGTCGCCGTCGATATCGCCAACGGAGCAGTCATTCTCGGTGTACGAGCAGGTCGAGCCGTCGGGCATGGTCTGGTCAGCCGGCTTCTGGGTGGGAATGTCGAAGTACGCACCGGACTGTCCGGAATTCTTGGTGCCGAATACGACTGCTGCCGTACCCTTTTCCACGCAGGTATTGCCGAAGTAGGTGTCGATGGTGTACTTGTCGGCTGCTGTGCCGCCTGCATCGAGGTAATTGGAAGCCTTGCCGGCTGCAACGGTCGTCAGGAGCGTGCCGTTCTTATACAGCTTGAAGGAGGTGTTCTCGGAATCGGTGGCAAGGATGCGCCATGTCAGGAGCATACCGCTGCCGGTGTTGGCAGCCACGAGACCACGGTTGAGGTATTCCATCTGGATGCCCTCGCCGTAGGTATTGCGTCCGCCGCCATCGACCTTGCCCTTGATGGGCGCAGTCGGGGTCTTGGGGGATTCCTTCTCGGTGGTGGGGGAGATGGTGATGGTGTCGAGATTGGAAGCGCCCTCAGCCGTTGCAGAGGTCAGGGTGATGGTATTCATGCCGGCATTGAGGTACACGTTGATGGTCTCCTCGCTCCAGGTATCCCAGTCGGCAGTGGGAGCGCCGGTCAGGGTGTAGGTGCCCAGTCCGCCCGAAACTGCAACGTTCACAGTCCGGTCAGCCGTGCCGCCGTTTGCCTGGTGAACGGTCAGTGCATACACACCGGCAGTCTCGACCTCGACGTTGATGCTGACATCGGAGCCCTCCTCATTGAACAGATTGAGGAAGCCCGTGGAGGTAAAGCCGGGGTGATTGTCCTCGACATAGCCCTTGTCAAATGCGCCGTCAATGGCAGCATAGGTGCGCTTCATGGAAACCGCACGCTTCTGGAAACCGCCCTTGCCGGTGTGGAGGAATTTGGAAATGGAAACAAGGTCGGTGACTTCGAGCTTGTCATTGGCATCGACGTCGGTCGCCCAAACAGCCGTGGTGTCGGATGCCTTGCCGTCGAGGACATTGCGCATAGCGAGAGAGTAGTCGAACACGTCTACGACGCCGTCACCGTTTACATCACCGGGGGTGTAGTCCTTGCCCTCGACATTGACCTTGGTCTCGGTGCCGGAAGCGACCGTGACCGGGATGAGCTCCCAGCTCTGGCAATCCACGCCGTTGACCTCCCAGAGCTGCGCATTGGCGCCGTCCGTGGTCTCAGCGTTGGCGATCTCCAGCGCCTTGCCGTCCTTGGCGAGAATGGTAAAGCTGCCGTCCGCATTGCCGGAAAGCGTAAAGGTCTCGCCGTCCTTCGCCAGACACGCATTCGAGTCCGAAATGCCCAGAGATGTGCCGTTTGCGAGCTTCAGGGTGTAATTACCGTCCGCATCGCCGGCGAGTGTCCAGGTATTGGAGCCGTCAGCGGCATTGGCAGCAAACTGATCGACATTCGCCCCGGCAGCCGTGCCGTCAGCGTGCAGGAAAAGCCCGCTGTGAACATTGCGGATGACGTAAGTGCCGTCATACCCGCCGGCAGCCGTGACCGGCATCGCCGGGATCACGGGGAGCGCTGCCAGCATCATGACAGCCGCCAGAAAAGACTTGATACGATTCATTCAGGTTCCTCCGTTCTTCATCATCATGTCAAAACATCATGAGCATTGGATATTTTTCTGTAAACGATCCATAATACCCTACTATACATTATACAGATTTTTCTGAATTTGTCAAGGCTTTTAATTAAATTTTTCTAATTTAACAAAATGGGGAGGGCGCCGTAGGCGGGACGCCCCACCCCCAACCAATGTCAACAACTTAACGCCACTCAAAACTGCGGGTGCAGGGCTGCATAGTCCTGCCGAGGGAGGTTTAGGAGGGGCGAGAAGCCCCTCCTAAGTCGGCGCAAGCCGACAAAAA
>CACXGK010000248.1 GCA_902767115.1 uncultured Ruminococcus sp.
CATGAAACATCCTCCTTACATGTATTTTCTGTGCTTCTTTTGCGGCCAGATCTCTTCCACAAGCATCCTGTCCAGCTCGGCGCAGATGTCTTTTGCGCAGTCAGACAGGTCTTTGTCATTCAGCGGACTGCTGACAATTTTGGTGTACGCATCCCGCATGATGTCCTCTGTAAATGCGCTGTAGACCATTCTGCTGGACTCATCGTGCATGATGCACTCACAGCGGTAAATGTATCCAAGCCAGTACGCATAGGAAAGCTCATCGATATCGCTGTTTTCTGTTTCCGGCAAAGCCAGCAGTGCTCTCGGCGTATGCTTCAGATCTGCCTCATATGCGTGGGCAAGCAGCATACTTTTGTTGTCGGTCTCATCTGCGTTTTCAAGAATTTCTTCGATCCAGTACAGCGATTCGATGATCGAGCGCGGATTCTGCATCAGCGCAGGGATCTGCAAAAGCTCTTCGAGTGCACTGCCGACACCGTTTGACGACGAGAAATTGTAGTCGATCACACCGGCAAGCTGGCTCGTCATATACAGCGGAACAAAGGAGCTCATCTTGAACCCCATCGCCGCCGCTTCCATGAACAGACAACCCTGCTTCTGACAGTAGATCGTGTCATTTTCCGTCCAGATACGCTCGGCGTTCATGACGTTGTGGTTTCTTGGTGCGGTGCGTTCGAGCCACATCATACGCTTGACGTTCTCGGAAAGCGGTCTGCTTTTCGCAGGATCTCGTGACATTATTCTCCCTCCTCTCCGGCATCCGAAACGGATGCTTCGATGATATCATCTCCCATGCGCTCCGGCATGGTCGGCGGCTCCGGCGGATCCTCCTGTATCTTGCGGAGCATCTCATCCACGATCTCGGCATCATAGCGGTGGTTGGTGTCCAGCGGTCTTGCCGGTGCCATCCACTCCTCCCAAGTGCCGTTGCCGTCGATGCTCCGGAAGGTCGATGTGTGCTTGAAAGCCGGGATACCGAAAATTTTCTTATTCAGCTCTACCGCCTTTTCCACTTCCTCTGCGATCTCCGTAAGCTCCTCCGGCTCTTCATCACTATCCGGCGGAATGAAGTAGCTTTTCGCTTCCTCGGCGAGCTTTTCAGCGCGCTCCTGCTCGTGCCGTGCCTGAATGATCTCCTCCCGTTTGTTGACGGCTCTGCCGATATAGTTGTCAAGATCAAAGACCAGCACCTGCTGCACCGTATCATCCGGCGCGGTCAGCAGGATCGGCTGGCAGGGAATGCGGTAGGTGTACTCCGGATCCCAGCCCATGCTTTCGTACAGGATCCTGCAAAGATAGCTTGCACCCCGGCTTTTGCCGCCCCATTCGATGGCGTTCGGATTCTGCTTTTTTGTTGGCCGTACCACGATCATGCGCTCGACCGGATTGAACAGCACCTCTGCGTATTCTGCACGCATTTTTGCCACGCAGCTCGTATTAAACAGGATATCCCGTTGTCCGATTCGCACGACCGGTTCATGGATATGGCTGAACATTTCTCCGCTGACGACCTGAAACGTGCGTACCGTTTCGGCTTGCTCTTCCAGCTCCTGCTTGCTGCGGTCGATGCCATCCAGCTCGTCCTTGACACGCTGTTCCGCTTCCGTCAGCTCACGGGCGATTCGAGAGATACCGTGATCGTCGATCAGTCCCTCCAGCCTGTGACCGCCGTCCGGCAGGAACTCGTTGTCCAGATCATCGTCCAGCTCCTCGTCCAGAAGTCCCATTGCGATCTGTGCCGCACGGTAGTAGTCCTCTGCATCAAATCCCGCCCATGAGCGATTCATCGAAATGAAGCCGGAAAGAACACCGTTGTCAATGATGTGCATCGGGAGGTACGACCCCTCGTGTCCGTACCGTCTGCTGTTCAGGATGCGCTGTGCGGCGTTCCACACTCTGCGCGGAACGATAGCTTCATGATGATTTGCCTGAAAATACTTGTTTTTCTTCCCCCGGTTCTTCCTGACCTTGTGGTCTTTGAAGTTCGGGGTATAGGTTTTTCTGGACAGCACATCACCACAGTA
>CACXGK010000249.1 GCA_902767115.1 uncultured Ruminococcus sp.
ATGCCGCTGAATGCTGATGATGTACGCTGCACCCTGCAGCGTGCCGCACGCCAGCTTGACCGTCGGGTCATGCATGAGGAATACCAGACTGCGCTGGAGCATTCGATCCGTACCTTGCAGGACAAGGGCGTGGGCGCTGCGATCACAGAAAAGCTCCGGGAGCTGATGGTTTCCAGTCAGGAATCCCCTGTCACAACGGAAAGTGCAGCCGCATTTTTCGGCTTCAACCGGGACTATTTCACACGCTATTTCAAGCGCAACACCGGCATCACCTTTTCGGAATACCACAAGAGCTTTACGATGGAATACGCCAAGCTCCTGCTGTCCGGCGGACATTTCAAGGTGCAGGAGGTCAGCGATATCCTGGGCTTTTCTTCGGCAGATTATTTCACACGCATCTTCAAGAAACGCACCGGGAAAACGCCGTCAGAATTCAAGAAGCTGTAACGCAGCTCTTATACTGGTGAATGATCTGGATGGCGACAGTGCGTTTGTTCAGTCGGCGGTTCATCGCCTGCATTTGCAGATAGCGATGTGCCTCCGGCTCCGTCATACGGCGATGCTGCATCAAAAGTGCCTTTGCTGCTTCCACAACTTCCTGCGGATCGTCATAATTCACGTACATCATAGATCGCGCCCCTTTGCGTGTTTTCTTGCTATTATAGCGAAATACGTGAGAAATGTCCATGCACTTTTTCGTAGGTGTTTTTCAAATGTCGGATTTTTTATGGATAAAGTCACAAACTTAATGTATTCAGTTTATTGACAAAAGTCGTATTTTTGTAGTATGATAAATTAGAAACGTTTTTCATGCGAGGACAGCTGTCCTTCCGTGGCGTTTATAGAAAAATTCAGGAGGTCATTACCATGTCTTATGTAGATGAAGTCATTGCAGAGGTCATCGCCAAGAACCCGGATGAGCCGGAGTTCCACCAGGCTGTCCGTGAGGTGCTCGAATCCATCCGCCCTGTGATCGAAGCAAATGAGGCGCAGTTCCGCAGAGATGCACTGCTTGAGCGTCTGGTCAATCCGGAGCGTCAGATCAAGTTCCGTGTGCCGTGGCTCGATGACAACGGCGATGTTCATGTTAACACCGGCTACCGTGTGCAGTTCAATTCTGCGATCGGTCCGTACAAGGGCGGTCTGAGACTGCACCCGTCTGTCAACATCGGTATCATCAAGTTCCTCGGTTTTGAGCAGATCTTCAAGAACTCCCTGACCGGTCTGCCGATCGGCGGCGGCAAGGGCGGCTCCGACTTCGACCCGAAGGGCAAGTCCGACCGTGAGGTGATGCGTTTCTGCCAGAGCTTCATGACAGAGCTTTGCAAGTACATCGGCGCTGACACAGACGTTCCGGCTGGCGACATCGGTACCGGCGGCAGAGAGATCGGCTATATGTTCGGTCAGTACAAGAAGATCCGTGGTCTGTTTGAGGGTGTCCTCACCGGTAAGGGTCTGACCTACGGCGGCTCCCTGGCAAGAACCGAGGCAACCGGTTATGGCCTTCTGTACATCACCGACGAGCTGCTCCGCTGCCATGGTGAGTCCATGCAGGGCAAGACAGTTGTCGTTTCCGGTGCAGGCAACGTTGCGATCTATGCAATTGAGAAGGCACAGCAGCTCGGCGCCAAGGTTGTGACCTGCTCCGATTCCACCGGCTGGATCTACGATCCGGATGGCATCGATGTGGCAGCACTCAAGGAGATCAAGGAAGTCAAGCGTGCCCGCCTGACTGAGTACAAGAATTATCGTCCGAATGCAGAGTATCACGAGGGCAGAGGCGTATGGCAGATCAAGGCTGATATCGCACTGCCGTGTGCGACCCAGAATGAGCTTCATCTCGACGATGCAAAGCAGCTCGTAGCAAACGGATGCAAGGCTGTCTGCGAGGGCGCCAATATGCCGACCACCGAGGATGCGACCAAGTACCTCCAGGACAACGGCGTATGGTTCATTCCGGGCAAGGCTTCCAATGCCGGCGGTGTTGCGACCTCCGCACTCGAAATGTCCCAGAACAGCGAGCGTCTGAGCTGGAGTTTTGAGGAAGTGGATGCACAGCTCAAGAAGATCATGGAGAATGTATACCACAATATTGACAATGCTGCCAAGAAGTACGGCTTCGAGGGCAACTACGTTGTCGGCGCGAACATCGCAGGCTTCGAGAAGGTACTCGATGCGATGAATGCTCAGGGTATCGTATGATGTGCAGCGCTGAGCATGAGCTGCTGAATATTGCAGCTTTCCCGATGAAAAAGCCGGAAATGCAGATCGGAGATCCTGAGATTACGAGCATTCCGGATGTAGAAAACGAGTGCGAATACGCTCGCAATGACACAACCTGGGACTAAATCTTACCAAACATTGGGAATACCCCACATACACGGCAATACTCCCCTCTCATGCAGGGGAGCATTGTCTGTGTCTATCATTTTTTCTAAGGAGTGAAGCTATGAAAACGATCCTTGTCTGCCGCGAATCCGACCC
>CACXGK010000250.1 GCA_902767115.1 uncultured Ruminococcus sp.
ATGTAACAATAGATGCCACATTGCCCATAATGTATCACTCCCTTCCGGGAGCGGGATTCGCCGCCAACCGTTGTTGGTGTACTCTTGCTTTTCTATTATAGCATATCCGTCGAATCTTGTCAATACAAGCAATGGCGGCGGGTCGCCGCTGACAGGTGTCCTCCCAATGCCCCTTCGGGGCAAAGGTCGGACGAACAACAAGCATAGCTTTGCCCCCCTTTGGCGTAAGCCATTGGGGGGCATTGCGGACACCGAAGGACGGACTACAAAGAACCGCTATTGCATCAGCGGCGATCCGCCGCCCGCCGCACCCAGATTTCCATTTTCAGACCCCATGGAAATGTGGTTTAAGCCCGAAACAGAGCCATTTCGATGGGTCAGATTTCCAGATTTCCTCTTTCTTATAAGCCCATGATAGATGAAAGGCTCTCGTCTATCAATTCTAAAATCCGGCGGCGAACTGCCGCAAAAAAGCACCGCTTGCAATTTACCAACAGATGTGGTATAATAGAGGGGAGAACGTTTGGAACGAGGAAAGGAGTGGAGGCACATGGAGCATCAGACTTTGCCGGAAACGGCGGAATGCATCCGTCAGGTGCGTGCGTGGCTCGCAGAACGCCCGGCGCAGCCTTTGGCGTATCTGCATACCTTCGGATGCCAGCTCAATGTGGCGGACGGGGAGAAGCTTGCAGGACTTCTGCAAGCAATGGGATTCGGGATGACGGACAGCGTGGAGGATGCGTCCCTCATTCTGTATAACACCTGCGCCGTCCGGGAAAATGCGGAGGATCGGGTCTTTGGCACCCTCGGCAGCATCAAGAAGCGCAAGATGGAGAACCCCGGTCTCATCCTCTGCGTCACCGGCTGTATGACCGCACAGCAGACCGTTGCGGAAAAACTTCGGGCGTCCTACCCCTATGTGGACATCGTCCTCGGCTCCAATGCCGTTTCTGCCCTGCCGCAGATGCTCTATGCCCATATGCACGGACAGCGCCATGCATGGGATATTTCCGTGTCCTCGGACATCCCGGAGAACGTCCCCACACAGCGTGACAGCACCTACAAGGCGGCTGTCCCGGTCATGTACGGGTGCAATAATTTCTGCACCTACTGCATCGTCCCCTATGTGCGTGGTCGGGAACGCTCCCGGCAGCCGGCGGCGATCATCGCTGAGGTGCGCTCCCTCGTGGAGAACGGCTACAAGGAGATCATGCTCCTCGGTCAGAACGTCAATTCCTACGGCAAAGACCTTGCGGACGGGATGGATTTCCCCACGCTCCTGCGTGAGATCGACAAGATCGAGGGGGAGTACTGGATCCGCTTTATGTCCTCCCACCCGAAGGACGCTACCCCGGAGCTGATGGATGCCATTCTCGAATGTGACCACCTCGCCAAGCACCTGCATCTGCCGGTGCAGTCCGGCAGCAATGCGATCTTGCAGCGCATGAACCGGCGGTATACCGTGGAAAGCTATCTCGAAAAAGTACGGTATATCCGGGAGAAAGCACCGGACTTTTCGCTCACGACTGATCTGATCGTGGGGTTCCCGGACGAGTCGGAAGCGGATTTTCAGGCGACACTGGAGCTTGTGCGGACAGTCCGGTATGACAATATGTACTCGTTTATCTATTCCAAACGCACCGGCACCAAGGCGGCGCTCATGCCAGACGCCATCAGCGAACAGGAGAAGTCCGAACGCATGGGGAGACTCCTCTCTTTGCAGCGTAAGATCGCTGTCGAGAACAACAAGCGCTTTGTCGGCAGGGTGCTGCGTGTCCTTGCAGACGGCGAGAGCAAAAAGCGCCCTGGGATGCTCACCGGCAGAAGCTCGGAGAATATGCTAGTGGAGTTTCCCGGAGAGCCCTCTCTGATCGGGCAGTTTGTGAATGTGGAGATACTTGCGAGCCATAGCGGTATGGTCAGCGGAACATTGAAAGGAGAGTAATCATGGATATCATTGAAATGACAAGAGAACTGGGCAAGGCGATCCAGGCGGACGACCGGTATATCGCCTATACCCTCGCAAAACAGGCAAATGACGACGATGAGCAGCTCCAGAACCTCATCAACGCCTTTAACCTCAAACGGATGCAGCTCCAGATGGAGGTCGGCAAGCCCGATAAGGACAACGACAAAATCCAGGAGCTGAACGACGTCATCAAGTCCAGCTACAAGACCATCATGGACAACCCCAAGATGAAGGTCTACCAGGCAGCCAAGGAGGGGCTCGATGAACTCCTCAACCAGGTCAATACCATCATCTCCATGTCCGCCAACGGCATGGATCCGGACAAGATCAACCTCGAAGCTGCTTCCTGCACCGGCAACTGTTCTTCCTGCGGAGGGTGCCATTGAGCGCCCTTCGCCCCTTTGCGTTATCAATAGAAAGTGAGGACCCCACATGAAGCTGTCTAAGAATCCGGAGGAAAAGCTCTCGCCCATGATGCGGCACTATCTGGATACCAAGGAACAATACCCGGACTGCATCCTGTTCTATCGTCTGGGGGATTTCTATGAGATGTTCTTTGATGATGCGGTGCGTGTATCCAGAGACCTGGAGCTGACACTCACCGGACGGGACTGCGGACTTGCGGAGCGTGCGCCGATGTGCGGCATCCCTTACCACAGCGCTGAACTCTATATCAAACGTCTGATCGACCTCGGCTACCGTGTCGCCATCTGTGAGCAGATGACCGACCCTGCCCTCTCCAAGGGCTTGGTGGAGCGTGAGGTCATTCGTATCGTTACCCCCGGCACCGTCATTGAGAAAGACCTTCTGGACGATGCGTCCAACAACTTCCTGTGCAGCATCTACACGGACGACGACGGCACTGCCGCCTGCTTTGCCGACCTGTCCACGGGTGAGGCGGCGGTGTACCCGGTTTCCTTCAAGCATACGTCCGATGAGCTTATCAACCTCCTCTCCCGGTATTCCCCGGCGGAGATCGTCTGCAATGAGGCGTTCTTTACCATCCAGGAGGCTGTCAACTTCGTCAAGATACGCCTGAAGTGTACCTGCACCGTCCGCCCGGACAAGTGCTTTGTGCCGGCAAAGCAGGAGGAGATCGTGTGCAGCCAGTTCTCTGTCAAGGCATTCGGGGAGCTGGGTCTCCGGGAAACGGGTCCGGATACCAGCGCTGTCTGCGGACTGTTTGAGTACATCAACGAGACCCAGCGCATTGCGATCGGGCGCTTCACGACACTGGAGCTGAGCGACCGCAACGCCTACATGGCACTCGATTACAACGCCATGCGCAATCTGGAGCTCACCCGTACCATGCGTACCGGCGAGAAGAAGGGGTCACTCCTCTGGGTGCTCGATGCGACCCGCACCTCGATGGGCAAGCGTATGCTCAAAACCTGGATCGAACGCCCCCTGCGCTCTCCGGCAAAGATCATGCAGCGTCTGGATGCCGTGGACTGCCTGATGCACCATACCATTGAAGGCATCGAGCTTGGCGAGCATCTCGAACGTGTCTTTGACCTCGAACGTCTGATGACACGCATCATCTACAAGCAGGCAATGCCCCGTGACCTGCGTGCGCTGTGCGCAACGGCGCAGGAGCTGCCCGGTATCAAGGGACTGCTCGAAAAGCTGTCCGACTGCACGCTCCTTGCACGGCTCAACCGGAAGATCGACGACCTGCGAAACCTTGCAGACCTGATCGACCGTGCCATTGTGGAAGAACCGCCGGCTGTCATCAAGGACGGCGGCGTGATCCGGGAGGGCTTTGATCCCGACCTCGACCGCCTGCGCAGCGTCATGAACGGCGGCAGCAATATCATCGAACAGATCGGTGAGAAGGAACGGGAACGCACCGGCATCAAGAACCTCAAAGTCGGCTTTAACCGGGTATTCGGGTACTATCTCGAAGTCACACGCTCCTACCTCGACAAGGTGCCGGAGCATTACATCCGCAAGCAGACCCTTGCCAATGCGGAGCGCTACATCACGGAGGAACTCAAGGACGCCGAGAATACCGTCCTGGGCGCCAAGGACAAGGCGCTGACCTTAGAGCAGGAACTCTACACCCAGGTGCGTGATTACTTAGCCGGAGCGCTCGTGAAGGTGCAGGAAACTGCCGCTGCCATTGCGGAGCTCGATGTCCTGCTGTCCTTTGCGGATACGGCATCCAAGAACAATTACTGCAAGCCCGATATCGTCATTGACGGCAGTCTCCAGATCAAGGACGGACGTCACCCGGTCGTGGAGCAGATGCTGGAGGAGGAGGTATTCGTCCCGAACGACGTGTACCTCGACACGGGAGATTCCCGTATGACCATCATCACCGGTCCCAATATGTCCGGTAAATCGACCTATATGCGGCAAACCGCCCTCATTGTGCTCATGGCGCAGATGGGGTGCTTTGTCCCGGCATCGAGCGCCCGGATCTCGGTCGCAGACCGTATTTTCACGAGAGTGGGTGCATCGGACGACCTGGCAGCCGGTGAGAGTACCTTCATGGTGGAAATGAAGGAGGTCGCAGAAATTTTGCGCTATGCGACCAAGGACAGCCTTGTCATTCTCGATGAGGTCGGACGTGGTACGTCCACCTTTGACGGTATCAGCATTGCCAGAGCCGTGGCGGAGTATATGTGCCAGGGGAGAGGCATGGGCTGCAAGACCCTGTTTGCCACGCACTATCATGAGCTCATTTCGCTCGAACAGGAATTGCCGGGTGTGAAGAATTGCTCCATTGCCGTCAAGAAAAGCAAGGACGGTATCCGCTTCCTGCGCAAGATCGTCCCCGGCGGCACCGACGACAGCTACGGCATTGACGTTGCCAAGCTCGCAGGTCTCCCGGCTCGTGTCATCAACCGTGCCAGAGCACTCCTTGCCGAGATGGAGGCACAGGCTGCCGACCAGAAAGCAGCCCCGGAAGCCAAAGAACAGCAGATCAGCTTCGACGCAGTGCGTGAAGCCGAGATCCCGAACAAGCTCCGCCAGATGAACATCGCCGAACTCTCCGACGCCGAATGCCGGGAGTTTCTGGAGGAGCTGTATGAGATGGTGGAGAAGTAATGAATGATGAAAAATGAAGAATGAAGAATGAAAAAATATGGTGTCGCCTTGCGGCGACATTTTATAGAACTATCGCCATTCCTCATTCTAAAAGTCTATCAGCATATAGTCGCTCAGAGCTTCTTGCAAAGACTTCCCCTCCCAGTATTCTAAAATCCGTCCTGCGTTTAGCAGGACACATTCTTTATTCATTATTCACTATTCTATCTTCATTAAAAGAAAGGAGCCACCCCATGCCTGTCATTTCCGTCCTCGACCCGTCTGTTTCGGAGCTGATCGCTGCCGGCGAGGTCATTGAACGTCCGGCTTCGGTCATTAAGGAGCTGATCGAAAATTCCATTGATGCCGGCGCACGGCATATCACTGTCGAGATCAAATGCGGCGGTACGACCTTCATGCGCATCGTCGATGACGGCTGCGGTATGGCAAGGGAGGATGTCCCCACTGCATTCCTGCGTCACGCTACCAGCAAGATCGCAGAGAAAGCCGATCTGGATACCATCCTGACCCTCGGCTTCCGGGGGGAAGCACTGGCGTCTGTGGCTGCCGTGGCAAGGGTCACGGTCATGACCAAGCGCCGGGAGGACGAGTACGGCACACGCTACGAGATCGCCGGGACACAGTCCTCTGAACCGGAGGAATGCGGCTGCCCCGACGGGACGACCATCCTCATCAAGGACTTGTTCTTTAACGTGCCAGCTCGCCGGAAATTCCTGAAACGGGACACCGCCGAGGGGAATGCCATTGCACAGATCGTGCAGAAGATCGCCATTTCTCACCCGGAGATCGCCTTTCGCTTCATCAAGGACAACAAGCCGGATTTCCATTCGGACGGCTCCGGCGAGCTGCTCTCCGCCATTCATGCCGTCTACGGACGGGACTTCGCACGGGATCTCATCCCCGTTGACCACGAGCAGGACGGCATCCACGTCCACGGCTATGCCATCAAGCCCCTGTACGCCAAGAGCAACCGGAGCTTTCAGAATTTCTTTGTCAACACCCGCTACGTGCGCTCCAAGGCGTGCTCGGTGGCACTGGAGAGTGCGTATGAGAATCTGGTCATGACCGGCAAATTCCCGGCGTGTGTCCTCATGCTCGATATGGCGCCGGATACCCTCGATGTCAACATCCATCCGGCGAAGGCAGAGGTGCGCTTTTCGGATGAAAAGAAGGTCTCGGCTGCCATCTATTTTGCCCTGAAAAACGCCATGCTCGGCGCAGGGCTCATCTACGAATTCCAGATCCCCCGGAAGGACTGGTACGGCGATGCCCCCCAGCCTGTTTACGAGCAAAAGCCCTTACTCCCCGACCCGGCGCCCACGCCGGCAGAGGAGACATCTGCCACGGTATCCCAGCCGGCTTTGGAGCAGAAGCCTGCACCGGCAAAGTCTGAAACACCCGTTTTCACCCAGCCGTCTGTCAGAAAGCCCGAACGGGAACCCCTCGATGCCGGCGCTATGCCGTTCGGACTGCCAGTGGGAAGCCATACGGCAGCCAGCTTTGCGGAGAGCACACCGCCCAAAACCGCCATCTCGACCGGCGACCTCATCGGCATCGATGCGCAGGACGACACGGAGGAATTTCCAGAAGAACCGGCGAAAATATCTGCTCCCGTTTCGTATGTGCCGCCTGCCGTGCCGCCTCGTCCGGCACCTGTCACGACCCCTGACCCCGTGCAGGGCGTACCGCCGGTACAGCCCGGATATCACCCCAGTGCGACACCGGGCGTGGGGGAGCTGAAAACCGAGGAATTCCCGGACGTCAAGGTCATCGGCGAGCTGTTTTCCAATTACATCCTGGCGCAGTCGGGGGAGACATTTATCATCATCGACAAGCACGCCGCCCACGAGCGTGTGATTTTTGAACGGCTGCGGCATGACAACTGCAAGCAGTACCAGCAAATGCTGCTCGAACCGTGTCGGGTCTTGCTGACTTTAGACGAATTCTCGGCGATGGAGGAGAACGAAGCACTCCTTGACCGGCTGGGCTTTACCGTTGATCTGTCGCAGAAGCCGTATGCGGTCACGACCGCCGCACCGATCTTCTTTGACGGGCTCGACATGGACGAGATCGTGCAGGAAATTGCCCATAATCTGGTTTTGGGCAAGATCAATCCGCAGGCGCATATCCTCGATGATATGCTCCACGAAATGGCGTGCAAATCCGCCATCCGTGCCAACGACAAGAACAGCATCGAGGAGCTCCAGGCACTCACGGAACGTGTCTGCGGTGACGAGAGCATCCGCCATTGCCCCCACGGCAGACCGGTGATGTTCACCATGACGAAGTATAATCTGGAACGGCAGTTCCGAAGGAGAGTGTGAGGAACATGAGGCATGCGGAAGTATCCTCCGGAAAGCCGAGAGTCCTTGCCGTCCTTGGCCCCACGGCGTCCGGCAAGACCGCACTCGGCGTGGCACTGGCACAGCAGCTTGACGGGGAAGTGGTTTCCTGCGATTCGATGCAGATCTACGAGGGGCTCGACATCGCCACCGCCAAGCCCACCCAGGAGGAAATGCAGGGCATCCCCCATCACCTCATCAGCGTAATCCCCCGGACACAGCGCTTTTCCGTTGCGGAGTATGCGCAGATGGCGCACGAGTGCATCCGGGATATCACCGCCCGTGGCAAGCTCCCCATTCTGGTCGGCGGCACGGGACTGTATGCGGATACCGTCCTGTCCGGGATGCAGTTTGAACCGGACGACGGCGACCCTGCCATCCGGGAACAGCTTGGGCAGAGACTCACGCAGGAGGGCGCCCAGGCGCTGTATGACGAGCTGTGCAGGCTTGACCCCGAAGCCGCTGCTAAAATCCACCCCAACAACAGCGTCCGCCTGCTCCGTGCGCTCGAAGTCTGCCTGCGCACCGGGGATACCTTCACGGCTTACAAACGCCGAAACGCTGGGCATCCTGCCCCTTACGACAGCCTTGTGATCGGGCTTGACTGGGACAGACAGGTGCTCTACGACCGCATCAACCGCCGGGTGGATCTCATGCTCGAAATGGGACTGCTCGATGAGGTGAGAAACGCCCGTGACCCCGGAATGCAGACCTCTGCTGCCGCCATCGGCTATAAGGAGCTCCTGCCGTATCTCGACGGCAAGGCGTCGCTTTCGGACTGCGTCGAGCAGATCAAACAGGAATCCAGACGCTATGCAAAGCGCCAACTGACCTGGTTTCGCCGAAATGCACAAATTCAATGGCTCAGGATGTCTGAAAGTGACAAAGAACGAAAAAATTTGGAAAAAGCCGAAAAAATCATAGCCAAAATGAGAAAGATGTGGTATAATGATTATTAAGTGCTTGTATATAGTATATTCGGCACTTTAAGGCGGCACTGCACAAAGGACAGTGCGTCAGATGTGCCGCAGATTTTTCGGCAGGTTGTGCAGTGACGACGCAGCAATACTGTATGTATTGCAAGGAGGAACTGTGCAAGATGACGGAAAAGATGCAAGCAGATGACGTGCTGAGCCGTCAGGCGGTCTTTGTGCGGTGCTGCCTAAGTGCTTTGCTATGGCAGAGCGTCATGGATACAGAAAGGAGAAAACCATGAACAAAATGATGAATTTACAGGACACTTTCCTCAACCAGGCAAGAAAAGAACGCATCCTCGTGACGACCTATCTGGTCAACGGATTCCAGTGCAAGGGCATCGTCAAGGGATTTGACAATTACGTTGTCATTTTTGACTGCCAGGGACAGCAGCAGGTCATTTATAAGCACGCAATCTCCACCATTGCACCTTCCCGCCCGGTTCCGCTTCTGGATGCGGAGAACGAGAAGTCTGAATAAGAGAGGCGTGCCATGAAAACCGGTACCCTGAATGCCGTACTTGCGCTCGTTGCGATCTGCATTGTGCTGACGGTCATCAACGCAGCGGTACAGTATTTGACACAGGACTATACGACCGAAACAGCATTGCTGTCTGTCGGGAGCGATTCGGAGCTGGTGCAGGGCGTCTTTATCCGTGACGAGAAGGTCATTTCCTACAGCGGCAAGGGCGTTATCAGCTACGAGGTCTCCGACGGCGGCAAGCTCGGCATCGGCAGCCCGATCGCAACCGTGTACTCCACGGAGACACAGATCGGCATCAAGCAGCGCATCGCTGCACTCCAGAAGGAGTATGCCGTGCTCGAACGCATTTCCAATCCCGGTACGACCAAGACGGCACAGCCGTCCAATTTGTCCGCACTGTTCACCGAACGGTACAAGGATTTCCTGTATCACCGTGAGCAGGGGGATCTTGCGGCGCTCCCGGAGCAAAGCGAGGAACTGGTCGTGCTGCTCAGTACCTACCAGCTCGTGACCGGTCAGGATGCCGGTTATACGCAGAAAATGCTTGAGGTCAAGGCAGAGATCGAAGCCTTGCAGGAGGAGCAGGAGGAACCGCTCGATACCATCACCGCCGAGGAGGCTGCCTATTTCGTCAGCTATGCGGACGGGTATGAGGATGAGCTCAATCTGGAGATGGTCAATGACATCACACCGCAGATGATCGCCGGCATCAAGGACAACCCTTCCAACAAGAACGGCGTCGTCGGCAAGCTCATTGAGGGCTATCGCTGGGTACTGGCGGCTGTGGTGGATAATTCCGATAAGATCTATCAGCTCGATGACCGTGTGACGTTGAAATTTGCGTCTACCTCGGAGATGATCCGGGGCACCATCACGGCTCTGAATATGGGCAATGATCCGGGTCAGACCGTGGCACTCATCACCTGTGATGCCATGACCTATGATCTGGTGCAGCACCGGACGGATACCGTTGAGATCATCCGGGGCGAATACCAGGGTATCCGTGTGCCTCGCTCGGCACTCCACTTCAAGGAGATCGAAAACGAGGAAGGCAGAATGGAGACCGTCCGTGGCGTGTACATCCTCAACGGCGAACAGCCGGAATTCCGGATGCTCATGAAGCCGGAGAATGGGTTTTATGAGGGCGATGATTACGTCATTGCGGCACAGACGACCGATTCGGATTACCTGATGCTCTATGATTCCATTATCACGAAAGGAATTGATGCAGATGGACAATAAACGGCAGATCGTGCGTGACAATTATGCACGCATTGCCTCCGGGATCGCCGAGGCTGCTGCCAAAAGCGGCAGAAAGCCCGAAGATATCGCATTCATGGCAGTGACCAAGACCGTCGATCCGGTGCTGGTAAACGAAGCCATCGACTGCGGCATACAGCTCCTGGGTGAGAACCGTGTGCAGGAGTGGCAGGGCAAGAAGGACGCTTACCGTGCAGGCGTTCCGGTGGATTTCATCGGCGCTTTGCAGTCGAATAAGGTCAAATATCTGATGGGACAGATACGGCTCATCCATTCGGTGGATCGGATGTCTCTCGCACAGGAGATCGACCGGCAGGCAGAAAAGCACGGACTCGTGCAGGATATCCTGCTGGAGGTCAATATCGGCGGCGAAGCTTCCAAAAGCGGCATTGCGCCGTCTGAGCTTCCGGCGCTGCTCGCACAGGTCGGTACACTTCCGAATGTGAACGTCAAGGGTCTGATGACCATTCCGCCGCCGTGCAGTGATACCCGCTATCTCGAAGCGATGGAGGAGCTGTTCCTGCGTACAAAGGAGAGCGACCCGGAACGGATGCAGATCCTTTCGATGGGAATGTCGGATGACTACGCTGCAGCGATCGAGCACGGCTCGAATCTCGTGCGTGTCGGCTCTGCACTGTTTGGCGCAAGAGATTACAGCAAGACAAAGTAAAAAGCCTTTCGGGTATACACCCGGTGACATGATACAGGCGACCGTATGCGCCACCTAAGCAAAACTTTCCCATACGGAGAAATGGAGAATACAATGGAAATCTTCAAGAATGTCAAGGAATTCTTCTTCCCGTCCGATATGCCGGAGGCAGGCTCCTCTGCACCGCAGCCGGAACAGCCGCCGCACCAGGGCGCTGAGGAATTCATGCAGGATAAGGAGCGTGGCTCCAATATCGTGAATATCCAGGCTACCGCACAGCTTCAGGTCGTTCTGGTAAAGCCGGAGGTCTTTACCGATGCCAAGGCGATCGCAGATCACCTCATCAGCCGCAAGACCGTTGTCCTCAATCTGGAGACTGCTTCTCCGGAGAACAGAAGAAGAATCATCGACTTCCTCGTTGGTGTTTCCTATGCGATCAGCGGTTCCCTGAAGCCCGTTGCAAACCTGACCTATATCATCACCCCCTACAATGTCGGCTTCATCGGCGACGATCTGGCTGCTGAGCTGGAGAACAACGGGGTCATTATCTAAGACATGGACCCGAAACAGCAGGACGCTGACCGCATTCTCATTGCCCATGTGAACGATATGGTGCGCCGGAATGCATGGCGCAGCTTTACGGCGTTTCTGGATATGCGGCAGTACACGCTGCTCCGGCGTGAATTGCAGCAGGGGACCTACCGCTTCTTCGGCGGCTACGAGGACGCACAGCGTGGCATCCTCTGCATCCATCCCATGGATGTGCCCCCGGAGGACAGCGAATACCCCATCACCTGCCTGACATATACCTTCCCGGCTGCCTACACGCTCACCCACCGTGACGTGCTCGGCTCCCTGATGGCACAGCAGGTGCAGCGGGATACCGTCGGTGATATTCTCGTGTCACCGGGGCGGATCCAGTGCTTTGTGACCGGTGCGGCGGCTTCCGTCGGAATGCAGCTTACCCGGATCGGCAGAGTCGGCGTCAAGGTCACCGATACCCTGCCGTTCGCAGACGACTACCAGCAGGAGACACGCTCCATTCGTGCAACAGTCTCGTCCCCACGGCTCGACGCCATTTTGCGCAGCGCTTTGCAGCATGGACGTGGTGCGTGCGTGGACATCATCCGCAGCGGCGCTGTGATGCTCAATTATCAGGAATGCACAGACCCTGCCAGACAGCTTGGCGTCGGGGATGTGTTCTCGGTACGGGGCTACGGCAAGTTTTCTGTGAAGGAGATCGGCGAACCTACTAAAAAAGACCGGCTGCCGGTCGTGATCGAGAAATACGTATAATAGATATAAATATAAAATAAGAGGTGAAGGCGAAATGATGACTGCGAAGGACATCAGAGAACTCAGATTTGAAAAAGCTGCCTGGGGTTACCGCCCCGAGGATATCGACGAATTCCTCGGCAAGCTGGAGGCAACCTTCCAGGAGATCGACAACGAGCGTGAGGATGCAAATCACAAGATCCAGCTCCTTGCCGATAAGGTACGTGAATACATGAAGGATGAGGATGCGATCAAGGATGCCTGGGTCGGCGCCCAGAAGGAAGGCCACCGCATTCTGACCGATGCCAACGAGAAGGCAGAGCAGATCGTGAACCGTGCAAAGGAAGAAGCAGCTCAGCTCATCGATGAGGCAAATGCGCAGCACGCAGCCCTCATGGAGCGCAACCGTGCAGAGATCGCACAGGAGCAGGATAATCTGGCAAATGCCCGTCAGATGGTCGCTGATTTCAAGCGCAGTCTGTTTGATATGTACAAGAGCCATCTTGAGATGATCTCTGCGATGCCCGATACCGAGGAGGCTCATGATGTGACCGCCGAGGATATCGCCCGTGATGTGGCACCGACAGAGGAGCAGGTCGCAGCAGCCGCTGCCGCTTACAACAACGAGGAAGAAGCCTACGATGCACGCTTCGGCGACATCGAGAACGGCAGTGCGCAGTAAGTGACCGCATTTCATTCCGATAGAGAAAGTCAGCAGAAAGGATCAAAAGCCAATGGCACAGGATTTTAAGAACAGCTTGAATATGCCGAAAACCGATTTCCCAATGCGTGGCAATCTGCCCAAGCGTGAGCCGGATATTCTTGCCAAGTGGGAAACAGAGCGCCTGTATGACGCTATGATGCAGAAGAATATGGGCAAGCCCTCCTTTATGTTCCACGATGGCCCGCCCTATGCAAACGGTACCATCCATATCGGTACCGCACTCAATAAGGTGCTCAAGGACTTCATCGTGAAGCAGAAGAATATGACCGGCTATTACGCACCGTATGTTCCCGGCTGGGATACCCACGGTCTGCCGATCGAGCTGAAGGCTCTCAAGGAAATGGGCGTGGAGAACGGCGCCATTTCGCCCGTTGAGCTGCGTAAGGCGTGCAAGGATTTTGCACTGACCCATGTGGAAAACCAGAAGCAGCAGTTCAAGCGTCTGGGTTCCATCGGCGATTACGATCACCCCTACCTGACCCTGCGCCCGGAGTATGAGGCACGCCAGATCGAGGTCTTTGGCAAGATGATGCAGGACGGC
>CACXGK010000251.1 GCA_902767115.1 uncultured Ruminococcus sp.
GCACGACTGGAAATCGTGTATGCGTTAATAGCGCATCGAGGGTTCGAATCCCTCTCTTTCCGCCAAGTAATCCCCTGTTTCTTTTCTTAGAAACAGGGGCGCTTTGTTTTTTCTCCCTTTTCCAAAGCAAAATCCCCTGCGCATTTCTCATGCACAGGGGATCCTTATTTTCCATCATGCGTGCAGCAGCGGCAGAATGATAAATCCTGCAAACATCGCTACTACAACAAACAATACAATGATACGCATCGCCATGCTTTTCTTCGGGCGATTCGGGGTGTTGTTCTGGCTCATGGGTTCTGACCTCCTGTTTCTTTACTGGATCACAATTGTGAAAGGCTGCTGCTCGGTTGCGGCTGGCTGTGTCTCCGGGATGACCTCGACGCCGGTTTCCATGGCGCTGTCCGGAACGATCACTTCGCCCTCATCTGCCGGCATTCCTTCAGAGGGCTCGGTTTCCTTGGCAGGCGATGCCATCTGCGGACTGCTCTTGGCAGTCGTTTCCACCGGAGCTTCCTGCACGGGAACGGCATCTCCGTTCGCATCCGTAACGACTGTGGTCGTTTCCTGCGAGGAGCGCACTTTATCCCAAACGCTCTGTGTCTCAGTCGTCACAGAGATCTGCGCAGCGAACTCCTCCCCTGCTTCCTTTTCCCGGCGCTCCTTATTGACCTGATCGATGCGGTTGAGCGTATGCAGACCATAGCCGAGTATGCCGATCATCACAAGGATCGCCACAGCGATCCAGACCATTCGCTTCATATCTGATTCTCCTTCCAAATATAGTAGGCATCCTGCGCACTGAACGGGTGCGGTTCGCCCTTGGGCTGGATAAACCACGCCGCCAGCTTTTCAGGATCTACCGTTACGATCGTGTCCTCTTGCAGCTCCGGGAGCGCTTCCGAGGTCTCCTTGACTGCCGCACGGATCGTGTCGCCGTCCACCTCTGCGATCTCCGCCCAGAGCAGCTCCACACCATAGCCGAATTGCTTGCGACGCTCGTCATCCAGTTGGAATTCCAGACGAACCGCTGCACGCTCAAAGGGGCTTTGGACTGCTTCCAGGAAGATCGGTGCTGTTTCCTTGGCAAGGGCGATGCGGCGGTAGAAATCATGGTTGCCGCTGGGGTATTCAATGGACTGGGCTTTGTCGATCAGCTCGCTGTCCGCAATCGATTCCATGCCGTTATCGGTCTCCAGCATCAGCATTCCGCTCGGCAGCGCACGGTCTACACCCGCAGCCACGCTGTCCTCCGGCAAGTCCTTTACCGTTTTCCAGCAAAGACGGTACGGCACTTCATCGAGGTAGATCACGCCAAAGGGCTGCTCCTCATCCGGCAGCATCCCCTGATCGACACAGAGTGCTGCGATATGGTCGAGGATCTCTGCCATCTTCGAGAAATTCTTCGTCGTGGCGCCGCAGATCTCCAACTCACGCATTCCCAGGAGATTCATACCGAGGGTCGTCATCCAGACCTCGTCCTTATCCTGACTGCCGGTCAGGTACAGGCCGAACAGGTCATTCGGGGTAACGGACGCCTCATATCTGCCCTTGAAACGCACCCAATTGCCAGAGTAAACATGGCGGTTCATGATATCCGTCACGCCGATCATCTCCGGAAAGAGCGTGCTCAGAAGCTGCATTGCGAAGTGATAGTCAAGCTGTGCGTTGTCGCCGTGCTGGCAATGCACCACGAAATTGGCACTGCTTCCCTGCATCGTGCCAAACGTCGCATCGTCCAGATCCTCCACAGGGTTGAGATCCGGGAAGTCGTCAATTCCGGCTTCGACCTTGGTGATGGCGTAATCGCACACACGCTTATCCCGGTTAAAGGACAGGAACATTCCCTCCTCATCCACAGAACTGTTCAGGAGCTCTATATCCTCCGGAATAGCTGCACGCACCCGTTCCAGGAGCTGCTCATAGGAAAGCTCTGTGCCGTCCGGCAAAGTCACGATCAGAAGGCAGGGCTGGCGCTTGGTGATGCCGTGTGCAGGGCGATGCGGCTGTTCGGTCAGACCGGCATCAAGCTGTACCGGCACGACTGTTCTCGCAAGGCGGTCTGTGTAGTAGGTTGAACCATTGCGCTCGTCAAGCCGGCGTGCGCCATCGTGAGCTTCCCGGTAGAAGTAATCCCGCACGTCCGCCAGACGCACGCCCTCCTCCGTCCACGTCAGCGGAAGCTGGCGCATGACAGGTGCTTTGGTATAGCCCGGACTGCCGTTCTTTTCATCGATCTCCGCCAACACCTGCATCAGCCGGAACGCACCGGCTGCAAATTCCAGACGATGCACCTGGTTCTTGCATTGCAGATAGTGCGGCAGGCACTGTTTGGTGAGATTCCAGCCACGGTTCGGGTCGGTGGCGCTATACAGGGACAGCAGCATTCCGGTCGCATCCAGAAATTCCGGTGCGCCCCTTGTGATACGGTCGCAGAGCTCACCGTAATAGGCAGCCTCCTCCAGGTCGCCGTCAAAGAGATAATGGTCTGCAAGCTTTGCGTAGGTGTAATGCGGCACCTCACCGCAGCGCTGGTCGCCGTCCAGAAGCGGCTTTGCAATGCGTAGCGCTTCCTCCACATCCCCAAGCTCCAGGGCAACACACATATCAAAATGTGTCTCGCACGCCGGACAGTCGGAATAGCCGTCACGCTTGCAGCGGTGGAAGGCATCGTATTCCGCACGGGCTTGCGCCTGATCGACACGCAGGAGATAGTTGCAGCGCTTCATATGATACGCACGCATGGAAACGCCGTAGCTCTTGCAGCGGCGTTCGTATTCCTCGTAGTTCCGGTCAATCTGCTCACGGGAGATCTGGTAGAAATTGACGGAGTTTTCGAGGATCCACTTGAATGCGCAGAGCATATCGTCTGCAAAATCATCCTCCAGCTCCGGGTGGTCATCAAAAATTTTAAGAAGCTCCGGGAACGCCAGGATCGCCTTGAACGCATCGTCATAAAAGATAGATTCCTTGATCTGTTCAAAGCGGAAATAAAACCGCCAGTAATGCGCATTTGCCTGGTCAGCCTCACGGATGGCATCCGCAATGGCGCCAAGTCTTGCGGTACCATGTTCGGTCTCGCCGATCTTCCGGATCAGCGGATCTGCTGTAAACATTGCATTCACTCCTTTCCGAATGGGGACAGGTAAAGCTGCATATAGTCGTCCGTGCCGTTGCGGGCGTCGAATTTCGCAGCAAGGTCTTTGGCAACGGCATGGAAGCTGTGCCGGATCTCGTCCGGGGAGGCTTTCCACATCGAAACCGGCAGGCGCAGCTCGCTCATCAGCTCCGGTTCCAGGCACAGATGATCCATCAGGAACGCCGCACCGCTTGCAAACTGCATCCGCAGCCAGGGGTTTTTGGAATCGAGGAAATCCTGCCAGTTGCGGCTGAGCAGCTCGATTGCACGAAGGCGGTCATATCTTGCGTACAGCGTCATGAGCGTACCGATCACATCATGATAGTAGGGGTCACCGTCTACTCGCTGCACGGTGAGCTTGGCGTAATGCAGCGCCTTTTCGTGCTCGCCGTGCGTCATGTAGTAACGGATGAAATCATGATAGGTCGCCTGCGGCAGAGAGCTCGACTTGTAGGTTCCGTTAAAGATGGGCTCGGCAGCCTTGAGCGCTTTTTCCTCCTCGCCGACGGTGAGATAGAACAGCACCTGCTGGTCGTAATACAGCGCCTTACCGTCCGAGATCTCGTCCAGCGGCTCCTCCAGGAAGCGGTAAAAGCACATCGCAGCGATATCGGGATCGACGTGCATATAGAACAGGCTGCGCTTCATGTAATAGATCGACAGGGAGCACTCCTGCTGGCGCAGGCGCTTTTTGAACTCCCGGAAGTAGGCATCGATCTGCTCTTTGGGAATCTGTGGAAATTCCGGTGCCGCCTCCACGATCCACTTAAAGCAGATCAGGAGAGAATGCGTGCAGCCGCTGTCATCACGAAGTGTCGGGTTGTTGTCATAGAGCGAGAGCAGCTCCGGGAAAATAATAAGCGCATAATACCGGTCGCCGCAGAAGATCGACTCCTCCAGGTAATCATACCGGAACCAGAACTGCCAGTGCAGATCACGGCACTGGTCTGCCTCGTGGATGGCGTCACGCATGGCATTCAGTCTTGCGTCGCCTCGTTCGAGCGTGGCGAATTCACGCTCTCTGGATTCAAAATCAGCCATAGTTCCTCCTTATTCAGCAGTGCCCCATTCGATGAGCTGGATCAGATTCTTGTTGAGCAGCGAAAGCTCATTGCCCTGCAGCGGAAACCGTCCGGTCAGAAGCTCCTGCACATACAGAATTTCGACGCAAACACGAATCTTCTCCGCATCGTCAAGCTTTGCAAGACGGCGGATCAGGGGATTGCTCCAGTTGAGATACAGCGCTGCGGTATGCTCCTCGATCTCCTCCGCAAATGCGTCCAGCATCGATGCAAAAAGCGCATGGGCGTTATCCCTGGCATGGTGTATCTCACGCAGAGTCTCCGCCTGCTTGTCGAGCATATAGAACACCGGCTGCTGTGACGGCGAGAAGCTTTTAAGCTGCGCACGGGCATCATACCGGCGCATCACATCGTCTGCGATCTCCATGAGCGTATCCGACTCACGGATGGCATCGGTAGGGGGTTCCTCAAAGAGATTATCAAAGGATCCGAGCTCCAGCGGCATCAGGATCATGTCTTCCTCGTAGGACTGCATCATCCGCAGCAGAGACAGATCATAGACATAGCAGGCGTTCACCAGCGTCCTCCCCTGCCAGAGCACCAAGGACGCCGCACGGTGGTACTGGTTGATGTCGGTGGTGTAGCAGATGGGGTCACGCATGGAGAGCAGCTCCTTGCCGGAGAGCGTACCGGTGTTGGTCTCGAACTGAATGAACGGGATAAATGTCCGGAAGAACACATCGTCCTCGCTCGCCATCGACTTGATCGCCATGATGTGGATGCGGATCATCTGCTCCAGCAGCACGGGATCCTTGTGGGACAAGTCTATTAAATAGGAGGAAATGCACTCGGAAAGCTCCTCCCTTGCCTGCATCAGGAGCTCATCCTCGTAGAAGCTCTCACGGGATGCGGTGGGGCGCAGGGCGGTGGTATTCAGAAATACCCGCAGGAAACCTGACCATTTCGGAAGAATGGCATCGCCGTCCTCGGTGAGAAGCATATTTTTCAGGTAAATGCGGTGCTTGCCCTTGGCATGGAGCGAAACAGCGTGCGGCAGGATATACGCAACGCCGCTGAACAGCCCGGACTTTGATTCGAGGGGGATGAGTCCAAGAAAATCCGTTTCAAAGATCTCCTTGCCGAGCGCCATCATGCTCTCCTCGGCATTCTTCCCTGCCCGGAACATTTCATTGATGCGGTATTCGCCCTCCACCGTCTGCATCATGACCGGGAACGGCAGCGGCAAGCCGTAGAACCGCACCAGCCTTGCGATCTCTGCCTCATCGAAATAGCGCTCGCAACCCTTCTTCGCTGCAATGCGGATGGCTGTGCCGATGGCAACATTCTGCGCCGGCAGCTCGGTAATGCTGTAGGTGCCGTCCGGTTTGCCGTGAAACTCGTAGGCGTGGGACGGGTCCTTGGCGGAACGGGTGCGCAGCGTGATCTCGTCCGTGACCATAAAGCACGACAGCATTCCGATACCGAAGCGCCCGATGTAGTCCTCCAGGATGCGCCCGGTGGTCAGGTCACGCTTGGAGCTTTGCCCGATGACGGCAAGGAACTGGTGGATCTCCAGCTCGGTCAGACCGGAACCATTGTCGGTGAAATGGATGCATTGACCGGGCTCGACCTGGATGCGGATGCAGCCTTCGGCAAAATCCGGTGCAATGTGCTTTCTGGCACTGATGGCGTCGGTGCCGTTTTGCAGGAGCTCACGGATAAAGACGTCAGGACTGCTATACAAATGATTGGCGAGAATGTCGATCATTCCGCCAAGATTGACCTTAAATACAAATGGATCTGCCATATCGATTCTCCTTTGCATATAGCTAAATCTATCATAGCACATTTTGCCGAAAAAAACAAGTCTTTTTGCGAAAATGACATTCCGTTTGCGTGAGGATATAATAAAAAATCCTGTAACCGAAGCTACAGGATTTTTAATGAATGGCAGGGGCAACAAGGATCGAACTCGTGACACGCGGTTTTGGAGACCGCTGCTCTACCAGCTGAGCTATACCCCTTTCTGCGACTTTATTATTATAGCACATCCCGGTATATTTGTCAAGTGTTTTTTCAAATTTTTTTGAAAAAATTTGAAAAATGCGATTTGGCGCCAATTCACACGCATTTTCATTACTTTTCGATCCACTGTAGAACAATTTCTATGCATTTTATCCACCCAAACCGCATTTTACGGGTTGACGGAACGGAGCGGAATTGGTATAATTAGGATAACGTATTCAATCGTAATATACCGATTAGAAAGAAGGTGCCCCCATGAGAAGCTATAGGCTTCCTGGATCTCTGATGGCTGCGGCGATCGCCGCTTCCATGCTTCCCGTTTCCGCCGGTGCTGTGTTCGAGCCTGAGACAGGCGGTACGTATGAACCCGGTTTCTATTCCGTTGACCCTACGTCGTTTGGTCAAGTCCGGCGTGGCGATGTCAATCACGATGATGAGGTGGATGTTATGGATCTGATTCTCTTGCAAAAATCCCTGCATGGCTATGGTGCCGCACTCAATGCGCAAGCTGCGGATCTTGTCCCGGATGGCTCGATCGATGTGTATGACATGAGTATGCTCAAACGGGAGATCCTCTCGCCCAGTGAGCCGCCCAGCGAGCCCCCGGCTGAACCTCCTGCCGAACCCCCGACAGATACACCATCCCAGCCCGGCGCCTACATGAACCGCATCCGGGATTCGCTGACAGCGGTCGTGCCTGCCGACATGGCATCCCGGAATCCTGATGTGGACTACGGAACGCTCGAACCCATCAGCTATTACTCCACGATCGCCAGGAAGGAGAAACGTGCCAATGTCCTCCTCCCTGCCGGGTACGACAGCAGCAAGTCGTATCCTGTGCTGTACGTGAACCACGGCATCTTTGGCGACTGCCAGTCGATGCTGGATGACTCGATGGGCGTTGTGGCACTCGCCGGGAATCTGGCTGCGGCTGGGGAAGCTGAGCAGATGATCATCGTGTTTACGTCCATGTACACGAGCGAAAACACCGATCAGTGCGTCGGCTTTACGCCGGAGGAAACGGCGAAGTACGATGCCTTCCGGGAGGATCTGACAGAATGTCTGATGCCGTATATCAACGAGCATTACGCTGCCAGGACCGACAGAGCATCGACTGCCATTTCCGGTTTCTCGATGGGCGGCAGAGAGACACTGTATATCGGCATGACGAAATCCGATGTCTTTGGGTATATCGGTGCGGCGTGTCCGGCACCCGGTATCGTTCCGGCACAGGACAACATGATGCAGCATCCGGGCAATATGCAGCCCTCCGAATTCAAGGTGACGGGTGCCCAGCCGGAAGTCCTGTTCATCGCAGGCGGCACCAATGACGGCGTCGTGGGGAACTTCCCGCAGCAGTACCATGCGCTCCTCGAACAGAACGGACAGGAGCACCTCTGGCTCGAAGTACAGGGCGGCGGTCACGACGGCTCAACGGTCGTGCCGATGTTCTACAATTTCCTGCGAAACGTATTCAAAAGCTGAGTTTACAAAAAATCCCTCGCTGCGAAGCAAACGCAGCGAGGGATTTTGTTCTTTTGTCAGAGATCAGCGCAGCCGCTTGGGGACGGTTCTCGAAATCAGTTCAAAGAGTGCCACCGATGCGCCAACGCCAAAGATGCCCTGCACCAGATTGCCGGAAACAGACAGCAGCGCCGTTGCAGCGGAGCCATAGAGGAAGCCCTCAAATACAGCATACCCGACAACCATCACGATCTCGGAGCAAACCGCAGCCACGATACGTGCCATGACGGAATGCTGATGCCGGCTGATCCGGGTGTAGATCACAGCGCAGACAACAGCCATCAGTGCCTTGATGACAAGCGTTGCCGGACAGTAGATCATATAGCCGGAGATCAGGTCCGCAAGTGCAGAACCAATGCCTGCCGCCGCAGCGCCATACACGGGTCCAAGTACCCAGGCGGCAATGTTTACGATGGTATCGCCAAGGTTGATATAGCCCTTGGTCGGGGTCGGAATACGGATCAGGAGCGTGGCAACGGTCGTCAGCGCCGTCAGCAGACCTGTGTAGGTCAGGAGTCTGATCCGTTCGTGATTCTGTTTCTTCATGGTAAGTCCTCCTCTGTTTGTCACAAATGCGGCATCTGTCATGGATATAGTATACCACATTTCCCTTCAGTTGTCCAATACAAAATCCCTATATTCAAGTATTTACGAAATCTATACCTGCGGTTCCTCCGCCTGTTCGAGACTCCGGTAATAGGCTTCCAGCGCCGGTCTTGCGGCAACATAGAACTTCTCTAAAGACTTGTCAAAATGCTTGCCCATGCCGTCCATGATGATGGCGTTTGCCTTCTCAAAGGACATCCGTTCCTTGTACACACGCTTGCTGACAAGCGCATCGTACACGTCCGCAATCGCCATGATACGGGCTTCGAGCGGGATCTCCTCACCCTTGAGCCCCTCCGGATAGCCGGAACCATCCCAGCGTTCGTGGTGATAATGCGCCACGTTTTCCGCAATTTCCTGGAACTGCGCATCGTCTGTACCCTTCAAAATCTCGTGAACGATACGGGCGCCCTCAGCGGCGTGCGCCTTCATCTTTTCGTATTCCTCGTCGGTAAAGCGTCCGGGCTTGCGCAGGACGGCATCATCGACGGCGATCTTGCCAAGGTCATGCATCGGCGCTGCCTTGATGATGCGGCTGCAAAACTCCTCCGTCAGGTGCAAGGACGGTACCTTGCGCATTTCCCCGATCAGGATGCGCACGCATTCACTTGTGCGGCGGATGTGACCGCCGGTGGAGTTATCACGGCTTTCGACCATAGACGCCATGCCGAGGATCAGACGGTCATGCATCATGACGATATGAGCTGTCTTTTCACGGACTTCGTTCTCCAGACCGGCGTTGTACTGGTTCAGAAGCCGGATATACTGCTGATTCTTGGTGTCGTCCGTGATGAAAAACTGGTAGCCGCATTTGTGACGGCGGTTGTAAAGATCTGCGATCTCGATCACATAGGAATGGTCGTCATGCTCATACATCACCTGATGGTTGGCAGGATCCTCCGCATAGGCTTTGAGCCAGACAAGGGCAGTCTCACGCATGGAATCGTTGGGTTCGATGGACGCATCTACGATCAGGTCATTGAGCGCCGGGAAGATCGTTCTCGCCGTCTGGTTGCTTGCCAGATAGCGGAATTTGTCATCAAAGGAGATAAATCCCGTGTCGCCCTTCTCGACCATCGCATCCACCGCCGTGTCGCTGACATCATACATATGGATACGGTAGACAATGATGAGATATACGACCTGTGCAAACACATAGCCCACCGGAATAAACTCGATCTCATTCGTCAGCAGCCGTCCGACAAAGAACGAGATCATGCACACCAGCACCGGCAAAAACAGCAGATAGATCATCCGCCGGGACACCTGCTTCTTCTTGCGCAGACTGTAGATCATGGCGCCGATGCTCAGCAGGAAATACAGCACGATCATGCAGTAGTAGACCGTGTGCATAATGCCGTACTCTTTATATAAGTACACCTTGTCATCGATCCGCTCAAAGTGCATTTCCTTATAGAAATAGCCGTTGGCGCCAGTCATGGGCGTGGACAGGAACACCAGCATACTGAGCGCCATGAACGCTATGCGCATCCAGCGTTTGAGCGAAATGCCGCATAGCGAGAAGATGCTGAGCATGATGATGAGCAGCTCAAAGCAGCCCCCGAAATACGACAGCTTATTGGCAGCAGCAGCGGCTTCAAGGGATTCCGCCCTGGCAAGCAAAGTATAACCAAGGTTCGTGACGGGAACCAGAATATAGATCAACGTGATATGGACGTCAAAATGCTTGTGCCAGATCCACGCATATGCCAGCGACAGACAGATCGACACCGCAAACAATATATCATAGTAAAGCGTCATACAGCCTCACCTCCCAGTACTATTTATTATACACGTTTCAGGGGGTTCTGTCAATCCTGCGGCAGGATTTCCGGAAATGCCTGCCAAGTGTGTCATGTGTTAACAGGGAGAAACCGAGAATTTTGGGAAATTCCGACAAATATCAGAAATTATAAAATTCTGCTTGACAAAATACGTAATAAATGCTATAATTATTACGGTTAGCAAACGCTTACTGTAAAAAGTACCAGACGAAATGTCTGTTTCTTTTTAAGACGCAAGTTAGCGTTTGCTTACTGCCAAATGAAAGAAGGTTCGTTATGAACAATGAAGCACTCTGGGCAAGCGCAGCCATTTCGCTGCTAACGATCGCAGGCACCGCCTGCATCAAGTCCATCGCACGGCTGTCAGCCCGCAAAGAAATGAGGAACGTATGAGTATCGTAATCGTAGGTGGAAATGACCGTATGGCAACCAGATATCAGGATATCTGCAAGTCCTTCCGCATCAAGTCCAAAGTCTTTACGCAGATGCCCTCCGACTTTGAAAACAAGATCGGATATCCCGATCTGATGGTCGTTTTCACCGGAACCTGTTCTCACAAAATGCTTGGCTGTGTCAAGAATCGTTCCGCCAAGCACGGCATCCCCGTGGAGCACGTTCACAGCTCCAGTGTCAGCGCTCTGAAGAAGCTGCTCGAACGCTATGAGGGGGGTGCCAATGTCGGAGCTTGAACGCAGACATTTCACGCAGACGCTGGCGCTGCACACGGCGCCGACGCTGCTTGGCATCAAGTGTGCCAATCTCATGACGGTAAGCGTCAGCGGTGAGCAACTTGCTTCCTTCCAGGAGGATTTCGAGCGCCGAAGCGGTTTGCAAATGCAAATCCTCTGCCGCTGCAAGGAACGTTCGCTCCTGTATGTGTACCACCCGTCGCTGGTGCAGATGCAGCTCGAATTGCCGGGTGTGACAGAATTTCTCAGGCAGTACGGCTACCGGGCAGAAATGCCGCTCGCAGATAAGCTCACGCATCTTGCAAGCCGTATGGAGTGCGGCGGATTCCCGCACGAGATCGGGATTTTCCTGGGATACCCTCTCGCTGATGTGAAGGGATTCATCGCAAATGAGGGCAGAAATTGCCTGCTGTGCGGCTGCTGGAAGGTCTACCATGACCCGGAGCTTGCCAGACAGACATTCGCAAATTATGATCGATGCAGAACTATTCTGTGCGATAAATTGAAGCAGGGCTATGAGTTTTATCAGGCTCTGGAAGTTTCTAAGGAGGAAATAGCATGAAAATAGCAGTTATCTTTTGGAGTGGCACCGGCAACACCGAGGCAATGGCTAAGGCAGTCGCTGAGGGCGCAAACGTGGAGGCAGTATCTGTTTCCGATTTTTCCGGCAATGTAGAGGATTTCGAGGCTCTGGCTTTCGGCTGTCCTGCAATGGGCGCTGAGGTGCTGGAGGAGGATGAGTTCGAGCCGTTCTTCACCGGCATCGAGGGCAAGCTCTCCGGCAAGAAGGTCGTTCTGTTCGGTTCCTATGGCTGGGGCGACGGCGAGTGGATGCGCAACTGGCAGGATCGTGTGACCGCAGCAGGTGCTGAGCTGGTCGGCGGCGAGGGCTACATCGTAAACGAGGCTCCCTCCGATGATGATCTGGCAAAGCTCAAGGAGCTCGGCGCTCAGATCGCCTAAATTTCGTACAATTTCAGCGTGGAACGTGCATGGCTGCCGAAACAGCCATGCTTTCTGCGCAGCAGGAAGCAGGTGTTGTGTTGCAGGAATTACCAAACAGTTGGAACACAGAATCATTCCCCGGCATTTCGCTTTACCAATGGGGTGAAGCCATCGATGCCAATACAGCAGAACATTTCTATCAGATCTGCTTTTGCGAACACGGATTGCAGGCTTTTGCGTTTCACAAGCAATGGACTGTGCTGCATCCCGGTCAATTCCTCATCAGCCGTTACGATGCACAGACCGCCCCTCCCTTGCCCATGACTGGCTGGGAAACCGGACTGACGCTGCTGATCGATGCGCAGCGTGTGCCGCACGACCTGCTGGCTGCCTTCGGAAACGGCAATGTCGTGCAGCTCTTAAAGCAGCTCACGGGCGAGACAGACGTTTGTATCTGCAAGGATCCGCACATCGAATCGCTTTTCCAGGCGATGCTGACAGAGTCCCTGAATAACCGGAAGCTCCGGATCATTGAGCTGTTTTTGTCCCTGCAAAGCTGTGATCTTTCCGCCATGCGAGTCCCTGCGAAGGTCTGTTCTGATGCGCAGATCGAGCTGGTGGCTGCGGTCTGCAAGGATGCGATGTCGCATCTGCACGAGCATCTCACGATCCAGGCATTGTCGGAGCGTGCCGATGTTTCACCGACGCACCTCAAGGAATCCTTCCGGGCAGTCTGCGACGATTCGCTTTACAGCTTCATCCGGGCGCAGAAAATGCAGATCGCTGCCCATATGCTGCGGACAACGTCCTACCGGGTGATCGATATTGCATCCGAGGTGGGGTACGACAATTGCAGCAAATTCGCCAAAGCCTTTTCAGATGTGATGGGAATGGCGCCGAATGTGTACCGGAAAAGTGTCCGTTTGGAGCATCATACAGAGTAGCGCAATTTTGAAATGTCGAAATTGCGCTTGTTTTGTTGTTTCCATTTGGAGTGGAAAGCGGTATCTCATCATGCTATAATGATAGGAGAACCTGTAGATACAGGTCCCCTCCGGGCGAGATCGCCCGATATTTATCATATGAGGTGATAGCAATGTTACAATTACCATGGGTCAAGATCGGATTATTTGCAGGCGGCGTACTGTTCGGTACGGCTGGCGTCAAGATCCTGAGCAGCAAGGACGCCAAGAAATGCTACACCAATGCGACTGCGGCTGTGCTCCGTGCCAAGGATTGTGTCATGGAGACCGTGACCACTGTCCGTGAAAACTGCGGTGATATTCTTGCCGATGCCAAGGAGATCAATGCAGAACGTGCAGCTGCCGAGGAGGATGCTGTCATTGCAGATGCGTGGGAGGACGACGCTGAGACAGAGATCCCGGAGGAAGCTCCGACAGAAGCTTAAAACCTGACAGACCGCTGCGGCGGTCTGTTTTCCTATGAGGTGATATGTATGAAATGTCAGATCCTGCATGAGTCCCGTGGACGGCTTCGGGTGCATTTATGTCAGAAACATATGACGCTGCATCAGGCGGATGTGGCAGAGTACACCCTGTCCGCCGTTAAGGGCGTGACCAAGGTCGAGGTGCTCGACCGGACGTGCAATGTCATCATTCATTATGAATGTCCGAGAAATGACGTGATTGCGGCGCTTTCCAAATTCTCCTATGCCGACCGCAGCGCACAGGCACTCGTTCCGGCACAGACCGGCAGACAGCTCAACCGGGAATTTGAGGATAAGCTCGTGAGGGCGATCGTGCAGCGTGTCATCAACAAATGTATCGTGCCGGCTGCCATCCGCAACTGCATCTTTCTGTTCAAAGCGCTGCGACATATCGTCAAGGGGCTCAAATGCCTGCTGCAAGGCAAGCTTGAGGTCGAGGTGCTCGATGCGGTCGCTATCACTGTCTCGCTGCTGCGGCAGGATTATAATACTGCCGGGAGCGTGATGTTCCTCCTGAAGATCGGCGATATTCTCGATGAATGGACACATAAGAAATCCGTGGACGACCTGGCACGCACCATGTCTCTTGGCGTGGAGCAGGTCTGGATGCAGACAGCAGACGGCACGGAGATTTTGGTACCCGTGTCGCAGATCCAGAAGGGTGACTGCGTGATCGTGCGCACAGGCTCCATGATCCCGCTCGACGGCAGCGTGATCGCAGGCGATGCGATGGTCAACCAGTCCTCCATGACCGGCGAATCCGTGCCTGTTCACAAGACCGAAGGCGCTTACGTATACGCCGGAACCGTCGTGGAGGACGGCGAATGCACCGTTCGTGTGGAAAGCACTGCCGGCAGCGGCAGATATGACCGCATCGTACACATGATCGAGGAATCGGAGCAGATGAAATCCGCTGCCGAGAGCAAGGCTTCCAGTCTTGCTGACCGGTTGGTGCCGTGGAGTCTGGGCGGAACGCTTTTGACGTGGCTGCTGACCGGCAATGCCACCAAGGCTGTCTCCATCCTCATGGTGGATTTCTCCTGTGCGCTCAAGCTCGCCATGCCGATCTCAGTGCTCTCCGCAATGCGCCAGTGCAGCCGTGCCGGCATCACTGTCAAGGGCGGCAAGTTCCTGGAAGCCGTTGCAGAGGCGGATATGATCGTGTTTGACAAGACCGGCACGCTCACGCATTCTCAGCCCCGTGTGGCGCAGGTCATCCCGTTCGGCGGACGGGATGAAGCCGAAATGCTGCGCCTTGCCGCCTGTCTGGAGGAGCATTATCCGCACTCCATCGCCAATGCCGTCGTGGCGGCGGCAGCGGAGCGTGGTCTGCTGCATGAGGAACGTCACTCGAAGGTGCAGTATGTCGTGGCGCACGGCATTTCGAGCATGGTGGACGGGGAGCGTGTGGTCATCGGCAGCTATCATTTTGTGGTCGAGGATGAGCAGTGTGTCATTCCGGATGAACGGATCTTCCGCCATTTACCGAAGGAATACTCCCACCTCTACCTTGCCATCGGCGGTGAGATCGCAGCCGTGATCTGCATTGAGGATCCCTTGCGCAAAGAGGCGCCGGAGGTCATCCGGATGCTGCACGAGCTGGGCATTTCCAACGTAGTCATGATGACCGGAGACAACCAGCGGACTGCCAAGGCGGTTGCGGAGAAGGTCGGTGTGGATACGTTCCATGCGGAGGTATTGCCCGAAGATAAGGCGAATTTCATCCGTCAGGCGCATGATGCCGGACAGCGTGTCATCATGATCGGTGACGGCGTGAACGACTCCCCTGCCCTGAGTGAATCCGATGCCGGCATCGCCATCAGCACGGGCGCTGCCATCGCACGGGAAATCGCCGACATCACGATCTCGGCGGACGATCTGTACGCTCTCGTCGAGCTCAAACGGCTCAGCGATGCCCTCATGCAACGCATCCACTGGAATTACCGGACGATCATCAGCTTCAATCTGGGACTGATTTTGCTTGGCATTGCCGGCATTCTGCCACCGGCGTCCTCAGCGCTGCTGCACAATGCCTCCACGCTCCTCATCGGACTGCGAAGCATGACCGACCTGAAACCCAAGGATATCCAAGCGTAACAAAACAAGAGCTGTTCTCTTTTGCGGAGAACAGCTCTTTTCGGCTATTTATAAGCTTTAATCCGAAAGCTCCGGAGTTTTGCCAAAGGTCTTGCACATTTCCTTATTAGCGTACATCAGCGTATCGGCACGCTCAAAGACGTCCTGCACACGCATATCCTGCTCCGGCAGATAGTCCGAAATACCGGCAGCAAGCAGCACCACGCCATTATGCCGATGCTCGTCGAGCACTTCCTCCAGCGAATGCATCAGCTCCATACGGTTCAGGTAATCCTGCCCTTTCAGAAGCACCGCAAACTCATCGCCGCCGATGCGGAACACCGGGCTGTGCTTGAAGGTATTGCAGATGATCGAGCAAGCGCTGCGGATGAAATCATCGCCCACCTTGTGACCATGTGTATCGTTGACCTGTTTGAGACCGTTGACATCGCAGACAGCGATCGCAAAGGGTGTCGTCTTATCCTGCCGGATCTGCTCATCAAGGTCTGCCTCTGCCTGTGCATAAGCACGCTTATTCTTGACGCCGGTCAAAGCATCCCGGTTCGCCATATCCACAGCATCCTTATACGCAAGCTCCATGCGCTTGGCAGCGTCAACATTCGCCACGGCAATGATGATATGCTCCGAATCCTCCTTCGGACGCACCGCATACAGTGACACATACTGCGGTCTGCCATCGAGCATCAGACGGTAATTCAGGAACATCTTGCCGCCGGACAGACTGCCCAGCAGGTTCTCCTTCTGCATCGAAAGCTGCATCATCGGCAGATCATCGGGATAAATCTCCTTCTGCATATTGACCTGCGTATCCGCAAAGAAGTCCGAACCCCTGACGCCGCTCTGGAGTCTGGCGTATTTATCGCTGGCGCTGTACTCGGTGTACTCATTGGTGCAGATATTGACATGATAGATCACCTCGTACCGCTGTGCAAGCGCACGGGAAATATCACTGAAGGTCTGCGTCTGCGCCCGGATGGAGAGCTCATGCCGCACCTGCGCATCCGTGTTCAGCACGCCCAAAATGACATGATGCACATCATTTTTCGGCATAACAGCGATCATACTCATATACTGCTGTCTGCCGTCAAGGAACTGGCGGTAGCTAAGGGACAGAGAACCGTGAAACAGATTTTCGAGGAGATTCTCCTTTTTGAGCTGTCCCAGAAGGTGAGTCCGGTCGTCGGGGTGGATGATGTTCTGGATGTCCGCCGCAACATCTTCAAAGAAGTCCACGCCCTCCTTCATGGTGCCAAGCCTCGCAAACTGGTCGCTGGCACTGTACTGGACATAGGCATTGGTATCCACGTTGACGTAATAGATCGCCTCATACCGACTGGCAAGCGCACCGGCGATCTGCGAATACTGCTCCGAAGCAGACTGCTGGCGGATCTGCACATCGATATTCCGCACACCGATGACCAGATGCAGCGAATCATCCTTCTGGAGAAAGGCAAGCAGATTCATATACTGCTGTCTGCCGTCCACGAGCTGCCGGTAGGTCACGGAATACGAACCGGAGCGCAGGATGTGCTCCAGAAGCAGGTCACGCTCAAGTGCCCGCAGCAGCATCGGACGATCCTCCGGGTGGATCACCATTTCCAGGTCATGCTTTGCCTGTGCAAAGAAATTCGCACCATCCCGCATGAAGCCGAGCTTTGCATAGCTTTCGCTGGCGGCAAACTCCTTGAAATAGCCGGTTTTCAGATCAATATAGTAGATCACCTCAAAGAGGCTCGCAAGAGAGCTGGCGATGTCTGAATAGGTGCGGCTGGCGGATGCTGCTGCAAGCTCCTTGCGCATCTGCGCATCGATATCCTGCACGCCAATGATGATACTCCGGTCATTGGCACGGATCGTTTTCAGGAAGAAATACCGTGGTTCTCCGTCGATTACCAGCCGATACGTCAGTGTAAAGGACTTACCGTTTTCGAGGGAACGGATCACGTTCTCCTTCCGGAAGGTCTCCAGAAAATACGCCTGATCTTCCTCATAGACCTGCTCACGGCAATTGTGCGGAACGTCCTCATAGAAGTTGGAGCCCTGCGAGACCTGAACCAACGCTTTATCGGTACCCTTCGCAGAATACTCCACATAGCTGTCGTCCTCGTTATTGATCACGAATAGCTGAAAATAGTCATTCGCAAGCGCAAGCGCCAGATCAGAAAATGAGATCGGTTTATCCTGATGTTTCATGCTGTCATCACTCCCTACGGATGGTGGATATTCTTATTATATCATAGTAAAAATTTTTTTGCAACACTTTTTTGTGAATTGTTGCACACTTTTTGAATAGTAAAATACTCGCCTATTGCAGTATGATATAGCACTTTTTTGATGTTTTTGGTAAATTCTTGTACACAGTTTAGAAACAAATGCAGAAACTCCACCAAATCTGCATTTTCGTCATTGCCTTTTTGTATAATGGCGTGTATAATTTACATTAAGAAAGTGAATAGAATTTGTACACTTCTCCCTGCTGCGGATGCCGCACGTCCGAAGTTGGGAGAGGTGTTCACAAAGCTACTGTATCACAAGGGGGAATTTGAAATGAATCTGAAAAAAATGACTGCGACCCTGACAGCCATCCTGTGTACAGCTTCCACATTCGCAGCATTTCCTGCGATCAGCGCAAGTGCTTCACAGGTCGTGTACAATGATTTTGAGGAAACCTACAACGGCTGGCATGGGATCACGACAAGTGCCGAGCTTCTGCCGGCAGACGGCGTCAATGGCAGCCGTGCGCTTGAAGTGACCGGACGTACCTCCGCAGACGACGGTGCTGCGTCCTCCAAGGGCTTCTACCTGTATGGCGGCGTTGCCTATACGTATCAGGTAAAGGTGCAGGCTGACACCGATGAGACCTATCATCTGGCAGTCCGCACGATCGATGCCGAGACCGGTGAGGAGACCGTCAAGGAGATCGCTTCCAAGTCCGTCAAGGCTGGCGGCTGGAGCACGCTCTCCGGCAAGTACAAGGCGCCGGAAAATGCCTATGAATTCGAGCTTCTGCTGACGACCGATTCGACGGCGGATTTTCGCTTTGATAACGTGGAGATCACCACCAAGGAATCCGGCAGCATCACCGCAAGCGCAGCAGAGCGTGGTCTGAAGGACGAATTTTCCGCATACTTCCGTGTCGGCAACATCCTCAACGGCTGGACGATCAAGGACGATGCCATCACCGCCAGACTCCTCAAGGACTGCAACGCCATCGAATGCGAGAATGAGACCAAGCCGGATGCGACCCTCGTCCAGAACGGCAGCACCGACAACAACGTCAAGGTCTCCCTCAATTCCTGCGCTGCGATCATGGATTTCTGCGTGCAGAACAATCTCGGCTTCCGTGGGCATACCATGGTCTGGCACAGCCAGATGCCAGAGTGGTTCTTCAAGCAGGGCTTTGACAAGAACAACAACTGGGTGGACAAAAACACCATGAACACCCGTATGGAGTCCTACATCAAGAATATGTTCGGTGCGATCAAGTCGCAGTATCCGACACTTGATCTCTATGCATACGACGTGTGCAACGAGTGCGTTTCCGACGACTCCAACCGCACCAAGAACAACGGCGGCGCAAGAGAGCCCGGCTACGGCAACGGCAAGTCCCCGTGGGTGCAGATCTACGGCGATAACAGCTTCGTGCGTCAGGCATTCACCTACGCCAGAAAGTACGCACCGGCAGGCTGCGACCTCTACTACAACGACTACAATGAGTACTGGGATCACAAGCGTGACTGCATTTATAATATGTGTAAGTCCCTGTATGACGACGGTCTGCTCGACGGTGTCGGAATGCAGTCGCATATCGGCGCTGAATGGGAGGGCTTCACAGGCGTTTCCAATTATGTGTTCGCTATGAAGAAGTACCTGTCCATCGGCTGCGATGTGCAGATCACAGAGCTGGATATTTCCGTGGACAATGGCAAGTATTCCTATGACGAACAGGCGGATAAATACGAGGCGATCTTCAAGGCGGCTATGGACTGGAATGCAAATCCGGAATCTTCCGGCCGTGTGACGCTCGTGCAGATCTGGGGTCCGGATGATGACCACACCTGGCTCAAGTCCGGCTCCAATGCCCTGCTGTACGATAAGTCTGGTCAGCCCAAGCCGGCTTACAACAGACTGATCTCCATGATCCCGGATAGTCAGTGGGGTCAGGGCGCAACACCCGCTCCGGCTCCGACACCGGATGCCAACGGACGCTGGCTGAATTACGACTTCGATACCAACGCTTCCGGCTGGAGCGGCAGAGGTGCTGCAAGCGCAGAGGTCTCCTCTGATAAGGCTGTCAGCGGCAGCAAGTCCCTGTTCGTTGCCGGCAGAACTGCGGAGTGGAACGGCGCATCTACCACCCTCAACAGCCGCATCTTCAAGGCTGGCGAGTCCTACAGCTTCTCGGCAAACGCTCTGTATACCGGCGGTGAGAGCGCAGATTCGTTCTATCTGTCCCTCCAGTACACCGGTTCCGACGGCGAGCCCCACTACGATCACATCGCTGAGGGCGCTGCTGCCAAGGGCGAGTGGGTGCAGCTCACCAACGAATCCTACAAGATCCCGGACGGCGCATCCGACCTCGTGCTCTATGTCGAGATGCCCAACAGCAAGTCTGATTTCTATATTGATGACGTGATCGTGGCTGTAGACGGCACCAAGATCGCTGGCCCCGGTCAGTCCAATATCCGCATCCGCAAGAGCGCTCTCCAGGGCGACGTCAACGGTGACGGCGAGGTCGATGTCTTTGACCTGAGCCTTGCAAAGCGTGGTATGCTCAAGGGCTTTGACAACAAGTACGATGAAATGTCCGCCGACAACGACGGAAACGGAAGTGTTGACATCATCGACATCATTACCCTGTTCAAATTCATCCATAAGCAGATCGACCACTTCCCGGAGCTGCCTGAGCCGACCGAGGAGCCCACTGAGGCACCTACCGAAGCACCGACCGAGGCTCCCAAGTCCAACTTCAACTATGACGGCGCTGTGAAGTATCACGAGCCTTCCGGCGATTACCTGAATCCCTGCTCGCAGGCTGGCACCATCACCAAGGAGACCTACAACGGCATCCGTGGCACCAAGAGCCTGAACGTTTACACGCCGTATGGCTACGACCCGAACAAGCAGTACAACATCTTCTACCTGATGCACGGCGGCGGCGAGAATGAGAACACCATCTTCTCCAACGACGTCAAGCTCGGTAACGTGCTCGACCACATGATCATGAACGGAGAGCTCGAACCCCTGATCGTTGTAACGCCGACCTTCAATGGCTCCGGCTCTGAGGCTGGCAACTTCTGGGATGAGTTCAAGCAGAGCGTTGTTCCGTTCGTTGAGGGCAAGTACTCCACCTATGCGAAGTCCACTTCCCTTACGGATCTCCAGGCTTCCAGAATGCACAGAGCTTACGGCGGCTTCTCCATGGGCGGTCTGTCCACATGGTGCGTCGCTGACCACGATATGGACATCGTCGGCTACTTCATGCCGCTGTCCGGTAACAACTGGGAAGGCATGGGCAAGCTCACCGCTGAGATCGATTCCCTCGGTCTGAAGCAGAATGAGTACTTCATCTTTGCCGCAACCGGCACCGATGATATCGCTTATCCTAACATGAAGCCCGAAATGGAAGACCTCAAGAACAACAAGACCCAGTACTTCACCTACACCTCCGACTTCTCCAAGGGCAACCTCTACTGGCTCGTCGGCGAGGGCAAGGTTCACTGGTGGGGTCAGGTAAGATGGTACGTTTATGACGCACTGCCTTACTTCTTCCACGAAGGTCAGTAATTGACCGCAACTCACAGATCATGCAAGCGGCTGCGCAGTTTTCCAATTGCGCAGCCGTTTTTTATGCGTGGCTGTTTCAAAATTATGAATTTTTCACACAATTATAAAATCTTTTTATCTCGCATTCTTGACATATTGACTAAAACGTGCTATAATAATAGTGTACTTCTCTGTTTTTTGACGAAACGGAGCATTTTTCAATGAAGATGATGCACTATGCAATATAGTATGGAGGCTCTGACATGATCAACTACACAAACCTGGGTCTTGGGCTCGTGATCGCTACATTGCTGATTTGTGTGACGGATATCATATTCACCGTCATGGACGGCCACGTTGGCAAGGCACAAAACCGCATTTATATCGCAATTCTCAGCGTTCTCGGCATCGATGCCCTTTGCGAGGTCATCAATATCCAGGTCGCTGACCAGATCACCACATCCGATCGGGCATTTCTGACGTTCCGGATCTGCCAGTTCGTCTATTTCCTGACGCATACGCTGTTAGCGCCATTGTTCTACTATTATATCTCCTTCGTTGTCGGGCGCTCCGTCAGCGGCAGACTGCGGCGGGAGGATACCGGCTCTACCCTGCGCTATGTCCTGAAGATCCTGCCATTCGTTGTGATCGCAGCGACCACTGTCTTTCTGTGTCTCAATCCCGTGTTCCACTGGGCATGGTCGTATGACGAGAACCGGCAGTTTCATCGAGGCATCGGCGAGTATCTCGTTGTGTACATTCTCTCGCAGGTGTGGATCATCAGCTCGTTCATCCTCACCATGCGCTCCTGGAATATCCTCTCCAAAAACCGCAAATACTCCATCACCATCTGCTTTTTGCTGGTGGGCATCGGCATCGTGATCCAGCTTATTTCCAGAACGATGCGTGTGGAGCTGCTGATGGAAGCACTGGGCTTTACCGGCGTTCTGCTCTTTATCGAGAACGAGGACGACCGCAAGAATGTGGAGCTGAATGTGTACAATGCGGCTGCATTTTCCCTTGACCTTTCGGCATCCATCCGCAATCACATCCCTGCTCACGTGATCATTCTGCGTGGCATCCGCTTCAACCGGACTGCCAATACCATGGTCTCCAGTAAAATCTACCGGGATACCATCAACAACGCCATCGCTGATTATCTCAGCACCAAGGTCAAGCGCACATCGATCTACTCCATTTCCCATGGCAGATTCGCCGTTGTGCTCTATCAGAAAACTGACGCCGAGATCGACAGCTTGGCGGACGAGATCGCTGCACGGTTTGATCGGGCGTGGAACATCGAGGAATCTAATGTATTCCTTTCCTCCCGCATCATGGTCGTTTCCATCCCGAAGCGTGCCAAAACGCTCAAGGACGTGCTCTACATATCCGAATGCCCGATTCCGGAGGAGGTTCAGATGCGTGTGTTCCGTGGGGACGATCTCGACTGGATCGTGCATCATGCGGCGATCGAAGCGGCGGTCACCAAGGGGCTCGAAAACGGCAGCTTTGAGGTGTATTACCAGCCGACCTACAACATCGACAAGACCCTGCACGGCGCCGAAGCGCTGCTGCGGATGCATGGCAAGGAGCTGGGGACTGTCTACCCGGATGAATTCATTCCCATTGCCGAGCAGCTTGGGCTGATTGATGAGCTCGATGAATTCGTGCTCAAAGAGGTGTGCAAGTTCATTTGTTCCGGGTTTCCGCAATCGCATGGCATGGAGTGCATCAATGTCAACCTCTCCATCCTTGAATGCATGAAGGACGGCTTTGCCGACCACATGAACGAGATCGTGGAGGACGCTGGCATCCGGAAGAAATTCATCAATTTTGAGATCACCGAATCGGTCGCAGCCAAGGATTACGACCATCTGTCCGGCGTCATAGACCAGCTCAAAAACGAAGGCTTCCTGTTCTCCATCGACGACTATGGCACAGGCTATTCCAATATGACAGCACTCTTTTCGCTCGGTGCTGACGTCATTAAGATCGACAAGAGCATCCTCTGGAATGCCGAAAAGAGCGATCTTGGCATGACTCTGCTGAAAACCTCCGTGGACATGGTTCACGAGATGCACAAGAAATCGCTCATGGAAGGCGTGGAGACCGAGGCGCAGATCGAAATTCTCAAAAAGCTCGGCTGCAATTATCTCCAGGGCTACTACTTCTCCAAGCCCGTTCCGAAGGATGAATTCATCCGCCTGATCGAACAGCAGCAGGCAGTAATCTGACCACAAGACGCCTCCGACTCATCGACACAATTAGGAGTGATCGCCTATGCCAATCCAAGAAGTCATTCAGGACAGCTTCCTCATCATCGTTTCGGATGTGACGCTGCTGTTTTTCATCTTGTACAATTCGACCCTCTCCGCCAAACGCCGGGGTGCCTTTCTGATCTGCGTGTGCATCACTCTGATCATGATCGCCTGCAATATCGGCATTTACACCTTTGAAGGCACCGGGCACCACACCCTGCTGCGCATTTTCAATGCCATCAGCTATTCCGTCAGCGGTCCGGTCATCCTGCCGTTTATTTTCCTGACCGGCGTTGTCAAGAAAACCACACGCTACCTGCTGCAGATACTTGCACTTCTGAACATCGTGCTGTCTGTGTGCAGTATTTTCACCAACTGGATCTTCCTCATCGATGACATGGGCATGGTGCATCTCGGCAAGCTCTCCCCCATCCCCTTCTATCTGACTGCGATGTATATGGCGATCGTGCTCGCATCATCCCTGACCAAATACCGACTTGGCAACCGCAGCGAAAGCTTATTCCTGCTGGTGCTGTGCATCGGCATCATCATTGCCGTAATACTCAATACGGTGTTCAAATACCGTTTCCTCATCAGCGGCATGGCGGTGATGTCCAGCGTGTTCTATTACCTGTACTTTGCAACGCAAACGCTCACCCGTGATGCGCTGACCAATGCACTCAACCGGCATTCGTTTTATAAGGATATCCAGTCATTGACCCGGCATCAGATGTATGTCATTTCGATGGACTTGAATGGTCTCAAACAGATCAACGACACCTATGGACACGATGCCGGCGACCAGGCGATCCTTGCCGTTTCGGACAGTGTGTGGGCGGTGCTGCCGCCAAGAAGCCGGTTTTACCGGATGGGCGGTGACGAGTTCGAGATCCTCTACCCCGGCGCCAATCAGCAGCAGGTCGAACAGCTTGCCAGCCGCATCAAGCAGTCCGTTCAGGACAAGGCATACAGCGTTGCGATCGGGTATCGGGAGTACCGCAAGGAGCTTGATTTCGATGAGGTGTTCCGTGATGCGGACGCCATGATGTATGATGACAAAGCAAGCATGAAGCTTGCAGAAGCACAAAAAAGCCAGCCGTGAGAATCGGCTGGCTAAGTCCATTTTGCCGCCTACAGGCGGCAGGAAAGGCATTTCAAGGCGAAAGAAGGGGCACTTTTTTGCAAAAAAGTGCCCCTCTTCCAAAAACAGTCCACTGGACTGTTTTTGAAATTCAC
>CACXGK010000252.1 GCA_902767115.1 uncultured Ruminococcus sp.
ACCGGCATCAGCTCAATGGCATTGACGCCGAGAGATTTGAGGTAAGGGATCTTCTCAATGATACCGGCAAAGGTGCCCGGATGCACGACACCGGAGGAAATATCCTTCGTAAAGCCACGAACGTGCATCTCATAGATCACAAGGTCAGAGAAGGGAATATCCGGCTGCTTGAACTTGCCCCAGTCAAAATTATCCGCCACGATACGCCCGTGATACTGGTGTCCGGGCTTGCGTCCCCAGACGCTCTGTCCGGTGACAGCTTTGGCATATGGGTCAAGAATATTGCGTTCCTTCCGAAAGAGGTAGCCCTTGGCAGGATCATAGGGACCGTCCAGACGATAGCAATATTCTGTCTCGTAGATGTCAATGTCAAAGATCATGATCGACCAGGTGTCTCCGATGCGGTAATCCTTCGGGATCGGTATTACGGCAAACGGCTCATCCTCTGTGCGGCGAAAGAGCGCCACGGAACAGGCGGTAGCGTTAGCGGAATGAATGGTGAAATTGACAGCATCGCCAAGCGGTGTGGCACCAGCAAGGGTATACAGTCCGGGACGAACCTGATAGCCTTCAATGGTTTCGAGTGGTGCGTAGTGCTGTCTGTGTGGCATAGCGATCTCCCCTTTACTTTCGTAATCGTTTAGTATGGCAGGAAAAGCAGGAGCAATCAGATGACTGCTCCTGCTTAGTTAACCTATCTGCATGGATTATTTTACCGGCAGGTCGATGAGCTCTACAACATTCTTGAGAATATTGAGGGAGTCCGTCGAATCCAGCTTGCCGCTATTATCCACGTCTGCATTTGCCTTGCTCTGTGCTTCGAGCTTGTTAACGCCGAGCAGATACTTGTTCAGTGCAATAACGTCAATAATGTCAACCACATCGTCTACAACAACGTCGCCGTACTTGGTGACAGCCGGGAGATCCTCAGACGGAGTCTCAGAAGGCTTGTCAGTGGGTTCCTCGGTGGGTTCCTCGGTGGGCTTATCGGTCGGCTTCTCGGAGGGAACCTCCTCACCAACATCTTCCTTGTAGTAAACCGTGATGGTGTCATAGGTCAGTGTGACATCTGCACCGTCTTCATCGGTCTCAGAAGCTCTCCACCAATCCTGGAACAGGATCTGATCGTCTGCATAAGTTGCATTGACCTCCTCATTCTCAGCATCTGTCTTACCAGGCTTTGTGAACTTGCCGTCGAACTTGACTACGACTTCCGTGTCGCCCTTATTGAACTGGAAGCTCTTGAAGCCCCAGAAGGTATTGACGGTATCGTCGGTGAGGTTGGAGAAGCAAAGTCCGCCGCCGCCGCAGTACCAGGAAGCATCAGAATCGCAGTCAATGGTACCGGTGATCACGATCTTGTCGATATCACCAGCGACTTCGATCGGAATGATGAGATTGCCGTCAGCATCCTTCTCCAGGTCGCTCAGCTTGTATTCGAGAATATCCAGATAAGCAGGTTCTTCACTCGGCTTTTCTGTGGGAGTCTCAGAAGGCTCCTCAGTCGGCTCTTCAGTCGGTTCTTCGGAAGGCTCCTCCGGATCCTTCTCGCCGGACTCCTTGATCCATGCGTCTGTCAGGGTAGCGTCACCCTCCCAAACCTGGAACTGGAAGGACTTCTGCTCACTCACCTTGTCGATGACAGCCTTGACGATCGCCTCATCCTCAACCGGATCCGGACCCTCGGTCACGTTCAGAACGTTGTCCTTGAGAACGACCTCGACCTGACCGGACTTATCCGCAGCCCAGGTCACATTGACCCAGTAGTACTTGCCGTTGTATTCGATAGAGGTACCCAGACCGCCGCTTGCAGCCTTGGTCACGTCAACATCGAGAACAACCGTATCGGACGCCTTCGGGAAGTCAACGGTGGTAACGCCCTTTGCATCGGTAACAATATCAGCGTGGCCTTCCTTCTTCTCAGCCGGCTCGGTATTGACGATCTCGTTGGTCTCGTCGGTCACTTCGATCTTGGTGAAATCCGGAAGCTCATCGAGGGTGATGCAGTAATCGGACTGGTACATCTCGATGAGATCCTCCTCGGTGTTGAACATCGGGTTCGACAGGAAGTTGGTATCATCGCTGCCGCCGTCATACCACGGCATGAAGTACAGCCAGCCAGCCTTCTCAGAGGTGATCTCAGAAAGGGTGGAGAAGCTGTCGCACTCCATGAGGGCAACCATCTTGGTGTTGCCGTAACGAGCCATCATGTTGTAGAAGATGTCAGTCTCCGGATTGGTGTTGTGGTAAACCACAGCCTTGCCGGTGCTCCAGTCGGTGCAGTTGTACTTGTCATAGCCGATGATATCGACATACGCATCGCCCGGATACCAGTTTGCGGAGGAGCTGTAATCGTAGGAATTCCACTCCCAGATGAGGTTATGCAGACCCTTGCCGGTCATGTACTTATAGGTATACTGATAGAGCTGGCGGTAAGCCGCAGAGCCCTCACGACCCCACCAGAACCAGGAGCCGTTCTCACCACCGCCGCCTTCAGCCTCGTGCAGCGGACGCCACAGAATGGTAACACCCTTGTCCTGGAGCTTCGCAAACTCCTCACACAGGGTATCGAGTGCCTGGGTGTAGTACTGGTTCTCCTTGGTGCCCTCGGTCGCAGCCTTGGCAGGGGAGAAATCGGTTTTCTGCGAATACGTGGTCTGATCCCAAGCGATCTTGTCGCCGATGGTGTAGCTTGCGAAATCCGTCGGAACGTTCAGGTGGAAGGACGCCGTGCAAAGACCGCCCTGCTCAGCCCATGCAAGCACACGCTCGGTGGAGCCGTCATCGCTGCCGAATGCCGGGCAGCAGAAGTTACCGTAATCGAAACCACGGATCGCCGGGAGCTTGCCGGTTTTGTCCTTGATGTAATTGAACTCGGTCTCGATGTCGTGCGGACCGTACTTATAGATTTCCTGCTGACCGGAGAGAATGTGCTCGCCGTACACGCTGTGCAGATAAGCAAAGATCTGCTTTGCGCCATCGGTCGCATCCGGGTCAGACAGTGCCTTGTGGGAAGCCGTGATCGCCGGACGCTCCGGTGCAACGTAATCGCCGACAGTCACATAGTCGATGATGGTGTAGCCCCAGGTGCTTGCGAGGGTGATGGTATTCTCGCCCTTCTTGAATTCAGCCTTGCCGAAGCTGACTTCGCCGAATGCTTCGCTTTCCTCGAAAACTGCCTCGCCCTGCTGCTCGCCGTTGACGGAAACGGTACCACGCTTGGTGCCGTAGGGAGCCATATAGCCGAAACGGATCTCGTACTTGCCAGCCTCCGGGATGTCTACCTTAAAAGTAATAGTCGGTGTGGTCTTGCTGTTGTCCTCCAGGTGAACGTAGCCGTCACCGGAATAACCGGACTGTGCCTTCTCGACTTTGGCATCATTCTCCAGTGTGTTGCCGGCATCCTCAGCCTCAACCTTCACGGTTTCCATAGCACTGGTGGTGAAGGGGACTGCGAGCAGGGTGTTCATCACCATTGCAGCGGCGAGGATCCCAGCAAAACTGCGCTTCTTCATAATACATCTTCCTCCTTGTATTGGATCAGTTTTCTTTTATCGGTGCGGTGCAGACTCGCACACTTGTTTACTTAAACTGTCAATTATATTATACATGAATTTAGCTAATTGTTCAAGTGGTTTTGAATGGTTTTGTGCATTATGACGATAAAATTTGTGCTAATTTCACAATATAAAAATCAAAATTATTCTATCAGTTAATTTTTTGTGAAAATCCTATTGCAATTTAAGTAAATCTATGTTATAATATAAATGTGAATTACGTAAATGACATGAAATACAAAGTAAATCAGAAGGATATGCAGAAGGGATGAACAAACTATGGCAAAAAACATCAGAATGGCTGACATTGCGGAGCGCCTTGGTGTGAGCATTGTCACAGTCTCCAAGGCGCTGCGTGGCAAGGATGGCGTCAGCGAGGAGCTGCGGGCGGAGGTCATCCGCACCGCCGAAAAGCTTGGCTACGTGATGAAGGGTGCAGAGCCGACCGGTTTTTCGATCGGCATCCTGACGTCCTCCCGGTACCTGGCAAGGGGCACCTCATTTTATTGGAGTCTCTACGAGCGTCTGCTGACGCACCTGACCGCTGGCAAGGATTTCGGAATGCTGGAGGTCATCAGCACTGAGGATGAAGAAGGCACAGTGATCCCAAGGGTCTTGCTGGAAAACCGTGTGCAGGGCATCATCGTCATGGGCAAGCTCAGCCCGGCTTACCTGCGCATGATCGCAGGACTTGGCGTACCGTACACGCTGCTGGACACCTATGAGGTCGGGATGCAGTGTGACACGGTGATCTCTGCCGGGTACATGGGAATGTGCGATATGACAAGCTATCTGCTGCGCCGTGGGCATCGCAGGCTCAAATTTGTCGGTACCATCGGCTCCACGAGCAGCATCACGGATCGTTACTTCGGCTTCTGCCGTGCGCTGACGGATGCCGGCATCGAGGTGACACCTGATATGGTGATCTCCGACAGGGGACCGGACGGGATGAGCAATATCGTTCTGCCGTCCGATATTCGCAGTACCACGACCGGACTTGTCTGCAACTGTGACTTCACGGCGTACACTGTTTTCACAAAGCTGTCCGCCATGGGCATTCGTGTGCCGGAGGATATTTCGATCGTCGGATTTGATAACTATATTCTCTCCGAGATGTCCACCGTCGGTATCACGACCTATTCGATCGACCAGGACGAAATGGCGTCCGCCAGTGCGGCGCAGATCCGAAAGCGGATCCTGCATCCGGAACGCCGTCCGGAACGCATCACGATCAACGGCACGATCATTGAACGTGACAGCGTTCGCCGCCTTTCCTGAGCGCCTCCCAAACCCCATATACTGCCCTCTATTGCAAAGCACAACAATGTTGTGCTTTGCAGGCTGCGCAGCAGCCGCCAAAGCCACTATGTGGCTTTGGCAG